>CAYQEB010000066.1:16288-19699 GCA_964416395.1 uncultured Caldilineaceae bacterium | reverse complement strand
ACGGGATGCGTGAAAGCGTGCAGGGAGCGTCCCCTCCTTGTTCGCCCTACGCGCCGAAGGCCGCGTAGCGGCGGATGCCCGCCCGGTAGACCGTCTGGGAGAGGGCCAGGCCGACGCCGATCCAGATGAGCTGGGCCGCCACGCCCAGCAGGGCCTCCCGGAGGGTCAGCCGCCCCAGGATCAGCTCCACCGGGAAGGCCAGCATCCAGCGGAAGGGCAGGACCATGGCCAGCCGCTGCACCGCCTCCGGGAAGAGATCCAGGGGGGCCACCCGGCCGGCGAAGAAGATGAGCACCACGAAGTAGGCCTGGTTGATGGCGTTGATCCGGGTGGTCCAGAAGGCGGCCATGGCCAGGCTCCAATCCAGGAAGAAGCGGGTGAAGAAGGCCAGGACCAGGGTCACCGGGAAGAGAGCCAGGGCCCAGGACTGGGGCGCCCAGCGCGGCTGGAAGATCCAGGCCAGGAGCAGCGCGGCCGGCAGCATGACGGCCAGGGTGAGCACCTTGTAGGCCAGGTTCTCTGCGATGTCCTTGTGGATGGGGTGGATGGGCCGGAGCAGGGTGGCGGAGAACTCACCGGTGCGGATGCGGTAGTCGTACTCCCACATGATCCAGGTGAAGACCGCGTGGTTCACCAGCATGGCCCCGATGTAGTAGCCGGCGAACTCCTGGAGGGTGAAGCCGCCCACCGCGCCCCCCTGCTGCCGAGCTACGGTGGTCCAGACCACCAGATAGACCAGGGGCTCCATGATGCCGCCCAGGAGCCAGATGAGCATGGCCACCCGGTACTGGAACTGCACCGCCAGGGAGGTGCGGAAGAAGCCCCGGTAGATCTCGAGGAAGTGACGGATTCGGCCAAGGGCGATCATGGCTCAGGAACAAGGTGCTCAGGAACAAAGTGCTTAGGAACAAAGTGGGCGGGGCGCCGGCAGGGAGCCCTGCAGGCCAGGGTGGCGGGAACGCCAGGCGCCCCAAAAAACCGCTCTTCCCTCGGCTTTCCCCCGATCTCCCAGGTGGCCGACTCAGCATCTGGCCGCTTCTCCGAATCCGGTCACCCCGTCACCACACCCGTCTCCTCCGGCTGGCTGAAGACGTGCTCGATGACCTCCTCGATGGGCGGATCCTGCACGGTCAGGTCCAGGATCTCCAGATCCGCCAGCAGCCGACCGGTGACCTGGGGAGTGGCCGCCTTGGGCACCCGCAGGGTGACTGTCCCTTCGTCCTGGCGCACCACCTGGCCGTAGACGGAGAAGTCCCGGTCCAAAGCCCCGGCCAGCTCCAGGGTGATGAGCTTGAAGGGAGAGAAGCGCTCCACCAGGGCCTCCAGCTCCCCATCGAAGAGGAGGACGCCGTGGTGGATGACAATGACCCGCTTGCAGAGAGCCTCCACGTCGGCCATGTAGTGGCTGGTGAGGAGGACTGTGGCCCCGGTGCGGCGGTTGTACTCGGCCACGAAGCCCCGGATGCGCCGCTGCATGGTCACATCCAGGCCGATGGTGGGCTCGTCCAGGAAGAGGACCTGGGGCCGGTGGAGGAGCGAGGCGGCGATCTCGCACTTCATGCGTTCCCCCAAGGAGAGGTTGCGCACCGGCTTGTGGAGCAGGGGGCCCAGGTCCAGCAGGGCCACCAACTCCTCCACGGTGCGCCGGTACTGGTCCTGGGGGATGTTGTAGACCGCCCGGTTCAGCTCGAAGGAGTCGATGACCGGGATGTCCCAGATGAGCTGGTTGCGCTGGCCCATGACCAGGGTCATGCGCCGCAGGTACTCCCGGTCCCGCTCCCAGGGGCGAAAGCCCAGCACCCGGGCGTCCCCGTCCGTCGGGTGGAGGAGGCCGGCCAGCATCTTCAGGGTGGTGGTCTTGCCCGCGCCGTTGGGCCCCAGGAAGCCCACGATCTCCCCGGGATCCACCTGGAAGCTGATGCCGTCCACCGCATGGATCCGCCGGGTGCGCCGGTGGACCAGCCCGCGCAGCGCAGCCAGGACGCCGGCCTCTCGCTCGCTCACGGTGTAGATCTTGCGCAGCTTCCGCACCTGGATCACCGGTTGGCCTGCTCGTTGGCTGGCCGGTTGGCCTGTTGCTTGGCTGGCCGGCTGGCGGCGGGGACGGGCCATCGAGGTGGGGGCTGGGGATCGGTCCGGCATGGCCACCCTCTACGCGTCCACGTCCGGGCCGGCCACCACCAGGGTGTAGGCGTCGGTGCGCAGATACTTCTGGGCCACCCGCTGCACATCTTCCCGGGTCACCTGGCGCACCCGCTCCGGGTAGCGCTGCAGGTAGTCCAGCCCCAGGCCGAACCACTCCATGTCCAGGAGGATGCTGGCCACCCCCGCGTTGGTCTCCAGACGCAGGGGCAGGCTGCCGGTCATGTGGGCCTGGGTGTCCGCCAGCTCCTCCGGAGAGACCAGCTCATCCCGCAGGCGTTGGAACTCGCCCAGGATGCTCTCGATGGCCCGCTGGGCGTTGACCGGATTCACCCCCGCGGCCGCGTACCAGGGGCCGGGCCCCAGGTCCGGATCCACCACGCTGTAGCTGTAGTAGGCCAGCCCCTGCTTCTCCCGCACCACCTCGCCCAGGCGTCCCATGAGCCCGAAACGGCCCAGGATGGTGTTGGCCACCTGCACCGGGAAGTAGTCCGGATCCGTCCGGGCGATGGCCAGGGAGCCCACCACGATGTCCGCCTGGATCTTGCCAGCCAGGGAGACGTAGTCGGTCTGGACCTCGGTGTGCCGGGGGGGCTCGGGCAGGCTCTGGTCCGCCTCGGGGCCGCTCCAATCCCCCAGCTGCTCCTCCAGGAGCGCCTGCACCTGCTGGGCCGTCACGTCCCCGGCCACCACGATGATGCCCCCCTTGGGCGTGTAGCCCTGGAAGAAACCCAGCACGTCCTCCCGGGTGATGGCCTGGATGGTCTCGGTGTAGCCGCTCACCGGCCGGCCGTAGGGGTGATCTCCGTAGAGGAGCTCGTAGAAGCGCCGGTGGGCCATCCGCCGGGTGTTCTGGTCCCGTTCCTGCAGGCGGACCAGCCACTGTCCCCGCACCCGTTCCACATGCTCCGGGGGAAAGGTGGGACGTCGCAGCACGTCCGCCAGCACCGCAACCAGCCGAGGGAAGTCCTCGGAGAGGCTGGTGACGTTGAAGTGGGTCACGTGGACGTCACCGCCCACGGAGAGGCTGGCCCCCACCGACTCCACCATCTCGTTGAAGGTGTCGAAGTCGTAGTGCTCCGTGCCCCGGGTGAGGAGGGAGGCGGTGAAGGCCGCCAGCCCAGCCTTCTCCGGCGGCTCGTGGAGGCTGCCCACGGGCAGGTAGCCCTCCAGCACCGCCACAGGGGAGGAGTGGTTCTCCCGCACCAGCAGGGTGATGCCGTTGGCCAGCGGGATGCGCTCCACTGTCTCGGGGCCGGGGATGGATCG
>CAYQEB010000066.1:4226-16188 GCA_964416395.1 uncultured Caldilineaceae bacterium | reverse complement strand
CTGCTCAGGGCGTGTAGCGGAAGCGGGGCAGGCGCTCCTCGGGCGCATAGGTCAAGGGCAGGGCCAGGGGCGCGCCCAGGTTGGCCAGCTCCGTCTGGGCCGCGGTCAGCCGGGCCGCCAGATCCGGGAAGGGCGCTTCCGGATAGAGGCCCAGCTCCCCTTGCAGGGCCAGCCAGCGCAGGACCTCCACCCGCAACATGCCCCGCAGCAGAGGATCGTTCTGGGAGTTGATCTGGGCCTCCAGGACCACAGCCAGCCGCTCGGTGGTCTCCCTCAGCTCCTGGCGGATGCCCTCCAGGGCCTGCTCCCACTCCGGGACCAGGCGCAGGCCGAAGCCCCCCAGGCCGATCCGCAGCTTCAGGGCCTGCCAGGCCCGCAGCTCCTGGAGCAGCCAATGTTGCTGGGCCAAGGGCGGGCCGGTGGAGAGCGCCTGCTCCACCACGTCCCGCCGCACCTGGTCCTCGCTCAAGAGGGCCAGGCGGGTCGCTTCCCGCTCGGGTTCGATGTCCTGGCCGCCGGTGAGCTGGATGCGCTGGATCAGCGCCTCCACCGCGGCCTGGCGGTTGGCCACCGCCTGCTCCAGGACCGGATCCAGGGGGGCGGGCTCCTGGAGGCTGGCCCACTGGCTGACCAGGGCCACGCCGCCGGGCTGGTGCAGGGGCCCTCGGCGCAGCTCCTGGACGGCCCGCAGCTGCTCCGCTGTGCCATGTCGGCGCAGGATGGCCTCCACCCGGGCCAGGATCTCATCCCGCTGGGCCGGGAGCAGCCCAGGAGCCCGGCTGGCCACCAGCTGGGCCTGGAGGGCCGTGGCCACCGCCTCTGCCGGCTCATTCACCAGAGCCAGCCCCTCCCCGCTTTGCACCAGGGAGCGCCCCCGCTCCACCGGCGCCAGGTCCCCGGCCAGGATGCCCACCGTGCGGGCCAGGCGGTAGCTGAACCCGGCCCGCTCCCGCTCCTCCCTGGTCCGGTAGCCCTGGCCCAGGAGCAGGAGCAGGTTAGCCCGCTGGCTGTTCTCCAGCCGGGCGTCGAACAGGAGAGTGGCGTAGGCCAGGTCCAGCTCGTTGGCTCGGATGGCCTGCCAGGCCAGGGCCGAAGCCGGGCCGTCGGCCAGCTGGAGCAGGGCCAAGCGGGGCGGGATCCGGCTGGGGTCCAGGGCCTGGAGGGGATCTGCGACCGAGGCCGGCTCCTGGCTCCCCTGCAGGAGGTAGAGGCCGGCCAGCGCGGCCAGGGCCACCACCAGGCTCACGAAGAAGCCGATGACCAGGAGCACTTCCGCCCAGCGCCGTCGCCGGGAAACCAGGTTGCCGTCCGGGGTGAGTTCGTAGGCCATGGGAGGATAGGTGATCGGGCTGTTGGGCGACGGGCTGTTGGGTGATTGGAACGGGTTGATCGGCGGATCCGTTGATCAGTGGCCTGTGGATCAGGGGCCTGTGGGCTCAGTGGTTCGCGTGAGTCGGTGGCCCAAAGCGGCCGGCGACGGCCATCGGCCCCTGCAGACCGGCTCCCGGCTATCGGATCCCAACGCCCAGCCGCTGTCTCCAGCACGGATGTTCCGTGACGACAAGTATAGCACGGATGGCCAGGAAGAACACAACTGACCGTCAGGATGGCCGGTCTCGCCCGTCCCCGGGGCCCAGCAATTTTGCGTAGGCGATTTTTGTGTCCCTTTGGGCCTATGCTATGATAGGCGTTACGATTCTGATCTTGCGAACCTGGGAAGTGTCCGCTCGGGTGAGGCCGGGGCGAGAACGTCTCTGCCTCCCGGACCCTCAGGCGGCCAGGATCAGCAGACTACGCGGAGGAGCGAAGAAGCTATGCAAAACACAAACTACGGCGCCCGTCCCCCCTTCTGGAGCAATCTGGGGAACCTGTTGGAAGGCTCTGCCGCCTCCATCGTGACCTTCGTCCTGGTCCCCATCCTGATTGTGGCGGCCCTGTTGCTGCCCCCAGTCAACCTCCTGGACCGGATCCAGACCCTGCGCTACGTCCAGGTGGATGCCCAGGGGGCCACGGTGACGGACCCGGACGGCACCGCCGCCATCTTCCCCGTCCAGGCGGTGGACCAGCCGGTGCGGGTGGGGCTGAGCAGCGTCCCCCGAGTGGACTTTCTCAACGGCAGCGCTGGCGCGGAACTGCGGACGGCCGCGGAGAACCTGCCTTCCACCCTCATCCCCAAGAGCCCCTTCTACCAGCTGGACATCCTGGGGGAGACCCCTCGAGAGCTCATCCTGAGCGTGCCCATCCCCAACGACAGCCAACCCTACGAGACCCTGGACCTCTACACCTGGACCGGGGACTCCTGGGAGTTCCTGCCCAACGTGGTCCTGGCCCCGGAGGACCGCATCGAGTCCCGGCTCTTCAACGCCAAACCGGGCAACTTCATGGTGATGCAGACCACCATCACCCCGCCTCAGGTGACCGCGGACATCGGTCTGGCGGCCCAGGCGCCCCCCAACGTGGACGGCGCGGTGACCCAGGTGGCTGTGGCCGGCCTCTATCTGCGGGGTGACGGCGCCCTGGACGGGGCGCTCCAGCCCATCCCTGCCGGCAACTACGAGATCGTCCCGGTCCTGCGCAACTGGCAGAAGGATGTGGTGCGCACGGACCTGATCAACAACATGCTCATCGACCCTGGCCTCCAGGACAACCAGCTCAACGCTATCCTGGACCTGGTGGTGGCCAACCTCTACCCCGGGGTCATCATCGACTACCGGGGCGTGGACGCGGAGCCGGCCGCCCGGGCCGACTTCGTCCGTTTCGTCCAGCGCCTGGCCGAGCGGCTGCACGCCCCGGAGGTGAACAAGACCCTGGCCGTGCGGGTGGAGCCCCCCCGGCAGATCTCCGCGGAGGAGTGGGACACCGGCGGCTACGACTGGCGAGCCCTGGGTCAGGTGGTGGACCTGCTCATCGTGCCCGCGCCGGTGGATCCCCGGGCCTACCAGCCCAGCGGCGAGATGGAGGCCCTGCTCACCTGGACCACGGACAACGTGGAGCGGAGCAAGGTCCAGTTCGAGCTGCCTGGCTTCTCGGTGGAGCGCAGCGGGGCCTACCTGCTCCAGAAGGGCTATCAGGAGGCCCTGCAGCCCCTCCTGGGCCAGATCCAGGCCGAGGAAGGGGTGGCGGTCCCGGGAGAGCCGGTGGAGCTGACCCTGGACAACCCCCGGCTGCTCAGCCGGGTGACCTTCGACGAGTCCATCGGCATGTACTTCTACACCTACATGGACGACCAGGGCTTCGAGCGCACCGTCTACATCGAGAACGCCAACAGCTTCGCCCACAAGCTGGCCATGCTCCAGCGCTTCAACGTCTCCAGGGCCAGCGTCCGCACCCTGGAGTCCGGGGACGTGGATCCCCGCATCTGGGAGGTGGCCCGCCAGTTCCAGCAGGGCGCGCTCCTCAGCCAGAGCGGGCCGGACCTGGCCGTGAGCTACACCGTCTACAACCCGGACGGCAGCATCCTCACCCAGGAGACCCGTCCCCTGGACGAGCCGGTCTACGCCTTTGTGGCCCCCTCCGGCGAGGGCAACATCCACGTGGAGGCCAAGATCGTCCAGAACAACGCGCCGGTGAGCCAACCCCAGACGGTCGCCCTGGCCCTGGCCACCCCCACCCCGGAGATCCCGCCCACGCCCACGCCGACCCCCACGCCCGAGTTCGCCGGGCTGACCAGTGGCCAGATCGTGAACATCCGGGAAGGGCCCAGCACCGCCTATCCCCTGCTGGGCCAGCTGGAGCCGGGCCGCTTCTACCGCATCACCGGCAAGAACGAAGGCAACGACTGGTGGCAGATCGAGCTGGCCGACGGCGGCAAGGGCTGGGTCTTTGGGCAGCTGGTGCAGCCCTCGGGCGACCTGGGCGGCGTGGCGGTGATCACCGACATCCCCAAGCCCCCCGCACCCGCGCCCGCCGCAGCCGGCCCCGCCGCGGTGACCGGCGCGCCCCCTCCGGCCGGGGGCGGCAGCTTCGGCTACGGCTTCCAGATCCAGCCCTGGGGCGGGGCGGACATCGGCTTCGCCATCAACGCCACCAAGGGGGCCGGCTTCAACTGGCTCAAGATCCAGGTGCCCTGGAAGGACATCGAGAGCGGCGGCAAGGGGCAGCTGGGCTGGGGCGGCCTGGACAGCATCGTGAACCAGATCGACGGCGCCGGGCTGAACCTGCTCCTCTCCATCGTGAAGGCCCCCAACTGGGCCCGCCCGGCCAACACCGACCTGAGCGTGGAGGGGCCGCCGGCCAACAACCAGGACTTCGCCGACTTCCTGGGCGCGGTGGCGGCCCGCTACAAGGGCCGGGTGGAGGCCATCGAGGTCTGGAACGAGCAGAACCTCTGGTACGAGTGGGGCGGCGAGCCTCTGGACCCCGCCCGCTACGTGGACATGCTCTGCAAGGCCTATGCCGCCATCAAGGCGGCGGACCCCAACATGTTCGTCATCTCCGGCGCGCTGACCCCCACCGGGGTCAACGACGGCAAGATCGCCATCGACGACTTCATCTACCTACAGCGCATGTACGATGCCGGGGCCAAGAACTGCATGGACGGGGTGGGCGCCCATCCCAGCGGCTACAACAACCCGCCGGACGTGCGTTTCGGCTACAACGACCCGGCCGAGCCCAGCTTCAAGAACCATCCGTCCTTCTTCTTCCAGGACACCATGATGCGCTACCGGGATGTGATGATCAAGTACGGGGATGTGAACAAGCGCATCTGGCCCACGGAGTTCGGCTGGGCCAGCGACCCCAACCCGGTGCCCGGCTACGAGTACGCCCGGGACGTGACCCTGGAGGAGCAGGCCCGCTACCTGGTCACCGCCTACCAGCTCATGAAGCAGTGGGGCTTCGTGGGGCCGGCCTTCGCCTGGAACCTGAACTTCGGCATCACCAACCCGGGGACGGAGCTGGCCCAGTTCGCCATCTGGGGCCGCCCCGCCTATGACGCCCTGAAGAGCATGCCCAAGTAGGCGCGGGCACAAGCCGCTTCCAGACCGAGGTTCAAACGAGAGAGGGGATGGATCGCTCGGATCCATCCCCTTTTCGCGTCCGGCTCCTTCCCGCTCTTCGGGGGACCCTCAACGCCCCGGAGACCATTCACTCCATCATCGCCTCCAGGAAGGCCAGGGGCACCCGGTCCGCGGGGTCCACGCCGTAGAGGCTGGCGCTGTAGAGGGCCACCCACTCCCCCAGCTCCAGCAGGCGCCAGGCCGCCACCAGCGGGGAGACATCCTCCGGCCCAGGGACGGGCACGCTCTCGGCTCGGCGCTTCCTCAGGAGCAGATGGAAGGCCTCGGTGCGCTTGCGCCGCTTCTCCCTTTCCGGGCCTGGGCTGCCAAGGCCGGGCAGCTGCACGAAGGTGGAGATGTGGGGCCAGTAGCGGGGGAAGCGGGCCATGACCTGCACGTTGGTGAGCTCCTGGCCCGAGGCCCAGGCCGCGCTGGCCTCCGCATAGAGGATCAGCCGCAGGGACCAGTCCCGGGCCACGCCGGCCAGGGGCGTCCAGGCCCAGAAGAGAGGCGTGCGCTCGTGGATGGCCAGGGCCAGCTGCTTGGCCGGGTTCTCCGCCTGGGCTCTCCCTGGCAGGAAGGTTGCCATCTCCGGCAGCAGGCCTTCCAGTTCGGCCCTCAGGGCCTGGAGGTCCAGGGGAGCGCCCCAGCGGGCCAGCAGCCCCAGCAGGAAGAGGAAGACCGCCCCGGGGTGGCTCTCCTCCCGGATCTCAGCCGACAGATCCACCACCTGGGCCCGCCCCGCCCGGCGGAAGGCCAGGGCCTGCGGGCGGGTGGTGAGGATCACCTGGGGCACGGGAAGCTGGGCCAGGATAGGCTGCCAGCGCAGGACCGGCGGAGTGGTCCAGGTCTGGCTCAGCTCCTCCAGCAGATGGGCCACCCCGGCCAGGCTGCCGGGTAGATCCAGGAGGAGCATGCCGCCTCCGGGGTGCTGAGGCAGGGGGAAGGCCGCGGCTGCGGCCAGGGCTCCAGCCAGGCGGGCCTCGGTTCGAGCGGCCCGTTCCTGCAGGCCCTGGCGGTCGTAGAGGCTCAGTTGGGCCAGGTCGTCCATGTCGATCACGGCGTCAGGCTCCCCCGAGAACGAGCGTCACAGCTCCTGGACCAGGCCGGCCAGGCGAGCCGCGTACTCCGGATCGTCCAGGGGCTCGTAGCCAGGGCGCAGGTAGCGGTTCAGGAAGAAGGTCAGAACCTGCGGTTTCTCGCTGTCCAGCCCCTGCTCCCGCTCCCAGGCGGCCTCGGCCAGGAGACAGAGGGCCTGGGTCACCTGGGCCAGCTCCTCCACCACCCGGCGCACGTGGCTCTGGTAGAAGGTGGCGTCGCTCCCCAGGAGCCGGTCCACCCGCTGCTGGACTCGGTCCAGGGCTTCCTGGGCGGCCCGGTGTTGCTCGGCCAGCTCTGGCCGCCTGGCGTTTTCCAGGAGCCGGGCCAGGTAGGCGAAGAAGTCCTGGTGCAGGCCGTAGCGGCGCATGTCCCGGGCGGCCTGGAGGCAGAGGACGTTGTGGCTGCCCTCCCAGCTCTCGAAGACCACCGCGTCCCGGTAGAGGCGGGGGATGACCGAGAACTCCTCGATGGCCCCGTTGCCGCCCAGGATCTCCTGAGCCCGGCGGATGCCCAGGCTGGCCTGGATGGAGGTCCAGTACTTGTTGATGTTCACCAGCAGCCGGAAGACCCGTCGCTCCTGGTCGCTGGCCTGGCCTGTGTCCTGGCGCTCCAGCAGATGGCTCAGGCGCAGGGTGGAGGCCAGCATGGCCTGGACGTCCGTCTTCATCTCGGCCAGGGCCTCCTGGACCAGGGGATAGCGGGCGATGGGGTGGCCGAAGGCCTCCCGGGCCTGGGCGAAGTGCCAGGCCTCCACGTAGGCCCGGCGCAGAAGCCCGGCGCTGCCCAGGGCGTTGGCCCAGCGGGAGGTGTTGAGGACGATCCCCGCGGCGATGTGGAAGCCCTCGTGGATCTCCCCCACCTGGTAGGCCAGCGCCTCCTGGAAGTCCATCTCGCCGGAGGCCATGGTGCGGGTGCCGAACTTGTCCTTGAGCCGGCGCAGGAAGAAGCCGTTCAACCGGCCGTCGGGCAGGCGGCGGGGCAGCAGGAAGAGCCCCAGCCCCTTGGTCCCCGGGGGCGCGCCTTCGGGCCGGGCGGTGATGAGCATCTGATCCGCGTTGGCCACGGAGCAGAACCATTTCTCCCCGTTCAGCCGCCAGACGCCGGGCTGGCCGGGCACGGGGGTGGCCACTGTGGCGTTGGCCCCCACGTCCGAGCCGCCCTGGACCTCCGTGAGGAACTGGGAGGCGGTCTGCTTGCGGTCGTAGTCCCGTTCCAGGAGCGGCGGCAGGAAGCGGGCTTTCAGCTCTGGGCTGCCGTGGGCCTGCAGGGCGCGGACCAGGCCCATGGTGCAGACCAGCGGGCAGGCGTGGCCCATCTCTCCGGCCTGGGTGAGGAGGTAGAAGAGGGCGGCCTGTTCCATGACGTGGCCCGGCTCCTCCTGGAGGGCCACCAGGCCGGCCTGGTAGGCGGGACGGCCGGCTTCGTGGTAGGAGGGGTGAAACTGGATCGCCTCCGTGCGCTCGCCGATGCCGTTCCAGCGCTCCAGCCGGGGATGGTTGGGGATGCGGTCGTTGAGGGTGGCCGCGGCGTCGATGACCGTAGCCACCTCCTGGCCGAAGGCGCGCAGCCGGGGCTCTATGTCCGGGAAGTCGGGCCGATACATGGCCAGCACCCGGGCCAGGTTGGGGTCACAGGCGAAGAAATTGCGGGGGATGGATTCGCGCCAGCGCTTGAGAGCAGCTCGCCCGGCCTGGATGGCGCTGGATTCCTCCTGCCGGGCAGGGGCGTCACGGAGCATGGTCATCGGTGAACCTCCCGTCGAATGCGCATGCATGCATCCAATCTCGGATCTCCCATCTCTGATCCGACCTAGCCCAATCAACTCTAGTCCAGTCAACCTGGTCCAGTCAACCGATCCGCCGTTCACCGGATGGGTTTTGCACCCCTTTTCACGCTTCCTCCGGCATGTACCAGCCCACCGTCTGGCGAGGGCGGGCGAAGTAGGCCTGGGCCACTCGCTGCACGTCGTCGCTGGTCACCGCGCTGATGCGCTCCAGCCAGTTGGCGAACCAGTCCAGGTCCACCACCACCTGGCTGAAGCCCAGCCAGTAGGCTCGGTGGGTCACGCTCTCGCTGCTGTAGGCGAACTGGGCCTTGGTCTGCTTGATGGCCTTCTCCAGCTCCTCGGGGGTGACCCCCTCCTCCTGCACCTTGACCAGCTCGGCCCAGATGGCGTCCTCCACCTGCTGGTGGGTCACGCCCTGGGCCAGGGTGGCGTCGATGCCGAAGAGGAAGGGATCGATGGTGGGCAGGTAGCTGCTGCTCACCGAGACGGCCAGCTCCTTGTCCACCAGGGCTCGGTAGAGGCGGCTGCTGCGGTTGGGGCCGCCGCCCCCGAAGAGGCCCATGCCCTTGGCCCCGCTCAGCACCGCGTCCAGGACCATGAGGGGGAAGAAGTCCTGGTGGCGGGCTGGGGGCGCGTGGAAGGCCATCTGCAGGTGGGCCGTCCGGTCCGTGCCCCGGAGGAGGATGCGCCGTTCAGCCCGTTGCTCCGGCTCCTGGAGGCGGACCGTCGGCGCCTCTGGCCCTGGGGGCAGGTGCCCGAAGTGGCGGCGCACCTTCTCCAGCATCTCTTCGGCCTGGAAGTCCCCCACCACCACGGCCACGCCGTTGCGGGGGGTGTAGAAGGTGCGGTAATGGTCGTAGAGATCCGCCCGGGTCATGGTGAGGAGGTCGCCCTTCCAGCCGATGACCGGGTGGTGGTAGCTGTGGGCCTGGAAGGCGGCTGCATCCACCTCCACGCCCAGGAGCCAGGCGTAGTTGTTCTCGCTGCCCTCCCGCTCGCTGATGATGACCGTGCGCTCCGACTCCACCTCCTCCGGGTCGAAGACTGCGTTGACCATGCGGTCGCTCTCCACCTCCAGCGCCAGCTCGATGCGGTCCACCGGGAAGGTCTCGAAGTAGGTGGTCCAATCCCGCCAGGTCATGCCGTTGAAGAGGCCCCCGGCCCGGGCCACCACCTTGTCGAACTCCCCCTGGGGGAACTTCTCCGTGCCCTTGAAGAGCATGTGCTCCACCCAGTGGCTGATGCCAGTGCGGCCGGGCAGCTCGTTGCGGCTGCCCACCCGGTAGTAGATCCAGAAGCTGGCCACCGGGGCCATGTGGCTCTCCTGGATGATGACCTGGAGGCCGTTCTCCAGCTGGGTTTGGAGCAGGTTCTCCGTGCCGGAGGGTTGGGTGCGGGTGAGATCAATAGCCATTTTGGTTTCCTCTGCCCACGCCCCGGTAGGTGAAGCCCAGGGCCTGCATCTGGGCCGGATCGTAGACGTTGCGGCCGTCCACCAGGATGGGTTGGGCCATCGCGGACTTGATCCGGACCATGTCCAGATTCTTGAACTCGTCCCACTCCGTGCAGAGGAGCAGGGCATCCACTCCTTGAGCCAGCTCGTAGGGGTCCTCGGCCAGGCGCATCTCCGGGTTGATCTTGGCCGCGCCGGGCATGGCCACCGGATCGTAGCCGCAGACGAGGGCGCCCTCGTTCTGGAGCAGATGGGCGATCTCCATGGCCGGGGACTCCCGCAGGTCGTCGGTGTTGGGCTTGAAGGCCAGGCCCAGCAGGCCGATGCGCCGCTGATCCAGCCCGTGGAGGAGCTCCCGCAGGGTGAGCACGGCCCAGCGCCGGGCATCCCGGTTGATCTCCATGACCGCCCGCAGCAGGGAAGGGTGGGAGCCGTGGACCAAGGCCATGTGCTCCAGGGCCTTCACGTCCTTGGGGAAGCAGCTGCCACCGTAGCCCAGCCCCGCGTTCAGGAAGTGGGGGCCGATACGTTTATCGTACCCCATGCCCGCGGCCACTTCCTGTACGTCGGCTCCCAATTTCTCGCAGATGGCGGCGATCTCGTTGATGAAGCTGATGCGGGTGGCCAGGAAGGCGTTGCTGGCGTACTTGATCATCTCCGCGGTGCGCAGGTCGGTGACGATGATGGGGGCCCGCAGGGGCAGGTGAAGCTGCGCCACCTTGTCCGCGGCCTCCGGGTCCATGCTGCCCAGGACCACCCGGTCCGGGTTCATGAAGTCCACGATGGCCGAGCCTTCCTTCAGGAATTCCGGACAGCTGACCACGGAGAAGTCGATGGGATCCGGCTGGGAGCGCTTGATGATGTCGGCCACCCAGTCGCCGGTGCCCACTGGGACCGTGCTCTTGTTCACCACGATGAGGGGATGGTCCATGGTCTTGGCGATGGTCTCCGCGGCCATGCGCACGTAGCGCAGATCCGCCTCGCCGTCCACGCCGCTGGGGGTGCCCACGCAGATGAAGACGAACTCTGCATCGGCCAGGGCCTCCTCGTAGCTGGTGGTGAAGAAGAGGCGGCCGGCCTTCACGTTGCGTTCCACCAGCTCGCTCAGGCCTGGCTCGTAGATGGGCACTTCCCCCTGACGCAGCCGGTCGATCTTCTCCTCGTCGATGTCCAGGCAGGTGATCTTGTTGCCCAGGTTGGCGAAACAGGTGCCGGTGACCAGACCGACGTATCCGGTGCCGACGACAGCAATGTTCTTCATGATGGACTTCCTCCGACTTTGTGGAAAAAACAGCTTGCAGAAAACGGTGATTCGTTGACAGGGTTGGGATGGCGGCGAAGGGGAAGCTGGGCCTGGGCAGGTCAGTCCGCCACAGGCAAGGGCCGATCCGCCTGCTGCTGGGCCGCGCCGATGTCGTCCCAGCGCAGGTGCTCTCGCCAGAAGTAGAAGGCCCCCACCAGGGTCACAGGGATCCAGAGGGCCGCGTGGAGGGTGAAGGTGTAGCTGGCGGCCAGGTTCCGCTCCACACCGAAGGCCGCCAGGGTCTCGATGCCTGGGGTGTCGAAGGTGCCCACGTAGCCGGGGGCCGAGGGCAGGGTGGTGGCCAGGTTCACCAGCCCGTTCATGAGCATGAGCACCACGAAGCTCACCTGGAAGGGGAAGGCGTGCATGACGAACCAGTACTTGACCGTCTCCATGAGCCAGACCAGGACGCTGGTCCCGAAGATCATGAGCACATCGCTGCCGCTGCTCAGGCTGTGCAGCCCTTCCATGAAGCGCTCGTAGAGGTCATCCGTCCGGGCGCGGATGGCCCGGGGCAGGAGCCGATCCCCCGTCCAGTGGTAGAAGCGGGCCACCCGGGTGGGCTGCATGGCCATCCAGACGAAGATCAATGTGGCCACGACCAGGAGCACCGTCAGCAGGACCACCAGGTTCCGGTAGAATGAGGGCAGGGGCGCGAAGGGAAGGGCCAGGAAGACGAAGAGGAGCATGACCAGGCCATCGAAGACCCGCTCCACGATGACCGTGGCCAGGCTGGAGGTGATGGCCACCGATTCTCGCCGCCGCAGCACATAGGAGCGGAGCACCTCCCCGGCCCGGAAGGGGTAGACGTTGTTGCCGAAGTAGCCGATGCAGACCAGGGGGAAGAGGCGGCTCAGGGGGATGGGCTTGATGTGACGCAACATGAAGTGCCAGCGCCAGGTCCGGGCCCAGAGGCCCAGGAAGTAGACGGCCACCCCTGGCAGGATCCACCAGTACTGGGCCTCGCGGATGGCCTGCCAGACCTGGCCCAGATGCAGCCCTGGCAGGGCTTTGCTGATGAAAAAAGCGCTGATCAGCAGACCGATCAGCAACTGCCCGGTGCGCTTCATGGTCATTTCGGGGGTTTGGGAAGGTCCATCCTGGCAGCGGGGTCAGGAACGGCCCGAGCCCATCCTGGTGGCAGGCATGGATCTGGTCTCGATGCAGGGAAACAAGGCATGCGAGCAGGAAAAAAGACGAGCCTCAGGAGGCTTGGTAAGGATATTATGCCGAGACAACTATAAAGCACAAACACCCTGGCGTCAAAAGCCGCCCCCAGGGATCCGTACACAGATCCGCACACAGAAATGCAAACAGAAACG
>CAYQEB010000066.1:0-4126 GCA_964416395.1 uncultured Caldilineaceae bacterium | reverse complement strand
ACAGAAATGCAAACAGAAACGATGCCGGACTTGTTCACCTGTCCGGCATCGTTGTGACCGATGCAGAGCCCTCTTCGGTTCTCTGGGGCGCTCGGCATGGGCGATTCCCCGATGCGCCCTCCAGTCCAGCCAGTCCAGATCGGCTCGGGCCGTCCTTATGCTGCAGCGGAGCCCGGTTCAGGCAGGAAGGCCGGTTCCACGGAGTCTCCCAGGATCTCCTCCATGGCCATCACGTGGGCACAGATGCCGCGCCGGATAAACTCTTCGCAGTCACATCCCCATTTTCCACGATTGTAGCTGACGAAGTGGTTGGCATTGTCCCCGTGGATCTCGACCTCAAAGCTGTACACCCGGATCCGCTTGTCCTTTTCCGCCGCATACTGACGGGCCTTGATGATCCGACTCGCTGCTGAATCCATGTTTCAGTCCTTTCGTGGCTAGTGAAGCTGTGGAAACGAATGAACCGGACGAAATCAACTCTTCGAAATCAACCCTTCGAAATCAACTCCGAAATCGGCTGCCAGCGGGGAAAACAAAAACACCCAGACACGTGGCCGCGCCTAGGTGCTTCGCTCGTTTCTCCGATTGCCAGGCTGGATCCGCACCGCACCAGCTGGAACCACTCCTCCAACCTTGACTTCCACCAAGAGCAAGCCCTCCCCGGTAGCCGGATTGGCTGAGACACCCCAGGGCCACCGGCGAGAACACCTGAGCCTCGGGCAAATGTCGCAGCTCCAAATCACATCACTAGTGGAATTCTCCTACAGTATAACGACGGATTGGGGCCCTGTCAACCAACCCGCGGCCATTTGCACCTCAAATTTTCCGTCCTCCGGGCCACGGTTTCCCGCTGATTTCCCCACGCTCGTGCCTTTTCGAACAAGCTCGCCCAGGCCTCCTGGGTGCTCTTTCCGGCCAATTTGTGGTACCCTATTGCCCACACAGCCCATCTCTTCCAAACCACGGTTCTTCCAGGCTACGGTCCGAGCCAGTCGCATCGAGACCGGAGCTGCGTCAAGACAAGTTCCGCATCAAGAAAGGTCGAGCCATGTTTGTCGCCAACCATCCCCTTTACGCCACTGTGCAGGCCCTGCGCACCGGCCGCCAGGACCTGCGCTCCTACCTGGACCAGGCCTGTGACCGACTGGAGCAGGTGGACCCCCAGGTCCAGGCCTTCCTCCCAGAGCCAGGCCGCCAAGATCGCCTGCAGCGGGAGGGCCAGGCCCTGGCGGCTCGCCACCCGGAGCCCAGCCAGCGCCCGCCCCTCTACGCCGGGCTGGTGGGGGTCAAGGACATCTTCCACGTGGACGGCTTCCCCACCCGGGCCGGCTCCCAGCTGCCGCCGGAACTCCTGACCGGGCCAGAGGCCGCGGCGGTCACCCGGCTGCGAGAGGCCGGGGCCTTGATCCTGGGCAAGACCGTCACCACCGAGTTCGCCTACTTTCACCCCGGCCCCACCCGCAACCCCCACAACCTGGCCCACACCCCCGGCGGCTCCAGCAGCGGATCCGCGGCCGGGGTGGCCGCGGGGCTGGTTCCCCTGGCCCTGGGCACCCAGACCATCGGCTCCATCATCCGCCCCGCGGCCTTCTGCGGCATCGTGGGCTTCAAACCCTCCTACGACCGCATTCCCACGGCCGGGCTCCTCTACCTTTCCCCCTCCATGGATCACGTGGGCCTCTTCACCCAGGATGTGGCCGGCATGCAGCTGGCCGCCAGCCTCCTCTGCACAGGCTGGCAGGAGCCCTCTCCGCCCTCGGGTCTGCCGATCCTGGCCGTGCCGGAGGGGCCCTACCTGGCCCAGGCCACGGAGGAGGGCCTGGCCGCCTTTCAAGAGCAGCTGGCCCATCTGGCGGCCCAGGGCGTCACCCTGCAGCGGATCCCAGTCATGGCGGCCATCCAGGAGGTGAACCAGCGGCACCGGCGCATCGTGGCTGGCGAGGCGGCCCGGGTGCATGGAGCCTGGTTCGCGGCCCACGGCCACCGCTACAGCCGCCACATGCAGGCCCTGATCCAGGAGGGGATGCAGGTCACGGATGAGCAGTTGGCCCGGGACCGGGAGGCCAGCCTGGCCTTCCGGCAGGAGCTCCAGGCCATCATGGAGCGGGAGGGCATCGACCTCTGGGTGGCCCCCTCCGCCACCGGCCCCGCGCCGCGGGGCATCCAGAGCACCGGGGACCCCATCATGAACCTGCCCTGGACCCATGCGGGGCTGCCTGTGGTGGGGCTGCCCGCCGGCCGGGCGGCCAACGGCCTGCCTCTGGGCCTTCAGTTGGTGGGGCGCTTCGGGCAGGACGAGCAGGTGCTGGCCTGGGCGGCTCAGCTGGCCCCGCTCCTGGCCGGGTAGGCGTTCCTGGGCCCAGGAGCTCAGGAGGTGGCGCGTTCACACAGTTGACCACCCTGCGAATTGATGACATAATTTGTCCAGCATCGCCCTGCTGATCCCAGCCGAGGGAGCCGTCCGGCTCTCCGCCCCTTCCCACACTGGCTTCGGCTCAGCCGTCTGGCAAAAGGTATCCTCCGCCGTGCTGACCAAAGGACTCACCGACCACACCATTCGCCTCCTGGCCACCATCCGACAGCAGCCCATCTGGCTGCGCAGCCTCGTCCTGCTCCTGGCCTTCGGGGCGGAATTCCTGGCCTTTCCTCGCTTGATCCACCTGCTGGGGAACGGCGCCGCGGCCCTGACCGGCATCCTGGTGCTCCTGGGGGGGCTGCTCCTGGGAAGCCTGGGCGGGCTGGTCACCGGATTGGCCGCCTTCCCCTTCAACGCCCTGCTCATCAGCACCGGGACCGGTCTCAGCTGGGCGGCCGCGCTGAACGGCGTGGGCTGGCTGGGCCACATGGTCCTGCTGGTGGTGGGGATCACTGTGGGGCTGGTGGCGGACATGGCCCATCGCATCCACCAGGAGCTGCTCCAGCGCCGGCGGATGCAGCAGGAGCTGCGCCGGAACCAGGCTCGCTTGCGGGTGTTGAGCGACCAGGTACCGGCCATCCTTTGGACCACCGACCGGGACCTGACCATCACCTCCATCGTGGGCTCGGGCCTGACCCACCTCGTTCCCGATCGGGATGCGGTCCTGGGTCAGAGCCTGGAGGAACTCGTCCGGGATTCCCGTCGCAACCAGGCCTTCATCCAGGCCCACCAGGACGCTTTGGCGGGCCAGTCGGTGGTGCGGGAGGATCTCTGGCGGGGCCGCATCTACGAATCCCACATCCAGCCCTTCCGCAACCAGGCCCAGGAGATCGTGGGCACAGTGGGCATCGCCCTGGACGTCACCGAGCGCAAGCATTTCGAGCAGACCCTGCAGCAGCAGGTGCGCAAGCAGTCCGCGCTGCACCGGGTGGCCACCGCAGGGGCCCTGGCCACCAACGAGGAAGAGCTCATCCGCCAGGCCACGGAGATCATCGGCCAGGCCCTGGGGGTGGACAGCTTCTGCATCCTGCTCCTGGACGAGGATCGCCCCAGGCTCTTCTCCTACGCGGACGGGGAGCATCCCGGGGTCGCGGTGGAGACGCTTGCCTCCCTGGACGCGGTCTTCGCCCAGGTGATCCGCACAGGCCAGCCCGTCCGGGTGAACGACACCTGGCGCCATGGGGAGTACACATCCCAGGATCAGATCAACCGCTCCCGGATCTGCGTGCCCATCTCCCTGGGGGATCGCATCCTGGGGGCGGTGAACGCGGAGAGTCGGCGGCCCTACGTCTTCACCCGCAACGACCAGGACCTCCTGGCCATCTTCACCGAGCAGCTGGCCATCGGTGTGGAGAAGATCCGGCTCTTCCAGGAGGCCCACAAGCGGGCCGCGGAGCTGGCTGTGCTCATGGAGCTCTCCACCGCCCTGCGGGACACGGACCGCATCGACACGGTGATGGAGACCCTCCTGGTCCACAGCATGGACGCCCTGAAAGGAGCCTGGGGCGCCATCTTCGTCCCCGGGGACAAGCCCGACACCCTGGTCATCGCCCGGCAGCTGGGCTACCCGGATGTCCCCTCGGGCATCAGCCTCTACGTCAACAACTCCATCACCGGCTACGTCTACCGCACCGAGCAGCCCTACCTGGTGGAGGACATCGGCCGCGACCCCAACGCCCATTCCCAGATCCGAGAGCTCATCGCGGAGGA
>CAYQEB010000065.1:8185-22297 GCA_964416395.1 uncultured Caldilineaceae bacterium | reverse complement strand
GGGTGTGGGAACGGAGGCGGCGGGAGGGGGAACGGAGGGTGTCTCCTGCCGCCCGGAGAGCGGCGGACAGGGTGGTGGGTGTGCTGCCCATCAGTCCAGGAAGCGGTACTTGAGCAGCGCGGCCACGGTGCTGAAGCCATCCCGCCAGGTCAGCTTCTTGCCCTCGTGGAACTCCCGGCCGTTGTAGCTGATGGGCACCTCGAAGATGGTGTAGCCCCGCTTGAGGATCTTGGCGGTGAGCTCCGGCTCGATCTCGAAGCCCCGGCTGCGCAGCTCCATCCCCGCGATGACGTCCCGGCGGAAGCACTTGTAGCAGGTCTCCATGTCGCTGAGGATGGTGCCGTAGAGGAGGTTGGTGAGCCAGGTGAGCCCCTTGTTGCCCAGGGTGTGGGCCAGGCTCATGGCGGAGCGGGGGCCGCCCAGGAAACGGCTGCCGTAGACCACCGCGGTGCGCCCCTCCAGGATGGGCTCCAGCAGGCGGACGTAGTCCCGGGGATCGTACTCCAGGTCCGCGTCCTGGATCACCAGGATGTCGCCGGTGGCGTGCTGGAAGCCGGTGCGCAGGGCAGCGCCCTTGCCGCCGTTCTGGGCGTGGTAGATGATGCGCATGTCCTTGGGCTTCTGCGTCTTCCACCGATCCAGGATCTGGCGGGTGCCGTCGGTGGAGCCGTCGTCGATGATGACGATCTCCCGCTCCAGGGTCACCGGCCCGTTCAGGAGGCCGTTGCGCCGGCTCTGGCCCACAGTCAGATCCACGGCCCGCACCCGGTGCACGATCTCTTCCAGGGTGGTCTTCTCGTTGTAGACCGGCATGATGATGGAGAGTTTCATGCCTGCTCCCGCCCGCTGTCAGCGCTTGCCCACCTGGTAGGCCAGGATGAGGGCCTCGGCCACGGTCTTCATGGGTTTGCGGGTGTCCATGCTCATCTTCTGGATGCGACGGAAGGCCTCGGACTCGCTCAGCCCTTCGGTGTCCATGAGGATGCCCTTGGCCCGCTCCACCAGTTTGCGGGTCTCCAGGGCCTGGGCCAGGTCCTTCGTCTCTCGCTCCAGGGCGCGGAACTCGCTGAAACGCGCCAGGGCCACCTCGATGGCCGGGGTCAGGTCGTTCTCCCGGAAGGGTTTGACCAGGTAGCCGGCCACCCCCGCCTCCTTGGCCCGCTGCACCAGCTCCTGCTGGCTGTAGGCGCTGAGCAGGAGGACCGGCGCCACCCGCTCCTCGGTGAGGATGCGGGCCGCCTCGATGCCGTCCATGTCGGGCATCTTGATGTCCATGATCACGATGTCCGGCCGCAGCTCCCGGGCCAGATTCACCGCGCTGCGGCCGTCCCCCACCTCGCCCACCACCAGGTAGCCCAGGTTGGTGAGCATCTCCCGCAGGTCCATGCGGATCAGGGACTCGTCGTCTGCAATGATGATCCTTGTGCGCTCCACTTTTTCGCCTCTTTCGTGTCAACCAGTTCCAGCGCCGAACTCCACATATACACGCAATCTGCCACTGCTGTCAAAAAGCTTCACTGCCGCCCGGCGCCTGCTCGGACAAGCCACGGGCCATTCCGGTGCAGGCGGGATCCTCCGGCCCCGGGTCAGGATGCGTTCAAGGGCCGCTTCGGGAAGGTGACCACAGCCCGGGTGCCCCGGGTCGCCTCCTGGGAGAAGGGCTCGACAGCCCCGTCTTCCTCCTCCGTCCCGCTGGCCTGCCCGCCCTCGGCCTGGGCCAGGACCGCTCCCCGGGGCTGGACCTGGATCGCGCCCTTCAGGTCGTCGGTCACCAGGGTGCGGATGATCTGGAGCCCCAAGCTGCGGCTGTCGCTCAAGGAGAAATCCGGCGGCAGCCCCCGGCCGTTGTCCTCGATGCAGATCTGGATGGTGTCCCCCAGGTCGGCCAGCTCGATCTGGATGGTCCCGTCCGACTGATCCGGGAAGCCGTGCTCCAGCGCGTTCAGGAGCAGCTCGTTGAGGACCAGGGCGGTGGCCGTGGCCTGGCTGGCCGGCAAGCGGATGTTGGGCCCGGCGATCTGGATCTGGATGTGCTGGCCCGGGTTCACCGCCACCTGCTGGGCCTGGGCCACGATGCGCTGACAGACGTCCCGGATGTTGATGGGCTGGTGCTCGCCCTGGCTCAGGAACTCGTGGATGACCGACATGCTCAGCACCCGGTTCACCGCATCGGTCAGGTGCTGCCTGGCCTCCTGGCTCTGACAGCGCCGGGCCTGCAGGCGCAGGATGGCGGCGATGGTCTGCAAGTTGTTCTTGACCCGGTGGTGCACCTCCTGGATCATGGCCGACTTGACGTTCAGCTCCCGCTCCTTCTGCACCGCCTCCGTGGCGTTGTGCACCAGGACCAGGGCCCCGTCCACCTGGCGCATGACCTTGGGCGAGTTGGCCGGCAGCCAGGGCAGCCGCCGCCGCAGGCGTTGCCAGCTCCCGGGCGGGGAGCGCAGGGGGATGACCTTGCGCACCCAGACCCGGCCGTCCTCGCTCTCGTGGCGCACCTCCAGGCAGCGCTGGGCCTGGAAGGCCTTCTCCACCAGCTCCTCGTCCTGTTTCTCCAGCTTGGAAACGGGCTGCCCTCGCACGTCCGTGACCAGGCCGATGGTGCGGTAGAGGTTGGTGGCGATGCCGCTCATGTAGACCACGCACTGGTTCTCGTCCACCAGGTAGACCCCATCCAGGGGACCGAAGCCGCTGAGGGACTCCGCGTTCTCGATCTCTCCCCGGACGGCCATCTCCTGCAGCCAGCGCACAGCCCGACGGAAGGCCTTGGCCCGGCGCCGATGCCGCTCGTACTCGATCATGTTGGTCTCCACCAGCAGGACGGCGATCACCTGGTTGGCCGCGTTGCGGACGGGAAAGACCTGCTGGATCACCGGCGCGCCGCTGCTCAGGACCTGCTTGGTGCGGGTGCCCCGACGGGTCTCCATCAAGGACCAGTAGACCAGGGGTTGGTCCTCGGGGGTGAAGAGCCGGCCCGTGGCGTCGGAGCGGTAGATGGAGGAGATGGAGCGGGGCATGGCATGGCGCAGCACCAGGATCTGCTGGTCGTCCTGGAGACAGCAGAGGGAGACGTCCGCTCGACTCACGTCCGCGGTGATGGGAAGCCCCAGCTCGATTTTGTGGAGCAGCTCGACATCTCGTTCGGTGAGATTCGAACACTGCTTGACCGCCTCGTCCATTGGGTTCCTTCAGCTCTCAGGTCTCCCTCGCGGCCCGGAGGCCCCTCTTCGGCCCACAAAATCGGCCCATAAAAGCCCATAAAAAACGAGGCCGACGGCCCACGGGCCTTCAGCCTTTCGAACGGGCCACGCTGCCGCTCTCTATCGGGTTGGGGGCTCCTGATCCCCCTGCGTCCACACCCTGGAAAGTGTGACTTTCACAATTTCAATCCAGCCACAATTTCAGTCTAGCAAACTCACCTTCTTTCGGCAAATCGTTCTTCCGATCCGCCTCTGATCCATCCCCCTTGATCCATCCCCCGAACCAACCCGATCCACCTCCTGGGCGCCGCTACCCGTCCAGGTAGATCCCGTCCACGCCCAGGTGGGCCAGGCGAGCCGCCTCCTCGGGCCGGGGCTCGGGCCAGGCGATGACGCCCAGGCCGGCGTCCCGCACCCGGCGCAGCCACTCGGGCGTGAGGAGCTGGCTGGCCTGGGCCTGGCCCTCCCAACGGGGATGGACGTAGTCCGCGCCCACGGCCTGGGCCAGAGCCACCGCGTCCACCTGGACGGCGTCGAAGAGCAGGGCCGTGACCGCTCGGGGCAACTGGGCTCGAACGGCCGCCAGCCAGTCCGCCCGGAAGGAGCCCAGGATGGTCCGGCGCTCCAGGTCGTGCCGGTCATAGGCCTGGGCGATGGCGGGGATGGCCCGGGCGTCCAGGATCTCCAGGTAGAGCCCCACGTCCTCCTCCCGACTGAGCTCCAGCACCTGCTCCAGCCGGAGCAAGGGAGCGTCGGGCCGATCCTGGGGCCGGGACGGCTCCAGGATGGCCTGGCCGTCCTCGGTGGCCCACACCGGCACGTGCAGGGCGTCCACCCGAGGATCCAGCTCGGCCCGCAGACGCTCCAGGCTCCTCTCGTCCGGGCGGGGGGCGACCTGGGCCGAGCGGATGCGCAGGGGGCGATACTCCGGGGCCGAGATCTCCCGGTGCAGGCGCTCCAGCCACCAGCTCACCCGCTGGGGGATCCACTGGGCCAGGGCGGGCCAGGGCACCAGCTGCTCGGGCTGCAGGCGGAACTCCTGGGAGAAATCCCAGCTGGGCTGGAAGGCCTGGCGGCTCAGGTAGGTGCGCACCAGGGTGTTGTTCTCGGGCGTGCGCTGCTCCTGCAGGGCCTCCTGGAAGAGCGGGGTGACCCAGACGCCGCCGGCCCCGGCCAGGGCGTCGCTGGCGTGCCGTTTCTGGGCCTGCCAGCGGCGGCGGAACCAGTCCGGTGTGGGGGCAAAGGCGTGTTTGCCCGGCTCGGAGTAGACCTGGGCCCGGCCGTTGCGCAGGGACGGCCGACCGTCCAGCTCCATCTCGTGGTAGCCGCCGTGCCAGCTGGCCTCCACCCGCACCACACGCCCCCGGTCATCCACGTAGACCCAGACGTGCTCCAGCTCGTAGAGGTGCTGGATGTCCCAGTCCCACCAGATGGCGTACTCGATGGCCAGGGCCGCGGGTGGCCGTCCGGTGGGGCGCAGCTGGATGCGCCGGGGGAAGGAAGGGGACTCCCCGTCCTGGCGGAAGAGGGTGCAGCCACCGGCCAGGGGCAGGAAGGGCTCGCGCCGGTCGAAATGGAGGACGGGCGCGTAGCGGGCGGCCAGATCCCGCTCCTCCAGGGAGGGCGCCTCCGCGAGGAGGGCCGCCAGCTGGGGATCCTGGCTCGGCCCGGGATGGGTTGGGCTGTTTCGTTTGTTTGTCATGGTCGATCGTAGATCACGAAAGTAGGTCGCTGAATGTAGATCACTGAGCCAATCGGTGAGTCAATCCGTGAGCAGATCACTGAGGCGGGCGCCCTGGCCCGCCCACGCTCTGATTCGGTTGTCATCCAGGCCCTCGCTCGGCTCCTGGAAAGGAGGCGAGGGGAGGGCAGCTCACCGATTCGGCTTGCGCAGAACGTACTCGTAGTGGCTGCCCCGCTGCCCGGAGCCCCGGCCGTAGTAGTGCCACTGAGGGAAGTTGAAGTCCGACGTCACCGACCGGGGCAGGAGCAGGACCGCCTGCAGGAACGATTCCAGATCCAGTACATTATAGATGTTCACCTGGTATCCCCAAACGTCCATTCGGTCCAAGATCTCCCACAAATTCGACTCCCGCCAGGCGATGGAGAAACGGTTGATCCCCCACTCGCTGAACATGGCCAGGATCTCGCGGGCCTTTTCGGGCACCGTCAGGATCAGGGGCGCCAGGAAGTCGATGGGGCACTGGTTGATGGCCCCGGGATGGACCGCCGCAATGCGCCGGAAGCCCTCTTCCTTGATGCGCTCGATGTTGGCGTTGAACCAGAGATCCTCGTCCTGGAAGCCCATCTCCCCCACTATCTCTAAGACCATCTCCAGGAGGGCATTGTTCCCCTTGATGTCCAGCTTGATGGCCCGTTTGTGCTCCTTGAGCCGGGTCAAGGCCTGGCGCAGGGTGAGCCACTCCTCGTCCGGGGAGGCGGGGGTCTCGGCCAGGGAGTCGTGACGCAGGATGGGCTCGCTGTGCAGGGGCGCGATGCGCACGTCCAGCTCCGCCCAGCGCACGTCCGAGGCCAGGAACTGGCGCAGGTTGGCCTCGTCGTTGACCCCATGCCAGACCAGCTGCACGTGGTGGGGCAGGGCCTTCTCCCCGCGGATCAGCTCGGCCAGGCGGTACTCCCGGCCGCGCATGGTGCCTGGGGGCACCCGGGTCCGCTTGGAGGCGAAGATGGTGTCCGCGTGGAGGAGGAGGATCTCGTGGTCCGGGTCGGCCTGGGCCACGGCCTGAAGGTTCTCCGGCTCGTTGTCGATGAAGGCGAAGACGTGGTAGCCCTGCTCCTGGAAGTGGCGGAGCCCCGCGGCCTTCACCGCGGGAACGTCCTCCTCCCACTCCCCTGGGTTCATGTAGAGGAGCTCACTGGTGAAGCGCAGCCGGTGGGGCCGCCCCAGCTCGTTCAGGGAGCGCAGGGTCTCCTCCCGCAGGCGCTCCGGCCGTCCGGTGACCAGCCCCACGCTGGTGTTGGGCTGGATCTGGAACCAGCGGAGCACATCCAGCACCCCCTGAAAGGGCCGGTGCATCTCCTGCAGGGCCTGGGGTGTCCAGCGCTTCTCCATGTACCAGGCCAGGATCTCCGGCCGGCGCTCCAAGGGCACCCGCAGCTGGGCCAGGAGATCCGCCACCTGGTTCTCGTGGACGTGGATCTCCTCCACTCGGAGACGGCGGAAGAAGCGGGTGCCGTGGACCTGGTCGTAGGCCTGGAGCACGGCCAGGATCATGTAGCGCATGTCGATGATGGTGCCGTCGATGTCGCAGAGGAGCATGAGGGGCCGGCCCGGGTAGTCCCGGCAGGCCGCCTCGTAGTGGACGCTCAGGGCGTGCATCCAGTCGGTGGCCATGTCCTTGCCTCGCAGAGCTTCCGGGAGGCTGTGGAGCCTCCCGGAAGATGGTGAACGGAAGATAGGAAACGGGTGATGACTACGCTGGCCGGGGTCTCAGTCCCAGAGGAGGGAGCGCTCGGTGGCCGGGTCGAAGAACTGGACCTTTTCCGTGTTGAAACGCACCTGCACCGGATCGCCGATCTTCAAATTCAGGCTTGGGTCGGCCAGGAGGCGAAAGTGGAGGTCCTGGATCTGGACGTCGACGAGATCGTCCCGGCCCAAGGGCTCCACCACGTAGATCTCGCCGGGGATGCCCTCATCGGCCAGGGTGATGTCCTCGGGGCGGATGCCCAGGATCACCTTGCCCAGGCCGGCGGCCTTCTGGGCCCGCTCCGGGGGCACGGGCACGCGGAAGCCGTTGGTGCGGGCCTGGTATTCGCCGTTCTCCCGCACCACCTCCACCTCCACGAAGTTCATGGGTGGGTTGCCGATGAAACCGGCCACGAAGAGGGTGCGGGGCTGGTCGTAGAGCTCCCCAGGAGGGCAGTAGGCCTGGAGGCGGCCATCCTTGATCACCGCGATGCGGTCGGCCATGGTCATGGCCTCCACCTGGTCGTGGGTCACGTAGATGGAGGTGATGCCCAGGTCCATCTGCAGCCGCTTGATCTCCGCCCGCATGCTCAGGCGCAGGCGCGCGTCCAGGTTGCTCAGGGGTTCGTCGAAGAGGAGGATGTCCGGCTCTTTGGCCAGGGCCCGGCCCAGGGCCACCCGCTGCTGCTGGCCGCCGGAGAGCTGCCCGGGCCGCCGATCCATGAGGTGGCCGATGCCCATCATGTCCGCCACCTGCTGGGCCCGCTGGAGCATCTTGTCCTTGGGCACCTTCTTCAAGCGCATGGGGAAGGTGATGTTCTCCAGCACGGTCATGTGAGGGTAGAGGGCGTAGCTCTGGAAGACCATGCCGATGTTGCGGTCCTTGGGGGGCACCCGGTTCATGAGCCGGTCATCGAAGCGGATCTCCCCTTCGCTGGGCTTGTAGATGCCGGCGATCATGAGCAGGGTGGTGGTCTTGCCGCAGCCCGAGGGCCCCAGGAAAGCCACGAACTCCCCGTCGTTGATCTGCATGTTGACCGAGTCCACGGCCACCACATCGCCGAAGCGCTTGGTCAGGTTGTTCAGGGTTACGATCATGGTCGCTGTCTCGCTTGTCTCTCGGTCCCGCTTGTTTCGCCGTCTCACTGGTCTACGTGAGCGCCGGGGCGTCCGCCGGCGCTGTGCGCGTCCTGTCCAGGCTCTCCGGTGCTAGCTGCCGCCCTTGGTGCCGCCGCCGAAGATGCTCAGGAGGTACTCCTGGGTGAAGATGAAGAAGAGGAGCACAGGGATCAGCTGGAAGAGCCCCACCGCGGCCACAGTGCTGTAGTTGACCGGCGCGGTGTCGCTGAGCAGGCTGCGCAGGTAGGTGGCGATGGTGCTCTTGTCCTGGGCGGTCATGAAGGTGTAGGGGATGAGGAACGAGTTCCAGCCGGAGATGAAGGAGAAGATGGAGAGGGCGGCGATGCCCGGTTTGATCATGGGCATGACGATCTGCCACCAGACCCGGAAGCGGCTGCAGCCGTCGATGAGGGCGGCCCGTTCGATGTCCCAGGAGACGTTGTCGAAGAAGCCCTTCATGAGCCAGATGCCCAGGGGCAGCTCCAGGGCCACGCTCACCAGGATCACCCCGCCGATGGTGTTGTAGCCGAAGCCGCCGATGAGGGGCAGGCCGCGTCCCAGCACGGGGATGCCGGAGATCCAGCGCAGGACGAAGTAGATGGCGATGAGCAGGGTCACGCTGGGGAAGGCGTGGAGCACCAGGGTGGTGGCCAGGAAGGAGCGCCGGCCCGGAAAGCTGATGCGAGAGAGGGCGTAGCCGGCCAGGGAGGAGATGAGCACCACCCCGACGGTCAGCCCCACGGCCAGGATGAAGGTGTTGATGGTCACCTGCCAGATGTTGGGATCCTCCCAGAGGAAGGACCAGTTCTTCAGGGTCAGCCCGCCGAAGTTGCCGTCCCGATCCACCGGCACCAGGCCGTAGGTGCGCTGGGAAAAGGTGGAGACGACGATCCAGATGTAGCCCACCACGATGGGCACGGTCAGCACGCCCAGGAGCAGCATGGGGATGCCCACACGCCAGCGGGAGCCTGTACCTAGGTCTTCCATGGTTCCTCCTTAGGATAACAGCCCGGAAGTGGGCCCAAACTCTACAGGGCCTCGATCTTGGGCTCCTGGACCAGCTCGTTGAACTGGAAGTAGCGCATGTAGACGATGGCCATGACCAGGCCCACCACCACCAGCACCGTGGCCAGGGCCGCGCCGAAGCCCCACTGGAAGTTGCCCCAGTAGTTGTTCAGAGCCCGGTGATAGGCCCAGAGAGACCAGACCTCCGTGTCGAACTGCCCATCGGTGAGGAGCAGGATGTACTCGAAGGAGGTGAGCAGGGAGAGGGTCTGGTAGGTGGTGACGAAGAGCAGGGGCCAGCGGATCATGGGCAAGATCACGTAGCGGATGCGCTGCCACATGTTACAGCCGTCCACCAGAGCGGCGATCATGTAGTCCTTGGGGATGGACTCGATGGCCGAGGTGAAGATGATCATGCCGAAGGAGGCGCCGATGAAGCCGTTGGTCAGGATCACGAAGGTCCAGGCCTGGGCCGGCAGCCAGTTGGTGGGCTCGATGCCCAGGGGAACGAAGAGGTGCTGGTTCAATATGCCGTAGGGAGCGTCCGCGGCCATGTACTTCCACATCATCACGTAGATCACCGAGGGGGTGATCCGGGGCAGGAGCCAGAGGGAGCGGAAGAGGAAGCCGGTGCGCCGGGGGATGTGGGTGGTCAGCAGGGCGATGACCAGGGCCATGCCCACGTTGAAGAGGGTCAGGGTCAGGAAGACGTACTTGACCGTGTTGCGGAAGATGAAGCCGGACTGGGGGTTGATGAAGATGCGCCGGTAGTTCTCCAGCCCCACCCATTCCCAGTTCTTGAAGCCCGTAGAGGTGCTCAGGTTGGTCAGAGAGATGCCGAAGATGATCAGAACGGGGATGAAGAAGAAAAAGAGCACCAGCAGGGTGGCCGGGGTCATGAAAGCCAGGGGCCCCAGCAGCCCTCGCACCGTCTCCAGGAAGGAGGCGCGGGGTGAGATCGAACGGGAGGTGCGAATGCCTTCGCCTGTTGCCGTCATGGGCCTGCTCTCCTCATCCATCCTCAGGATGGTCTACATCGGGCGGTTCACCCGGGGGCAGGGAGGGCTGGGATGGGACGCGAGGGCCGCGCCCCATCCCAGCAGAGTGGAAAAACGAGTGGAAAAACAGGGTTACTCCACGATCACCGCGTCGCCCAGCTCCGCCTGGAGCTGCTGCACCGCGGCCTCCGCGGCGGCCGCCGGGTCCATCTCGCCGTTCTCCGCCTTCACCATGAACTCCCACACGATGTCGAAGTAGGGCCCGTACATCACGTGGTTGGGCTGGTAGAAGTTGTAGTCCAACATGTAGAGCACGTCCGAGAGGAAGCGGTTGTTGGCGTAGTCCGGATAGGTGGCCTGGGACTTGAGGATGCCCAGGTGGGTGCTGTCCACCGCGTGCAGGGTGTTGATCTCCGGCGTGGTGGTCTTGGCCAGCAGGGCGCAGGCTGCCTCCTGGTCGCTCTTGCCCGAGGCCTCCTCGGTGGTGATCATGTAGACCAGAGGATGGGAGAGGGTGATCCCGGGCCGGCCGGGGATGCCGGTGGGCTGCAGGGCGTAGCCCACGAAGCTGAAGAGGTACTCCTCACCGCCCTGGTCCGCCACGTAGTTGGTGGCCCAGTCCGCCCACTGCCAGATGCCGCCGTTCCAGAAGAGGACCTTGCCGCTGGTCACCGTGTCGTGCCAGATGCTCCACTCGGTGCCGATGTAGTTCTCCGGGGTGATGCCCTCCTCCACCACCCGGCGCTGGAAGGCGTACCACTTCTCCAGCGCGTCCTTGGTGACGATCAGCTTGTCCTGCTCCGGATCGTAGAGGCGACCGCCGTAGGCCGCGTAGTACTGGATGTAGTCGCCACCCTTGCGGGGCCGGTGCCAGTAGCCGAAGCCGGGCTCCACCACGCCCTTCTCGATGCCCTCCTTGGCCGTGGCGATCATGTCGTCCAGGGTGAACTCGCCGGCCTTGATCTTCTCGGGCAGGGCGTCGATCTCCTCCTGGGACCAGCCCATCTCGGCCAACAGTTTCTTGTTGAAGAACATAGGCCGGGCTTCCGTGTCCTGAGGAACGCCCCAGATCTTGCCCTTCCAGGTGACCGCATCCCACAGGCTGTCGATCACGTCGTCGAACTCGGGGTACTTCTCCCGACACCAGCCGAACTCCTCGATGTAGCCCGCGTTGGCCCAGACCGGAATATCTTCGTGGCCGGAGAGGACGATGTCCGGGGCCTCGCCCGCGTCCGCGGCCAGGGTGAATTTCTTCTTGTAGTCGCCCCAGCCGGCGTCATCGTTCACCGGCGTCACGTTGATGTCGAAATCCTCCACCATTTCCGCAGCCTTGGCCGGGCCGTCCGCGCGCCAGTGCTCCACGTTGTTGGCCTCGGCCCAGACCACGATCTCCACTGGGCCGGCAGCCTCCTCCGCCGCCGGGGCCGCCTCTTCGCCCTTCTCCTCCGCGGGCGCCGGGGCCGGGGCCGCAGGCTGCTGGGCCGGACAGGCTGCGAGGACCAATGCGGCCAAGATCAGCACGGTGAACAACAGAAAACGTTTGGATACCTGCATTGTACACCCTCCTTGTGGTGGAAAAATGTAGCTTGTAGTGGAAACCTGTGTGGAAACGGACCGCTTGAGAAAACAAAAGAACTTGAGAAAACAGATGAATTTGAGAAAACAGATGAACGGACGGCCGAGGGAAGGAACTGGCTCAAGGATCACCCGCCCCTGAGTACACGTGTGTTCATCCCAGCATGAGCAATTCACCCGCCCGGCGGGTCAATCCGCGACCGAACAAAAGGCCCAATGTTGTCCGGGAACAGGCCCGGATGATGAAGCGGCGACGAAAAGGGAGATGTGCCCCATTCTAGAGCATCGTTGACCAGAATGAGTGACGGCACTGTGGGAGAAATCGTGGGAACACTCGGGGGATGGTGCAGGTTACAGGTGTGTTCAGTGTAGCAGCGATTGTAAACCGTGTCAAACCAGATTTTTTGGAGGCTGAATGCATTTCAGCAAGTTGTTTTGTGAAGCGCAGGGCATGTCTTTGCGAAAAGGTCCATGCCTCCTCGCCTGAGACGGGCTCCATCCGCCGCCCTTGCCAGATTCGCCAAATCCTGGGAAGATAGCCAGGACAACTCCCCCGCTCCGCGCCTTTCCAGCCCCCGCACCCACTTTTCGCACCTTGTTTTCCAGGAGGAAATCGCCATGCCAACTCGGTCAGGGAAACTGCGGTGGGGGCTCCTCTCCACCGCCAACATCAACCGGGCCCTCATCGGCCCCTTGCAGACGGCCCGACGCAGCCAGCTGATGGGAGTGGCCAGCCGCTCCCTGGAACGGGCCCAGGCCTACGCGACCCAGTGGGGGATCCCCAGGGCCTACGGCAGCTACCAGGAGATGCTGGCCGATCCGGAGATCGACGTGGTCTACATCAGCCTGCCCAACGCCCTCCACGCCCAGTGGACGGTGCAGGCCGCGCAGGCGGGCAAGCATGTCCTCTGCGAGAAGCCCCTGGTCGTCTCCCGGGAGCAGATGGAGCAGGTGGAGGCCGCAGCCCAGGCCAACGGGGTCACCGTCTTCGAGGCCTTCATGTACCTGCACCATCCCCAGACCCAGACCGCCCGCCGCCTGGTCCAAGACGGGGCCCTGGGCCAGCTCCAGACCATCCAGAGCTGGTTCCACTTCTACCTGCCCCCGGAGGACGCGGCCAACGTGCGCCTGAGCGCGCCCCTGGTGGGCGGCTCCCTCTGGGACGTGGGGGTCTACCCCAACAGCCTGGCCACGGTCATGGCCCAGCCCCAGCGTCCCCAGGTGGCCTTCGCCAGCGCCATCCAGGGGGAAAGCGGCGTGGACGTGGCCATGCGGGGCCAGATCCACTTCAGCGGGGAGGTGGTGGCCCAGATCTCCTCCGGCTTCCGCACCCCCTTCCGGGAAGGGGCCTACCTGGTGGGGAGCGAGGGCGTGCTCTGGATCCCGGAACCCTGGAAGCCGGGCCTGCGGGGCGACGCCACCATGACCCTCACCCGGCTGGGCGGCAGGGTGGAGGAGCTGGTCACCCCCGCGGTGAACCCCTACCTCTGCGAGGTGGAGGCCATGGAGGCCTGCGTCCTGGACGGCGCGCCGCCGGTGGTTCCCCTTTCCCTCAGCCGCCAGTTCCTGGAGAACGCGCTGGCCCTCTACGCCTCCGCTGGCAGCGGCCAGCCCGTGACGGTGGGCGGCTAGGCGAAGAGGGAGGACATGCGCAGCCCCTCCAGCATGGCCCGCATCTCCTCCTCCGTGGGCGGGTGGCCCGGGTAGCGGCTGGCCGCGTCCAGGACCTTGGGCAGCAGCTGGATGTCCCCCACGGTGTTCAGGAAGATGCCTGGGCGGGCCATGGCCCAGTGGACGGCCCGGTCGATGTCCGCCTGCTCTTCCAGGGGCTCGTACCAGGTGGCTCGGGTGCGGGGCTTGCTCCCCCAGGGCCCCCGGGCGATGGTCTTGATGGTCTGGACCGCCACGCTCCGTTCCTGGCAGAGGGCCAGGAGCCTCCCGAAGTCCGCCGCGTACTGGCGGTTCTGCATCATCACGAAGTTGTAGGGCAGGAGCACCGAGTCGAAGTCGAAGCGCTCCAGGCTGCGCCGGTGCATGGCCGGGGCGGCCAGCCCGTGGCCAGTGACGCCGATGAAGCGCACCAGCCCCTGCTCTCGAGCCTCCACGGCGGCCTCCAGCGCGCCGCCTGGCCCCAGGGCCTGCTCCCACTCGTCCGGGTGGACCAGGTTGTGGAGCTGGATCAGGTCGATCTGGTCCACTCGCAGCCGCTCCAGGGAGCGTCGGATCTCGGCCTTGGCCCCGTCGTAGCTGCGCTCCCCGGTCTTGGTGGCCAGGAAGAAGCGGTCCCGGTGGCGCTCCATCCAGGGGCCGATGCGCAGCTCCGCGTCGCCGTAGCTGGCCGCGGTGTCGATGTGGTTGACGCCGTACTCCAAGAGCAGCTCCAGGACCCGGTCCGCCTCCTCCTGGGAGACCTGGGCCAGGGCCGCGGCGCCGAAGAGGGTCACGGTGCTCATGTGGCCGGTGCGGCCGAAGGGGCGTTTCTCGATGGTGGGCATGGCCTGAACTCCTTGGGGATGGTGGTCAAAGCGTACGGTGGGTGGGTGGTGGGTTGATGACCGGCCTTTGTCCCAGGGGCCAGGGGAGACCCCGCAACCGTGTCGCTTTCACTTTACTCCGGTTTGCAGAGAATTTCAAGCCTTGACCAAAACCGGTACAGCCTCCGGGCGGCGCTTGAGCCGAGCCCCAGGATGGGGTAGAATGGCCGAGCGGCCATGCTTGGAAGCCCATCGACGGCCGCCCCACCTTGCCCCCCATGCCCCAGGAGCACACCCAGGAGCGCGTCCATGAGCAC
>CAYQEB010000065.1:2476-8085 GCA_964416395.1 uncultured Caldilineaceae bacterium | reverse complement strand
GGAGGCGGAGCGGGCCCGGCAGGGGCTGATCGACTTCGCGGCCGGGCTCACCCCCGAAGCCCTGGCCCGCCCGTATCCCGAGGGCCAGGGGCAGCTGGACCTGCTGGCGCTGCTCACCCACATGGTCAAACACGCCCGGGAACACGCTCAGGAGATCTGGGCCTACGCCACCTCCCTGGAGCGCTGGAGCCGAGAGGACGCCCGGGCCTTCCTGGAACGGCAGTTCACCCACCTGCTGGACGCCATCGGCGGCCTGGACGAGGAGAGCCTGACCACCGTGCCCGTCTGCGGCGTGTGGAGCGCCCGGGATGTGCTGGCCCACGTGCTGGCCTGGGAGGAGTACGGCCGGCTGGTGATGGAGCAGTGGCCCCAGGTGGACCGGGCGGACCTGGCGCCCTGGCTGGAGGGAACGGACATCGACGCTATCAACGCGGGGCTGCTGGCCCAGAAGGAGGACCAGACCCTCATTGACCTGCTGGACGGCCTGGCCAGCGTCCAACGGCGCACCCTGGCCTTCTTCGACCAGGCCAGCGACCCGCTCCTGGCGAGCCAGGGGGACTACGGCTGGGGCCAGGAAGGCTCCCTGCTGAGTTTCCTCTTCGACCTGGCCTGGCACCGAGCCGAGCACGCGGCGGATCTCTGGCGGGCCCGGGCCGAAGGGCGGCTGACGCCGGTTTCCGTCCCGGGCCGGTAGCCCTTCGCGGACGCCTTTCCAGCCCCGAGCCCCCCCAGGATCGGCCCGCGCGCGGGCTAAACCTTTCGTTTTTTTACCGTTTGACGGGTGGCGGCAGGGCGTGATACACTCTCCCCGCCTGTGAATTGCACCCCCTGCAGTTCCGTCTCTTCCTCTCCCCCGCTAAGCTGATTTCTAAAAGCCATCTCGCTGCTGAACATTCGCTGCCCGGCCCTTGCCATCCCGGCATGGCAACCTCGGCGTTCGCACAACGTTTACAGAATGTTGTTCCAGCTTTAACCGCTTCGGGATTGTACGCGCCTCTTTTCTTAACATTGGCCGCCCATACTGAACCCGTTCTTGTCAGAACAACTGTATAGACTGCCATTTCCCTGGCTGAAGGCACGCCAAGCGAGTGCTAGGCGCGTTTCCAGCATCCCGTTTCCCTTCAATGTCCAATTTGATTTTCCAAAGGAGGAGGAATGTGAAGATCAACCGAAAACTCTGGCTCACCACCTTGGCCCTCATCCTGGTGCTGCTCTTGGCAGCCTGTGGGGGCGGGGCCAAGGAAGAAGCGGCCCCGGCAGAGGAGGCCCCGGCCGCGGAGGAAGCAGCTCCCGCAGCCCAGGAGGAGGCGCCAGCCAAGGAAGAGGCGGCCATGGCCGAGGGCGGCTGCCCGGCCGTCACTGTAGCGGACATGCAGGGCGTCCCTGCCGGGGCCTACCCCCAGCAGTACGAGCTGAGCGAGTTCCAGGAGCTGGCCGGCTGCGAGCTCTCTTTCTCGGAGAACCCCAGCATCGCTGAGCTGAACGCCCGCATCGCCGGCAACCCGGAGCTGCCCCCAGTGGAGGAGCGGCTGCCGGAAGAGCCTCTGGTGGTGGCCCCCTACCAGGCCATCGGCACGTATGGCGGCGTCCTGGACGGCCTCTCCAACGCCACCGAGGCCGGCACGTCGGACCTGCTCAGCGTGCGCCACGTGAACCTGGTCCGCTTCTCCGATGACCTGCAGACCATCGTCCCCAACGTGGCCAAGGGCTGGGAGTGGAACGATGACTTCACTGAGCTGACCTTCTTCCTGCGCAAAGGGCACAAGTGGTCCGACGGCGCGCCCTTCACCGCGGAGGACGTGAGCTTCTGGTTCAACGACCTGGTCCTGAACCCGGACGTTTACCCGGACACTCCCTCGGTCTGGCTCTTCGACGGCCAGCCCATGACGGTGGAGGCGGTGGACGAGACCACGGTGAAGATGACCTTCCCCACCCCGGCCCCGGGCATGCTCACCCGCTTCGCCCAGATCTACGTGCAGCCTTTCCAGCCCAAGCATTTCTTCGAGAAGGTCATGGCGGAGGAAGGTCTCTCCCTGGCCGAGGCCGCGGAGCTCTACTACGGCAACAGCGACTGGAAGGACGTGCCCTCGCCCCTGCTCAGCGGCACCTCGGACCACGTGGCCCCCACCCTGGAGTCCCACATCCTGGTGGAGGAGACCACCAAGGGGCGGCGTCTGGTGGCCAACCCCTACTTCCACATGGTGGACACCCAGGGCAACCAGCTCCCCTACATCAACGAGATCAACGAGCTCTACGTGCCGGACAAAGAGGTGCGCAACCTGAAGATCACCAACGGCGAGGTGGACTACAAGGCCCAGGCCATCTTCGTGGACGATTTCCCCCTCTACAAGGAGAACGAGGCCAAGGGCAACTACACGGTGGACCTGGCCAACGGCGTGGGTGAGCTCATCTTCTACGGCTTCAACCTGACCCACAAGGACGAAGGGCTGCGGGAGATCTTCAACGACCTGCGCTTCCGCCAGGCCATGTCCCTGGCCATCAACCGAGACGAGATCGTGGAGATCGTCTATCTGGGCCAGGCCGAGCCCATGCAGGCCACCCCCGCGGACCCCAACACGGTGAGCTTCGTCACCAAGGAGCATCTGACCAGCTTCATCGAGTACGATCCGGACCGGGCCAACGCCCTCCTGGACGAGATGGGGCTGAAGGACGTGGACGGGGACGGCTTCCGGGAGCGGCCCGACGGCTCCAACCTGACCATCCTGCTCCAGTACTCCAACCAGGGCGCGCCGGTGGCCATGCACGAGCTGGTGAAGAGCTACTGGGCGGACGTGGGCATCCGGGTGGAGCTCAAGGAGGTCACCTCCGACGAGTACCGGGCCAAGGGCAACACCAACGACCTGGACATCTCCGTCTGGAAGTACGACAACTCCTCTGGCGCGGTCATCGTCCAGAACCCCTTCATGCTGGTGCCGGAGTTCGGCGACTTCTGGAATCCAGGCATCGCGGACCTGTGGGAGGAGTGGCGCGACACCAACGGCGAGTCGGGCATCGAGCCGCCAGACGACGTGAAGCGCCTCTACGAGCTGGTAGACGAGTTCGTCAAGTACCCGCTGGGCAGCGAGGAGAGCAACCGCATTGGCAAGGAGATCGTGGACATCCACGTGAACAACCTGTGGAAGATCGGCATTGCTGGCAACATCAAGACCCCGGTGATCCACCACAACAACCTGGGCAACTTCGGGCCCTTCCCGGTGAAGGCCTTCGACTACTACTGGTCCTACCCCTATCGGCCGAACCAGTGGTTCCTGAACGAGTAGCCGTGCCGCTATGAGATCCCGGGTCTGGCAGGCGGGAATTCACCTGCCTGCCAGACCCTCCTTTCCCACGAGTGCGCCATGATTCGCTTCATCGTCCAACGTTTCGTCGGCATGTTGGTGACCATGTTCTTCGTCTCCGTCATGGTCTTCGTCATCATGGAGCTGCCGCCCGGGGACTACGCGGAGCGCTACGCTTTCCGCAAGTTCTCCGGCACCGGGGTCACCGTCACCGAGGCGGACGTGAACAACATCCGCCACAAGCTGGGCCTGGATCGCCCGGCCTACGAGCGCTACTTCAACTGGATCTGGGGCATCGTCAGCCGCGGGGACTTCGGCCCGGCCTTCGCCTTTGAGACCTCGGTGAACAACGTCATCGGCCAGCGCCTCTGGCTGACCCTGGCCATCCTCTTCTCCACCCTCATCGTCACCTACCTGGTCTCCATCCCCATCGGCATCTACGCCGCGGTGCACCGCCATTCCCTCGCGGACTACTCCCTGACGGTGCTCAGCTACCTGGGCCTGGCCCTGCCCAACTTCCTCCTGGCCCTGATCCTGCTCTACATCAGCGTCACCGTGCTGGACTCCAGCGTGGGGGGCCTCTTCTCCGCGGAGTTCGAGGGCGCGCCCTGGAGCTGGGCCAAGTTCGTGGACCTGCTGAAGCACCTGATCGTCCCCGCGGTGGTCCTGGCCTGGTCGGCCACGGCCTTCCAGCTCCAGACCGTGCGGGCCACCATGCTGGACGAGCTGAACAAGCTCTCGGTCACCGCGGCCCGGGCCCGAGGCATCCCCGAGTGGAAGGTGCTCCTCAAGTACCCGGCCCGGCTGGCCATCAACCCGGTGGTGAGCACGGTCAGCTTCGACGCCAACCGCATCTTCTCGGAGCTGCCCATCGTGGCCCTGGTCCTGGGCCTGCCGGAGCTGGGGGAGCTGCTCATCAAATCCTACATCGACCTGGACATGTTCGTGGCCGGGGCCATCCTGCTCATGCTCACCTTCATGATCGTCTTCATGAACTTCCTGTCCGATATCGCCCTGGCCTTCCTGGACCCGCGCATCAAGCTGGAAGGAGGCTGATGCGGCCATGTCCACCCGAGAGCTGACCCAACAGGAGCTGGCCGCCCAGGCCCAGGAACGGGAATCCCAGGAGGCGCTGCGCTACTACTCCGCCACCCAGTGGCAACTGGTCTGGTGGCGCTTCCGCCGTCACCGGCTGGCCATGGCGGGCGGGCTCTTCCTGGCCTTCCTGGCCTTCCTGGGCATCTTCGCCGAGTTCTTCGGCCCCTACTCCGGCCTGAGCCGCAACACGGAGTACCTGCTGGGCCCGCCCCAGATCCCTCGCTTCTGGGACGAGAACGGCTTCTCCCTGCGCCCCTTCGTCTACGGCGTCACCACCGAGCGGGACCCGGTGACCCTGCGCCGGGTGCCCACCATCGACCGGGAGGTGCGCAACTACATCTACTTCTTCGTGAAGGGAGAGCCCTACACCCTGCTCAAGAGCATCCAATCGGACATCCACTTCTTCGGGGTGAAGGAGGGGACGGTCCACCTCTTCGGCACGGATCCCCTGGGCCGGGACCTCTTCACCCGCACCCTCATCGCCACCCGCACCTCCCTCTCCATCGGCGTGCTGGGCGTGCTCATCGCCTTCGTCCTGGCCCTGATCATCGGCGGTGTGGCGGGCTATTTCGGCGGCTGGATCGACTACGCCATCCAGCGCCTCACGGAGATCGTGCGGGTGATCCCCATCATCCCCCTCTACATGGGCCTGGCCGCGGCCTTCCCCCGGGAATGGTCCACCCAGCAGATCTACTTCGCCATGACCCTGATCCTGGGCCTGGTGGGTTGGCCCACCCTGGCCCGGCGCATCCGAGGTCAGCTCCTCACCCTGCGCACAGAGGACTACGTGGTGGCGGCCCAGATCGCCGGGGCCAGCGCCGCCCGCATCATCGGACGCCACCTGCTCCCGGCCTTCGCCAGCTACATCATCGTGGACCTGGTCATCTCCTTCCCCTACCTGATCCTGAGCGAGACAGCCCTGAGCTTCGTGCAGCTGGGCCTGCGCCCGCCGGACATCAGCTGGGGCATCCTGCTCCAGGACGCTCAGAACATCCGGGCCATCGAACAGGCCCCCTGGCTCTTCATCCCCGCGGCCTTCGTGGTCACCGCGGTGCTCTCATTCACCATCCTGGGGGACGGCGTGCGGGACGCGGCGGACCCCTACACAGTGAGCGGCTCATGAAGAACGGAACCGACGCCAACCAGGCCCTCCTCAAGGTGGAGAACCTGCGCATCGCCTTCCGCACGGACGAGGGGCAGATCCAGGCGGTG
>CAYQEB010000065.1:0-2376 GCA_964416395.1 uncultured Caldilineaceae bacterium | reverse complement strand
GGTGGAGAACCTGCGCATCGCCTTCCGCACGGACGAGGGGCAGATCCAGGCGGTGGACGGGGTGGATCTGGCGGCCCAGACCGGCCGCACCCTGGGCATCGTGGGCGAGAGCGGCTCGGGCAAGAGCGTGAGCACCCACGCCATCATGCGCCTGCTGCCCGGGACAGCCCTCATCCATCCGGATTCCTCCATCCAGTTCCGGCGCAAGGACGGGGATGTGGTGGAGATCACCCGGCTCTCCCCCACTGGGCGAACCATGCGGGCCATCCGCGGGGGCGAGATCGCCATGATCTTCCAGGAGCCCATGGCCACCTTCTCTCCGGTCTACACCATCGGCAGCCACATCATGGAGGCCATCCTGGCCCACGAGGACGTCTCCAAGCAGGAGGCCCGGGAGCGGGCCATCCATCTGCTGGATCGGGTGGGCATCGCCAACCCCAGCCGACGGGTGGACCAGTACCCCTTCGAGCTCTCCGGGGGGATGCGCCAGCGGGCCATGATCGCGGTGGCCCTCTCGGCCAACCCCTCCCTGCTCATCGCGGACGAGCCCACCACCGCCCTGGACGTGACCATCCAGGCCCAGATCCTGTCCCTGATGCGGGAGCTCCAGGAGGAGCTGGGCATGGCCATCCTCTTCATCACCCACGACCTGGGGGTCATCTCCCAGATCGCCCACGACGTGGTGGTCATGTACCTGGGGCAGATCATGGAGCGGGGCACAGTGCGGGAGGTGATCAAGGAGGCCAAGCACCCTTACACCCAGAACCTGCTCCAGGCTATCCCTCGGCTGGAGAGCCTGGGCCAGCGCCTGCACGCCATCGGGGGGCGCATCCCCAGCCCCATGGAGCGGCCACCGGGCTGCCCCTTCCACACCCGCTGCCCCCAGGCCATGCCCGGTGTCTGCGACCGGGCCTTCCCCCAGACCGTCCACTTCAGCCCAACCCATGAGGTGAATTGTTTTTTGTATGAGTAATTCGTCCGAACGCTTGAGGTCCAGCCGCCCATGTCCGTAGAACGCCAGCCCTTGCTTCAAGTCCAGGATCTGAAGGTCCACTTCCCCATCCGCGCCGGTTGGCTGGGGCGGGTCCACGGCTACGTGAAAGCGGTGGATGGGGTGAGCTTCACCATCCACAAGGGAGAGACCCTGGGCCTGGTGGGGGAGAGCGGATCGGGCAAGACCACCACAGGACGCTCCATCCTGCGGGCCATCCCGCCCACGGCCGGCCGAGTCCTCTTCCACGTGGATGGCCAGACGGTGGACGTGACCGCCTTGCGGGGTCGGGAGTTGCGCAACTTCCGCCGTCACATGCAGATGATCTTCCAGGACCCGTACGCCTCCTTGAACCCCCGCATGACGGTCCGGGACATCATCGCGGAGCCCCTGGTGGCCAATGGGATGATGCGGGACAAACGGGAGATCGACAAGCGGGTGCGGGAGACCGCGGCCCTCTGCCAGCTGAGCCTGGAGCACCTGCGCCGTTTTCCCCATGCCTTCAGCGGCGGCCAGCGCCAACGCATCGGCATCGCCCGGGCCCTGGTGGCCAACCCGGAGTTCATCGTCTGCGACGAGACCGTCTCCGCCCTGGACGTCTCCATCCAGGCGGAGATCCTCAACCTGCTCATGGACCTGCAGGAGGAGCTGGGGGTCACCTATCTCTTCATCGCCCACGACCTGAGCGTGGTGGCCCATATCTCGGACCGGGTGGCGGTCATGTACCTGGGGCAGATTGTGGAGCTGGCCCCCACCAAGCAGCTCTTCTACACCCCCAAACACCCCTACACCGAAGCCCTGCTCTCCGCCATCCCCGAGGTGGACCCGGACCAGACCATGCGCCACATTCCCCTGGAGGGGGAGATCCCCAACCCGGCCAATCCGCCAGCCGGTTGTCGTTTCCACACCCGCTGCCCCTACGTAGCGGACATCTGCCGGACCCAGGCCCCAGCCTGGCAGGAGGTGGCCCCGGCCCATTTCGTGGCCTGTCACTTCGCGGAGGAGCTGACCCTCACCGGCGTGGGCGCCCCCCAGGACGCCTCGCCCGAAAGCCCGACTCCCGGGGCCACACCCGCCTGATCCCAAGCGCCAGGAGGCACCCATGGCCGAGACCCGCGTCCTGATCCCCCTGAACCAGTCAGAGATGAGCAAGACCATCCTGCCCCACGTGGAACGACACCTGCCCCCGGGAGCGAACCGGCTGCTCCTCTTCTACGTGGCCCGGCCGCCCAAGGTCATCGGCCTCTCCGCGCCAGAGTACGACCTGGGCTACGGCTTCGGGGAGGTCCGGGAGATCCCCGAGACAGGGGCCCACCCCATCTACTCCACTCAGCAGGAGGACAGCATCCGGGCCAACGTGGAGACGGAGATGCTCCCCATCCTGG
>CAYQEB010000064.1:14995-22956 GCA_964416395.1 uncultured Caldilineaceae bacterium | reverse complement strand
GTTGATCGCCTTTCCCAGTTCGCTACCCATCGTTCAAGTCACCTTTCGTGGCCCATCCACGAACCCAACCCCACCCATGGAGGACAGAACATGAATCACAAACGGCTCACCCTGCTGGCGGCACTGCTGATCGCTGCGCTGGTCCTGGCGGCGTGCCCCCAGCCCACCCCCATTGTGGAGACAGTCAAGGAGACAGTGGTCGTCACCGAGGTCGTGGAAAAGGTGGTGGAGAAGGAAGTTGTGAAGGAAGTGGTGGTCACCCCCACCCCGCCACCCCCCAAGAAGGGCGGCGTCTTCGTGGAGGGCTCCAGCGCGGACGCCTCCATCCTGAACCCCATCCTCTGGGCCGATTCGGCCAGCTCTCGGGTGGGCGGCTGGTTCTTCCCCAGCCTCTTCGGCACGGATCCCTTCAGCGGCGCGGTGGTGCCCACGGAGATGGCCGAGAGCTGGGACGTCTCTGAGGACGGCCTGACCTGGACCTTCCACCTGCGGGACGGGGTGGTCTGGAGCGACGGCGAGCCGGTGGACGCGGCGGACTTCAAGTACACCTACGACGCCATCGCCAGCGACAACGTGGAGACGCCGCGCAAGTCCAATGTGGAGGGCATCGAGAGCATCGAGGTGCTGGATCCCCTGACCATCCAGGTGACCTTCAAGGAGGTCAAGTGTGACGGTCTGTTGGACCTGGGCCTGGGTTGGCTGCCCAGCCACCTCTACGCCGAGGACTTCAGCGACATCATGGAGAACTCCTACAACGAGGCGCCCCCGGTGAGCGCGGCCGAGTTCATCTTCAAGGAGTGGGTGCGGGACGATCACGCCTCGGTGGTGCGCAACGACACCTTCTGGAAGGGCGCCACCAACATGGATGGCTGGATCTACAAGGTGGTGCCGGATGCCGGCGCTCGCCTGGCCCAGCTCCAGACCGGCGAACTGGACATGATCGGCCTGCAGCCGGAGCAACTCACCACGGTGGAGCTGGATCCCAACCTGAACGTCTACAAGTTCAAGGACGACGGCTACAGCTACATCGCCCTGAACCAGGCCAATCCGGAGAACCCCATGCCGGGCCGGGACGAGGAAGGCAATCTCATCGAACAGGACCCTCACCCCATCCTGAGCGATAAGAGCGTGCGCCAGGCCATCGCGCACGCCCTGGACTACGACACCATCATCAGCAAGGTCTACCTGGGCCAGGGCTACAAGCTGGCGGCCAACGTGCTGCCTGCAGTGGAATGGGCCTACGATCCCACCATCCAGCCCTACGACTTCGACACCGAGCTGGCCGCTCAGATCCTGGAAGAGGCCGGCTGGGTGGACAGCGACGGCGACGGCGTCCGGGAGAAGGACGGCAAGACCCTCTCCCTGAACCTGGTCACCAACGCCGGCAACACCACCCGAGAGGACCTGGGCGTGCTGGTGAAGGATCAGCTGGACAGCATCGGCTTCGACATCAACTTCGAGGCCATCGAGTTCGGCACCCTGGTGGAGCAGCTCCTGGGCCAGACCTTCGACATGGTCATCATCGGCTGGACGGGCCTGGGCACGGACCCCAACGACGACGCCTTCTGGCACTCCAAGTTCGATCAGCCGGGCAGCGGCTTCAACTTCATCAGCTACCAGAACCCCAAGATCGACGAGCTCCTGGAGAAGGGCGTCTCCGTGCCGGGCTGCGCGCCGGAGGATCGGGCCCCCTTCTACAAGGAGATCCAGCAGATCATCCACGACGACATCCCCTACGTCTTCGTCACTGGCTCTGTGGGCAACACCGGCTACAGCAACCGTTGGGACGGCATCAACCCGGGCCCCTGGAGCTTCTACCACAACATCAACCAGTGGACGCTGAAGGACTGACCGACCGGCCTTTCGGCAATCCCCTGGTTTGACCGTGCAGGCAAGGAGCGTGTGGACAGCGAAGACCGTCCACGCGCTCCTTGTCCCTGGGCCCTGTCGCGCTCCCCTCTTCCGGGAAGCTAGGAGATTCCCGGAAGAGGTTCGGGCCTTCGGAAAGGGGCGCTACAATTCGTTCAAAGCCGTCGTGGTCGTTTATAATGGTCGACGCCTGCACCCAGTGACCCACCCCCGCGTCCACCGGCCTGAGAGGAACCCGTTGCCATGTTTCGTTACGTTCTTCGCCGACTTCTCCAGGCGATCCCCACCCTGCTGGGCGTGAGCATCATCAGCTTCGTGCTGGTCAACTCCACCCCGGGCGATCCCATCCTCATCCGCACCTTCGACCCCAACATCACCCAGGAGACCCGGGAGATCCTGCGCCAGCAGCTGGGCCTGGACCAATCCCTGCCCCTCCAGTACATCCGCTGGTTCACCGGCTACATGATCCGCCCTGGGAACGTGGTGGCGGATTTCCAGACCGACAAGGTGAGCTGCCGCTACCTCCCCTTCCTGGGGCAGACCGTCTGCGACACCGGCGGGGGCATCGTTCGGGGCAACCTGGGCACCAGCATCTCCACCAAGCAGCCCGTCTGGGACCGCATGGTGGAGCGCATGCCCGCCACCCTGGAACTGGGGGTGGCCAGCCTCTTCCTGACCCTACTCCTGGGCGTGCCCCTGGGCGTCCTCAGCGCGGTGAAGCAGGGCTCCTGGTTCGACAACGCGGTGCGCTTCCTGGCGGTGGTGGGCAACGCAGTGCCGGCCTTCTGGCTGGGCATCATGCTCATCTTCCTCTTCGGCGTCTACCTGGGGGTGCTGCCCACCGGCGGTCGCCAGACCCTGACCCTGGAGAACGAGTTCGACGTGGTGGACCGGCTGCGTCACCTGATCCTGCCCGCCTTTATCCTGGCCTTCGGGGGCATCGCCGGCATCAGCCGCTTCATGCGCACCGAGACCCTGGAGGTGATCCGCACGGACTACATCCGCACGGCCAGGGCCAAGGGCCTTCCGGGCAGCCGAGTCTGGTTCGTCCACGCCCTGCGCAACGCCCTCATCCCCCTGATGACCATCCTGGGGCCGGCCATCACCGGGGTGCTCACCGGCGCGGTGATCACCGAGACCATCTTTGCCTGGCCTGGCATGGGGCGGCTCACCTTCAGCGCTGCAGTCCAACGGGACTACCCCATGGTCCTGGGCGCGGTGATGTTCTTCTCCCTCCTGACCATCCTGGGTAACCTGCTTTCGGACATCCTCTACGGCGTGGTGGACCCCCGGGTGCGCCTTTCCTGACCGGGCCAAGGCCCAGGACAGCGCCTCTGAGCAGAGACAAGGAACGAAACAGCGATGAGCGTGAACGAGGCAGAAGCCACCCCCTCCCCGGCCAAGATCCTGGCCCTGGAGCCTCAGATGAAACGGGATCCCCAGACCTTCTGGGGCATGGCCATCCAGAGCCTGCGCCGGGACCGGCTGACCCTGGTGGCCATCGGCTTCCTGGCGGTGCTGGGGACCCTGGCCATCCTGGCCCCGGTGATCACCGGCATCCTCGGCGTGGGGCCCAACGACACCAACCCGGAGATCGCCTTCTCCCCGCCCTACCTGGCGCCCTACATCGAGTGGCGCCTGGGCCTGGACTTGGAGACGGCCCCCAGGATCCTGGGAAAGACCGACGGAGTGGCCCACTGGCTGGGCACGGACCAGCTGGGCCGGGATCAGCTGGCCCGCCTGCTCTACGGTGGCCGGGTCAGCCTGGGGATCGCCTTCGTGGCCGCGGCCATCACGTTGGTCCTGGGCGTCACCGTGGGGACCATCGCTGGCTTCTTCGGCGGCATGGTGGACGATGTCATCATCTGGTTCATCAACACCCTGGTCTCCATCCCCGGCATCTACCTGCTCATCATCGTCTCGGCCATCTTCAAGCCCAACCCCATGACCTTGACCCTCTTCCTGGGCCTGCTGGGCTGGTTCGGCACGGCCCGGCTGATCCGGGGGAACGTCTTCAAGGTGCGGGAGCTGGACTTCGTCACTGCGGCTCGCTCCATCGGCGCAGGCAACGGCCGCATCATGCTCCAGCACGTGATCCCCAACAGCCTGCCCATCATCATCGTCAACGCCGCCATCGACATCGGCGTGCTCATCCTGGTGGAGTCGGCCCTGAGCTTCCTGGGCCTGGGGGTGCAGCCCCCCACCGCCACCTGGGGGAGCATGCTCAACCGGGCCAACAACCTCATGTTCCTGCGGGACCCGGAGACGGGCAGCTACCTGGCCCTGCATCTGCTGGTGGCGCCGGGCCTCCTCATCACCCTGACGGTCCTGGCCCTCTACCTCATCGGCGACGGCCTGCGGGACGCCCTGGACCCCATGATGAAGAATGCCCGCTGAGCCTGGACCCGCTCACCTGCCAACGCCCGACTCCACTCTCTCCATGCCCACCCACCCCATGCTCACCCATCCTGTGGAAGCCGATGAACTGGCTCAGATCCAGGCCCGCTACGGCCCCGGACCTCTGGCGGAGCAGCGCCTGGAGGTGGACGATCCCTTCCTCACCGGTCCCCACCAGCGCCTCACCTCCGACGGACGGCGGGCGGAGATCTGCTACATCATGCACCAGGGGGATCCGGCCGCCGGGGTGCTGCTCCACACCAAGAGCATCTACCCGCCTGGCGTCTACCGCCTGCCCACCGGGGGCGTTCACCGGGGTGAGCCGGTCCTGGAGACCCTGGCCCGCGAGGTGATGGAGGAGACGGGCCTGCAGGTGGGCCAGGGGGCGGGGAACGTCCAGGTGCAGGCCTTCCTGGGCGTCCTCCGTTACCAGCTCTTTCACCGCAGCAGCCGGGCTCTGCACCCCTTCGCCACCTATCATTTCCTGCTCCAGGCGCCCCCGGATCCTCGGCTAGAGCCCCAGGACCCGAACGAAAAGATCGCCGGCTGGAAGTGGCTTCCGTCCGGCGATCTCTGGGCTGTGGCGGATGAGTTGGCGGGGGTGGCTCTGGTGGCCCCGGAATGGGGTGACTGGGGGCGTTTCCGGGCCCTCAGCCACCGCTTTGTGGCCCAGCAGCTGAGCTCACGGTAGCTCCTCCACGCGGCGTTTCGCCCTCTTCTTCCTCGTCTTCGCTGCCTGGATCTCCTCTGTTCCCTCCTCCGTCTCCCCCAGCCGGAACTGGCCCCGGCGATTGTGGATGAAGAAGAGCTCGCACAGCTCCACGATGTCCTCGGGGCTGGCCAGCCAGCGCCAGTCCAGCAGGGTGCAGGTCTCCGTGTCGATGACGCCAGGTGTGGTGCGCACCCAGCTCATCACGTAGCCGGTGACCGTCTCCACGTTCTTCCCCAGCAGGAGCAGCATGAGATCCGCGTTGTCGCTGTGATAGGTGTTCAGCAGCCAGACTCGCTTCACGTCCGGGTGGGGGGGCAGATCCACCAGGGCCTGGAAGGCCCGCCGATCCATGCCTGGCTGGGTGTCGATCATCACCGACGAGGCCACCGTGGGGCTGGAGGGATTGACCTCCATCTCCAGCTCCAGCAGGGTGTCGATGTCCGCGCGGCCGCCGAAGCTGAGCATGGTGGAGGTCTCCCGCACCCCCTCCACGTTGCGCACCACGTCCAACATGAAATCGTTGAACTCCCGGGGATCCTGGACCATGCAGACAAAGCGCAGGTCCGCCCGCTGGCGCAGCCAGTTGACCCAGAGGGGCGTCACCCCGGAGGAGCGGTAGCGGCGCAGGTTGTTGAGGAGCTGCTCCCGGGCAATCTCGTCCTTGCCGCTGACGATGTCCGCGTCCACAAAGGCCAGCAGGGGGCTCTTCAAGAGTGGGGCTGGCTGGGCCTGGTTGGACGTTGGCTTGCGGGGCCGTTTCTTGCCGATCATTCTTCCACCTCGTGGCGCTTCCAGGCAACCCCGGCACAGGGGAATTCGGAGGAATTCGGGGACATTTGGGGCTGCATGTGCGACAGGTATTGAACATCACAACCGGGAAAAACGCAAACGCTCTGGCCCGGGATCCAGGGAGCGTCTCGGATCCTGGCAGTCGGGTCTGTCGGGTCTGCCAGCAGCCTGGCCTGTCAACAGACCGGCCGCTCGACAAAATTGACACCCGCACCGGATCGGTGGACAATAGCTACTTGATTTTCCAGGATCTTGTCTTTCCGTCCTGTTTTCCAGGATGTTTTTCCAGGACGGGGGAGGCCGGGCGATTCGACAGCTGGAGGCGACGGACATCCGACGCCCTTGGGCCGTCGGGATCCGCTGCTTCCGCCCACCGCCGACGCTTCCCGTTCCGTCTCGGGGTCCTCATCTTCCGTCTCTCATCTTCCGTCTACCGACTGCCCACTGCTCTTTTTCAGCGTGCGAGGTTCCCTTTGTTCGACTATACTCTCCAAGACAGCCGCTCCCCGGCCTCCAGGACCTTCTGGAGCCGCTCCCTTCTGTCGCCCTTGGCCCCGGGCCTCCTCACCCCTTTCAGCACCAGCGTCCTCGCGGACGCCATGGGCCGGGCCTGGTCCCGCTACCGGGATCTCCTGGGCGATCCCCTGCCCTTGATCCCCCAGCAGGTCACTCGACTGCACCAGGGGCGCCTCTACCTGGATCTCTCCCGTTTCTGCCAGCAGGAGACGGCCTTCAGCGGCCAGCCTCCCCTGGCTTACCGGATCAACGGCCAGCGGGTGGAGGTGGTTCCCCAAGCCCGGGGCAACATGCTGGCCAACCTCAAGTTCGGCCGCCGTCGCAAGCGCATCACCGCCCTGCTCCAGGAGCTCTCCCAGCAGCCCCAGCCCTTCCTGGATCGAGCCCGGGCCTGGCATGCCAAGGTCCAGGAGATGCGCTGGAGCCAGGCGGAGATCCTCCAGGTCATGGAGGAGATCGAGCGGGTGGTGGCGGAGGTGTTGGCCCTCTTCCTGGCCGCCCGCTACCACCTGGAGTGGATCGCCAACCAGCTCCTCTGGCTCACCGAGGCCAGCCTGCCCTTCCCGGCCAACCTGGACACCTTCAACGACACCTTCTACGACCTCCAGGGCCTGCCCGAAGCTCGCCTGGCGGATCGCCTGCTGGAGCTGGGACGGCTGGCCCGGCAGGAGGAGCCGGTCATGGCGTGGCTGGCCGAGGGCGGCTCCTGGCAGGAGTGGCAGGAGACTTTGCCCCCAGGGCCCTTCCAGGAGGCCTTCGCAGCCTTCCTGGACGATTTCGGCCACTGGGTGGGCGGCGCAGGGGAGCTGCGTCGCCCCCGCTGGTGGCAGGATCCCACCCCCGTGCTCCAGAGCGTCTTCCTCTGCGCCAAGAGCGAGCCAGAGCGACCAGCCCGGCTGCCGGCCATCCAGGCTCGAGAGCGGCTGCTGCAGGCGGTGGATCCCAAAGCCCGCAAGGAGGCGGAGGGCCACCTGGAGCTGGCTCAGGCCCTCATGCTCCTCCAGAGCCACGCCCTGCAGGCCATGGCCACCCTCTGGTCTGGGACCCGGATCTGGGTCCAGGCCGCGGCCCAGGAGGCCATGACGGACCATCGTCTCCAGGCGGCGGACCAGGTCTTCTTCTTCCAGCTGGAGGAGTTGAAGCAGATGATGACCGGCGAGTGGAACGTGAGCGATCTGGAGAAGATCCAGGCGGTGCTGGCCCAGCGCCAGGCCGAGTTCCAGGAGCACCAGGCCCAGCGTCCCGGAGATCTGCTCCTGGATCAAACCGAGGCCCAGCCAGTCCGGGCCGGCCTGCCCGGGGTGAGCGGCAGCGTCAGCGCGCCCCTGCGCCGAGAGGTGAACCCGAACTTCGCCCTCTGCCAGGGCGCAGTGGTGGGGGTGGCCCTGCTGGACAGTGGCTGGACCCTGGCCCTCCCCCACGCGGCCGGCCTGGTGACGCCCAATGCCTCTCCCCTGGACCCCCTGGTGGCCGGGGCTCGTCTCTGGCACATCCCCACGGTGGTGGCCCTGGGCGCTCACTACGAGGAACTGGTTGCCGGCGCCATCACCCTGGTGGACGGCAACACCGGCCACGTGGACCAGTAAGCCCAGCCCCGCCATGCCCTCTTCCAGCCCCGTCCAGGCCCTGCGCGCTGCGCTGAGCTTCCTCACCACCCTGCCCGTCTCCCCCCCTTCCT
>CAYQEB010000064.1:11900-14895 GCA_964416395.1 uncultured Caldilineaceae bacterium | reverse complement strand
GCCCTGCGCGCTGCGCTGAGCTTCCTCACCACCCTGCCCGTCTCCCCCCCTTCCTCGGAGGAGGTGGCCGCGGACCCAGGCCTCTTCGGCCGCTCCTTCGCCTGGTTTCCCCTGGCCGGGCTGATCCTGGGCGGGCTGCTGGCCGCGGGGGCCTGGCTCCTGCAGTGGACCAGCCTGGCCCTGCCCGTGCAGGCGGGGCTCCTGCTCCTGTTCTGGGCCCTCCTCACCGGCGGCCTGCACCTGGACGGCCTGGCGGACGCCTGCGACGGCCTCTTCGCCCCGGTCCCGCCGGAGCGACGCCTGGCCATCATGGCCGACGTCCATCCTGGGGCCTTCGGCGTCCTGGGGCTGGTGCTGCTCCTGGGGCTGAAGTGGGCCCTGCTGGCCCAGCTCCTGGGGAGCCCCCTGGCCTGGATGGCCCTGCTCCTGGCCCCCAGCTGGGGGCGGTGGACCGCGACCTGGGCGGCCCAGCGCTTCCCCTACAGCCGGCCCGGGAGCGCCTCCCTGGGCGGCGCCTTCCGTCAGGGTCTGACTGTGCGTCAACTTCGGATAGCCAGCGCCACCGTCCTCATCCTGCAGATCCTCCTGCTCCTGGTCCGCTGGCAGAGCGCCGGCGCGCTCCTGGGGCCCCTCCTGGGGCTGCTCCTGGCCCGCTGGGCGGCGGCCCGTCTGGGCGGCGGCCTCACTGGGGACGTCTACGGCGCGCTGGTGGAGGCGGTGGAGCTGGGGGCGCTGCTGGGGCTGGCCCTGCTCTGACCCCTCCTCCCACGCCATCCTGGAGTCCGCTCCGGAGGTGAACATGGCTTCGTCAACACCCGTCCCCGCCCCCCTGATCCTCGTCCTGGGGGGCGCCCGCAGCGGCAAGAGCGACTACGCCCTGGAGCTGGCCCGGCAGCTGGCCGGTGACCGGCCGGTCCTCTTCGTGGCCACGGCCCAGGCCGGGGACCAGGAGATGGCCCAGCGCATCCAGCGCCACCGCCAGGAGCGTCCCAGCCACTGGCAGACCCTGGAGGCGCCCACGGGCGTGGGGCAGGCCCTGACCACGCACCTGGCCCGGGCCTCCGGACCCGAGCCAGGCGTCATCCTGCTGGACTGTCTCACCCTGCTGGTGAGCAACGTGCTCCTGGGCCACCCGGACCCGGCCGCGGAGGGCGAGGCGGCCAGCTGGGCCCGGCTCCAGCAGGAGCTGGAGGGCCTGCTGGAGGCCCACCGCTTGCTGGGACGGCCCTTCATCCTGGTGAGCAACGAGGTGGGGCTGGGCATCGTCCCCGGGGATCCCTTGAGCCGCCTCTACCGGGATCTCCTGGGCCGGGCCAACCGCCACCTGGTCCAGGCCGCGGACCAGGCCGTCTTCCTCCTGGCCGGCATCCCCTTGGACCTGAAGGCCCTCCAGGCTCGCCTGCCCTGACCTCACCCCTCCCCTGGCTCGCGCAAGGAGGGGGAAGCCGCTAGATCCCGCCTGCCTCCGGCCCTTTGCCCTGGTAGATGGCCGGGTCCCGGCCGTAGAGGGTGGTGGCGTCCAGGAGCCGGTCCAGGGCGTAGCTGCTGATCTGTTCCGGGACGAAACGCCAGCGCCAATTGCCCTGGGCCGTGCCGGGCAGGTTCATCCGGGCCTCCGTGCCCAGGCTGAGCACGTCCTGGAGGGGGACCACGGCCAGGCGGGCCACGCTGCGGAAGGCTCCCTCGATGAGGGTCCAGGCCACCTCGTGGCCGTCGGTGCGGAAGTAGCGGCGGAAGAAGTCCCGTTCTCGCTCCGTGCTGCTGTGCTGGTACCAGCCCCAGGCCGTGTCGTTGTCGTGGGTGCCGGTGTAGACCACGAAGTTGGGCGTGTAGTTGTGGGGCAGGAACTTGTCGCTGGCGTCGGTGCTGAAGGCGAACTGGAGCACCTTCATCCCGGGCAGGCCGAACTGGTCCCGCAGCTGGATCACGTCTGGGGTGATCTCCCCCAGGTCCTCGGCGATGATGGGCAGCTCCCCCAGCGCCTCCAGGACAGCCTGGAAGAAGTCCGCGCCCGGCCCCTTGACCCAGCGGCCCTTCACCGCGGTCTTCTCTCCGGCCGGCACCTCCCAGTAGCCGGCGAAACCCCGGAAGTGGTCGATGCGCACCAGGTCGTAGAGGCGCAGGGCGGCCTGGATGCGCCGGATCCACCAGCGGTAGCCCGTGCGCTTCAGCCGGTCCCAGCGGTAGATGGGGTTGCCCCAGAGCTGTCCCGTCTCGCTGAAGTAGTCCGGGGGCACGCCGGCCACCACTGTGGGCTGGAACTCCCGGTCGAAGTGGAAGATCTCCGGGTTGCACCAGGCGTCCGCGCTGTCCAGGGCCACGTAGATGGGGATGTCCCCGATGACCTGGATGCCCCGCCGGTTGGCGTGGTCCTTCAGGGCCAGCCACTGGCGGTAGAAGAGCCACTGGTTGAACTTGTGGGCGTGGATGGCCGCCGCGTGCTCCTTGCGGGCTCGGGCCAGGGCCCGTTTGTTGCGCTTGCGCAGGGGCATCTCCCACTGGTTCCAGGGCGCGCCGCCGTGGGCGTCCTTCAGGGCCATGAAGAGGGCGAAATCCTCCAGCCACTCCTGGTTCTCCGCGCAGAAGGCCTGGAACTCGGCCTGTTGCTCCCCGCTGCCCCGCCGGGGGAAGTCCTGGGCCACCCGGCGCAGGAGGGGCAGCTTCCAGCGGTAGATGGCGCCGTAGTCCACCCGGTCCCGGGGGAACTCCGGGGCGCCCGTCAGGAGCTGAGGGTCCAGCAGCCCGTCCTGGTGCAGGTCCTCCAGGCTGATCAGGTAGGGGTTGCCGGCAAAGCTGCTGAAGCTCTGGTAGGGGCTGTCTCCGTAGCCGGTGGGGCCCAGGGGCAGGACCTGCCAGAGGGTCTGGCGGGTGCGGGCCAGGAGATCCACCCAGTCGTAGGCGGCCTGGTCGAAGCTGCCGATGCCGTAGCGGCCCGGCAAGGAAGTGGGGTGCAGCAGGATCCCGCTGCGACGGGTGCTGTCCATGGCTCCTCTCG
>CAYQEB010000064.1:0-11800 GCA_964416395.1 uncultured Caldilineaceae bacterium | reverse complement strand
TTTGGACGGCAACGACCATCTCGATGGCTCTCCGGGCTACTCGGCCACTGGGGCCCGCTGCCAGGCCTGGCGGCGGAAGAGCCACCAGAGGAGCAGGGAGCGGCCGGTCCAGTCCATGGCCGTGCCCCACCAGACCCCAGCCAGCCCCCACTTCAGGACGATGGCCAGCAGGTAGACCAGGCTCAGGCGGAAGAGGAGCACCCCCACCAGGGTCACCAGCAGAGGGGTGCGGGTGTCCCCTGCGCCCCGCATGCCCCCGGCGATGACCATCTCGAAGCCCAGGCCGGGCAGCTCCGCGGCGGCGATGGTCAGGGCCAGGGCGGCCAGGGAGAGCACGTCCGGGGTGCTGCCGAAGACCTGGACGATGGGCCGGGCGAAGAAGAGGAAGACCAGACCCAGCAGCCCGTTGAAGATCAGGCCGAAGAGCAGGGTGCGGCCCAGGGCCTTCCGGGCCAGGCTGGGATCCCCCGCGCCCAGGGCCTGGCCCACCAGGGTGGTGGCCGCCACCGCCAGCCCCCAGGAGGGCATGTAGCTCAGGGATTCCACCCGCAGGGCGATCTGATGGGCGGCCAGGGCCAGGGTTCCCAGGGAGGCCACCATGCGGGTGAAGAGCAGGAAGCCGAACTGGGCCACCCCGGCCTCCACGGCGCTGGGCAGGGCCAGGGCCAGGATGCGGCGGCTGATGGCCTGCTGCCAGCAGGTTAACTGCCGCCACTCCAGGCGCAGAAAGGTCTTTCCGGTGAGGAGGGCGCCCACGGCCAGGAAGCCGCCCAGGGTGCGGGCCGTGGCCGTGCCGATCCCCGCGCCCAGGAGGGCCAGGCCTGGCAGGGGCCCGGGCCCGAAGATGAGCAGGTAGCTGGCCAGGATGTTCCAGCTGTTCATGATCAGGGTGTTCCACATGGGCGTGCGGGTGTCCCCTGCCCCCCGCATGACCCCGTTGGCCACCATCATGGGGAAGCTGAAGAGGGAGGCCCCCAGGACCACCCGCAGGTAGCCTGTCCCTTCCGCCACCACCTGGGGATCCCCGCCCATGAGGCGCAGGTAGCCGGGGATGGCCGGGATGAGAAGCAGGGTGATCCCGGCGGAGAAGAGCAGGCTGAGCAGGATGGCCTGGGCCCCCACCCGGCCCGCCTCTTCCTGGCGGCTGGCCCCCCAGGCCTGCGCGACCAGGGCGGTGGCGGCTACGGCCAGCGCGCCGAAGAGGGTGGTGAGCAGGTACATGAGCGTCCCGGCCAGGCCCACCGCGGCCAGGGCCGCCGGTTCCTTGAGCCAGCCGATCATCAGGGTGTCGCTGAAGAAGACCACGGTCTGGAGCAGGTTCTCCACCACCGCGGGCATGGCCAGCTTGAGGATGCTCCGGTTCAAGGAGGCGTCGAAGAGCGTGGTCAAAGGGTGGGCGCTCCCAGGAAGTTGGCCACCTGGAAGAAGAGGAGCAGCAGGGCCGTGCAGAAGAGGAGCCAGCCCAGCTCAGGGCCCAGCCGGTGCTCCACTTCCAGAGGTTGGACGCCGGGCCGCACCTGGCGGGGGATGCGGTAGCGGGGCAGGAGTCCCCAGGCGGTCAACGCGCCGCCCAGAAGCCCGCCCATGTGGGCCCAGTTGTCGATGTTGGGCACGGTGAGCCCCAGGACCAGGTTCATGCCGATGACGATGAGCATGTTCTGGAGCACGGCCCGCCCCCGGGCGCCGAAGTGCTCCCGGTAGCGGAAGAAGTAGACGGTCACCGCGCCCAGCAGGCCGAAGATGGCCCCGGAGGCCCCCGCGGAGAGGGCGGGGGAGAAGGCGTAGCTGGCCACGCTTCCGAACAGGCCGCCGATGAGGTAGATGGCCAGGAAACGCCAGGGGCCGAAGTAGTTCTCCACCAGGGGCCCTAGGATGTAGAGGGCGTAGAGGTTGAAGAGCAGGTGGATGGCGCCGATGTGCAGGAACATGGAGGTGAAGAGCCGCCAGATCTCACCGTGCTGGATGGCCGGGTTCCACTTGGCGCCGAAGTCGTAGAGGACCTGCAGGTTCTGGGGCCCGTCCCAGATGCCGTAGAAGAGGTAGCCGTAGAGGATCATGGCCACGAAGACCAGCAGGTTGACGCCCAGGAGCAGGCGGCTGACCCGGGGGGGGCTGGTGGGGACGATGAAACGGGGTGGTTCGGGCGGCTCCGGGGGGAGGACCTGGCCGAAGGTGGGCTCGGGAGTGGGGGCTCGATAGGGGTTGTACACGCGGCGCCTCCCGCCAAGCTGTGAGGATCAGATCTGCACGGGCTTCCAGTCCACCCGGCACTTTTCGGCCACGATGATGCTCACCACCTTGTCCACGGTCTCGTCCAGGTGCCCTTCCCGGTTCACCACCACGTACTTGAACTCCCGGATGCGCTTCATCTCCTGCCGGGCCGTGGCGATGCGCATCTTCAGCGCGTCCGGGGACTCGGTCTTGCGCCGCTGCAGCCGCTGGATCAGCTCCTCCTCGCTCTCCGCGGTGAGGAAGATGGTCACCGCGTTGGGGATGAGCTTGCGGATGGTGGCCGCGCCCTGGACGTCGATGCGCAGGATCACATCCTTGCCGCTGGCCAGAGCTTCCCGCACGTGCTTCTTGGGGATGCCCTTGTAGTCGCCGTAGACCACCGCGTACTCCAGCAGCTCCCCCTTCTCGATCATGTCCGCGAACTCGCCCATGGAGACGAAATGGTAGTCCACGCCATCCACCTCCCCGGGGCGCTTGGGCCGGGTGGTGGCGGTGACCACGAAGTGGAAGGAGAGGTTGCGCTCCTTCATACGCTGCAGGGTGGCGTCCTTGCCCACCCCGCTGGGGCCCGAGATGACCACCAGCACAGGGCGGGGGTGGAGGAGGCTTTCGTAGATGGCGGCGATCTCCGCGGCGTCGTCCGCACTCTGTTCGGCCAGGGATATCGGATCGGAAGAGCTCATGGCGTTCGGGTGTGGGGTGATTTGAATCGGGCCTTTGGGTCAATTTATAATGGCTTAGTATAGTGCAGGTGAACAGGGAAGGAAAATCTGCCGGATTTGTGCACGGGTGTTCGTGCTTGAGCATTTGCGCCGGATAGAAGGAGGAGGCCAACCATGCCCATCTACGAGTACTTCTGCCAGGACTGCCGCAAACGGGTGAGCGTTTTCTTCCCCAGCATGGCCACGGCCCGGGACGAGGACGCCCGTTGCCCTCACTGCGGCGGAGCCAATCTGCGCCGTCTGGTCAGCCGGGTCTTCACCCTCAAGTCCGAGGAGAGCCGCCTGGAGTCCCTGGCCGATTCGTCCCTGATGGCCGGACTGGAGAACGAGGACCCCCGGGCCCTGGCCCGCTTCATGCGCCAGATGAGCGACGAGATGGGCGAACCTCTGGACCCGGAGATGACCGAGGTCATCGACCGGCTGGAAGCCGGGGAGAGCCCGGAGGCCATCGAGGAGTCCCTGGGCGGGCCGGCGAGCAACGACTTCGGCGGCCCTGGCGGTGGGCTCGGCGGCGATCTGGGGCCAGAGCTGGGAGGCGCGGCGGAGGGAGCTCCCGCCGGCGATCTGGGGGCCTCCTCGGAGGGAGGCGAGTAGTCCCGGACCCGTCGCCCCACAGGTGAACGCGAAAAAGCGGACGTGCCCACCACGTCCGCTTTCTGCATTGGCCCAACCGGCCGAATCTCGCCCCGCCGGTCCAAATAAACAGGCCAAACAGGCCCGGGCTCCTGTCCTTGAGCCTTCCCCAGGCGTTCCAGCCCAGGTCGTCTTCGGTCCAGGTTGCCCCTGGCTCAGATCTTCTCGAAGTGTTCCACGTCCAGCACGAAGACCGTGGCCCCGCCCATGTACTTTTCCACCGGGGTGGGGATGAGCATCTCCCCGGGCTCCATCACCGGGGGCAGCGGCGTCACGTACTGGACCCGGCTGGGGCAGGTCTCTCGGATGATGGAGAGGACCTCCTCCACGTCCTCGTCCTCCACGCCGCAGAAGATGGTGGCGTTGCCGATCTTCAGGTAGGCGCCGGTGGAGCTGGTCACCGTGGCGCCGAAGCCCCGGCGTCCCAGTCGGTCCAGCAGGTTGCGGCTGTCGTCCAGGTTCACGATGGCGATGATCAGTTTCATGGCGCTGCTCCGGGTCTCCAGGTTTTCCAAGGCTTCCAGAGGCCTCAAAAACGCCAGCGGCCTCAAACACGGTCGAAAGAGAGGGCGTGGGGCTTAGCCTGGCCGTTCATCGGCCAGGGCGTTCCCCGGGGATCCAGGTGAGGCGGTGTGGAGGGCCGCCAGCCGGGCCTCCACCGCCTCCAAGATGCGTCGATGGACGGCCTCTTGGGATTGGGCCGCGTCCACCACCAGCCAGCGCTCGGGCTCCTCCTGGGCCAGGTGCAGGTAGCCCTCCCGCACAGCCTGGTGGAAGGCCAGGTCCTTGGCATCCAGCCGGTTCCACTCCTCGCCCTTCCCATTGCGTTTGCGTCCCAGCCCCACCGCGGGGTCGATGTCCAGGTAAACGGTCAGATGGGGCGTCAGGCCGCCTGTGGCGTAGCGGATGAGCATGCGCAGCTCGTCCAGGTCCTGGCCATGGCCGAAACCCTGGTAGGCCAGGGTGCTGTCCGCGTAGCGGTCGCAGAGGACGATGGTGCCCTGGGCCAGGGCCGGGCGGATCACCTGATCCACCAGCTGGGCCCGGGCCGCGTTGAAGAGGAGGGTCTCGGCCCGGGCGACCATCTCCGTGTGGACCGGGTCCAGCAGCAGGTTGCGGATGGCGTTGCCGATGCGGGTGCCCCCGGGTTCCCGGGTGGCCAGCACGGGCCAGCCCCGCTCCTCCAGGACCGCGGCCAGGCGGCGGATCTGGGTGGTCTTGCCACTGCCCTCAGGGCCTTCGAAGGTGATGAACAGACTCACGGCTGAACCTGTGGTGGGTGGGCGGGAGAGGGAAGAAGGAAGCGGGTGCAGGGGGATGTCACGGATTCCTGCACCCGCTCATCGGTCGTCGAAGGTCGCTGGACCCTCCGGGAGCCAGCGGGCTAGCTCCGGAAGATGCGCACTCGCCGGTAGGGCTCCCGGCCGTAGCTGTGGCTCACCAGATTGGCCGCCCGGGCCAGCTGATGTTGCTGGCTGCGGATGGCCGCGCTCTGGGGCTTCAGCTCCACTGACTCGGCCCCGTTCAGCAGGCGCTGGATGGCTTCCTTGGTCTCCCGCATGGCCTGCTCGTAGGCGTCCACGTTGCTCTCTGGGGAGAGGTGGAAGACATCCACCAGGCACTGCTCCATCTGGGTCACTGTGTTGCTGCGCAGCACGTAGACCGGGATGTTGCGGCGCTCTGCGTCGGCGATGGGCTGGGCCTTCTGCCGGTAGTAGTTCTTCAGAGTCATCACGATGTCCGCGTTGTGGAGGTCCTTCACGATCTCCACCGGGACCTGCAGGTTCTGGGCCGCGGAGCGGAGTCGGTTCTGGCCGATGCCGTAGGGGAAGACCTGGAGCACCTGCAGGCGGGGCTCCTGCTCCTCCGCCAGGCTCTGCCGACCCTCGCCGCCGTTGGACCAGCCGCCCTTGTTGCGGCGCTTGCTCCCGCGGCGATCCTGGGCCATGCTGGGATGGCCGTTGCGGCCGCCCCGAACGTTGGCGGCCATGCGGCCTCGGTGCCCCACCGCGGGGGCGTTCTCGATGTGGACCTGGCCGCTCTCATCCACGTAGCGGATCTCCGGCGTCAGGGTCCAGCCCCGGAGCAGGGCGTCCACCGCTTCGGCCACGTTGTGGTGAACGGCCATGCGCTGCCGGTCCTGGATCTCGATGAGCACCTCGAAGGTGGGGGGCGCCTTGCGCTCCAGCACGGTCTTCTGGGTGCCCCGGCGTCGGGCTTCCTCGTCCGAGAGGGTCACCGAATCGATGCCGCCCACCAGATCGCTCAGGGTGGGGTTCATCAGCAGGTTCTCCAGGGTGTTGCCGTGGGCTGTGCCGATGAGCTGGACGCCTCGTTCCGCGATGGTGCGGGCGGCCACGGCCTCCAGCTCCCGGCCGATCTCGTCGATGACGATGGCCTCGGGCATGTGGTTCTCCACCGCCTCGATCATCACCTCGTGCTGAAGCTCCGGCGTGGTCACCTGCATGCGCCGGGCCCGGCCGATGGCTGGGTGGGGGATGTCCCCGTCCCCGGCGATCTCGTTGCTGGTGTCCACGATGACCACCCGCTTACGCTCGCCCAGCACCCGGGCCGCCTCTCGGAGCAGGGTGGTCTTGCCCACGCCTGGTCGGCCCAGGAGCAGGATGCTCTTGCCGCTCATCACGATGTCCTCGATGATGTCGATGACGCCGTAGACGGCCCGGCCCACCCGGCAGGTGAGGCCGATGACGTCGCCCTTGCGGTTGCGGATGGCGGAGATGCGGTGCAGGGTGCGTTCGATGCCGGCCCGGTTGTCCGCGCCGAAAGCGCCGATCTTCTCGATGACGAAGCGCAGATCTTCCAGGGTGGTCTCCTGGTCGCTCAGGTAGGCCTCGCCCTCCACGAAACGGGCCTCGGGCAGTCGGCCCAGGTCCATCACGATCTCGATCAGCTCGGAGGAACGGTTGGTCCGGCGCAGGGCTTCCCGCACCCGTTCCGGCAGCACGTCCAACAGCAGGTCCAGATCGTCGGTGATCTTCAGCGTCATTTCGTTGGTGGAGGCCGACTGACTCGGCTGGGTCGGCTGGGTCGGTTGAATCGGATTGGAAAAAGTTGTTCGAGTGTCTGTCATGCTTGTTTTCTGGGCTGATGCAACGTCGGTTTTAACATCGGTTCTGCCGTCGGTTTGGGCCGTCGATCCCGTCTGTCCTCGGTTGCTCTGTTATTCGTTCATCAGTCATGCGTTCAAATGTCATGCGTTCAAATGTTCTACACTCAAGACGATTGAAGCAGAGGAATAGTTCCGTGTCTGTGATCCTCCCCCCAACTGACGCCGGAGCCTGGGCTCAGCCGGCCATGGGATCCCCCAGGCGCTTGGGGGCGGGCTTGGTGGTGGCCTTGGGCACGGCCAGGGAGGAGGGCACGGCGTCCCGCACGGCGTCCAGGGCGGAGATCCGTTTCCCGGCCCGTTTGCGCACGGGCTGCAGGATGGGCTTGACCATCTTCACCCGGTCCGTCACCGGGGCGAAGCCATGCTGGCTCAGGAGGGAGGCCAGGCCGCCCTGGTACTCCCGCACGGAGGTGTAGAGGGGGCGCTGCCGGGCCTGCTGGGCGAAGAGGGCGATCCCGTGGGCCAGGAGCCGCTGGGCCACTCGAGGCTCCGGCGCCAGGGTGTCCGCCCAGAGCCGCAGCCAGAAGCCCCGCCGGCCGCGGATGAGCTGGACGCACCCCTGGATCTCCCCCGCTTCCTCCAGGACGAAGCTCTGCATCTGCCCTGGGAAAGGCCAGGTCAGGATGGGGGGCAGCGTTTTCTGCGGGGAGCCGTTCTGCTCTGTCCCCTCCGCCTGCTGGACCAGGGGCGGGGTCAGGCGGGTGTACAGCCGCTTGAGGTTCCACTCGTCCTTCGGGCACTGGGGCCGGATCTCGGCTCCCGGCGGCTGGATCTGGGGGGGCGCTCCCAGGCGCCAGATGGTCTCTCGGGTGTAAGGCGAAAACCCCGCGCTGCGGAATGTCTCGATGAGTAGGGGCTGGTCCAGCGGATCGCTGTAGAGGCGAAGGACCTGGTGCGTCACCAGCTCCTGGGAGGCGTGGATCAGGAGCTTGCGCCAGATAGCCGGGTGGCCGTGAGGGGCGTCCAGGGAGGGGGCCAGGCGGATCACGTCGGCTTCCGGGCGGCCGGGCCGTTGGACGAGCTGAACGAAGCCCGCCCGGGCCAGGCCGTTGTCCGCCTGTTGCAACACGTAGGTGAAGCGGCCGTTTCCGCCCCAGGGCAGCACGGACCCTAGGGCTGTCCGCACCGTTGGATAGGGCTCCAACAGAGCCTGCTCCATATTCAGTTCCGTGGCGGTGCGTCCCAGGCGTTGCAGCAGCAGGGCGTCGCCAACACGAAAGGGCTGAACGGGCAAACGATCCACTCCGTTGAACGGTTGCAACAGGGTAGGAAGCCAAACCGATGGAGAAACCGTCCTACCACCTTGCCCGTATTGTACTTGAAAAGACCTAGAGATGACAAGTGGCTCGGGAGGTCACCAGGCGCCGGGGCCAAGGCCCGGGCTGGTGTCTGGGATGGGGCTGTCGGCGGCTGTCGGCCTGGCAGTTGAAGGTCAGAGTATTTGTTGATAGAATGTCAGGGGCGTTTGGTACAAGATCTCGATAATAACCTCGCACCTGTTTGCCTCTGGCCACGCCAGCCATCGCAACCCTGACCGGATTGCCGGTCGCCACACCGCCACTGTCATCACCGCATGAACGTCCACCACCGCATGAATGTCCACCACCACATGAACGTCCACCGTACGAAAACGAGCCGAGCCATGTACCGAGAGAAGATCGTCCCCCCCATCCGCTGGTCTCTGCTCCTGGCCCTGCTGACCGTCCTGGTCGGCAGCGTGGCCTTTGCTCCGCCAGCCCTGGCCCGGCAGACGGCACAGGAGAAATCCCTGGTCTGGGAGCGCTTCGATGTGGACCTGGTGGTCCACGAGGATGGCGCCTTCGACGTGGCCGAGCACCAGCGCATCCGCTTCATTGATGGCGTCTTCACCTTCGGCTACCGAGAGATCCCCCGGCGCTACCTCAGCGCCATCGACAACTGGGCCATCACCGACGCCAGCGGCAACCGTTACCGGCTGGTCACCGGCGGCAAGGAGCCCTACACCTTCACCGTGGACGAGACCAGCTCCAGCTACACCATCCGCTGGTACTTCCCCCCCACTTCCGACACCACCGAGACCTACACCCTGAGCTACCGGGTCCACGGCGGGCTGCGCTACTACGACGAAGGGGACCAGATCTGGTGGAAGGCCATCTACGGGGACCGCAGCTTCCCGGTGCTGGAAGGACAGGTGCGGGTGAAGGTCCCGGGCCCCATCCAGGAGTGGGCCGCCTACATCAACGGCCAGGACGCTCGGGACTCGGCCACAGCCACCCTGGGCGAGGATGGCCGCACCATTTTCTTTGACCTGGACCGCCGTCTGAACCCGGGGGAGGAGTTCGAGGTGCGGGTCCAGTTTCCTCACGGCCTGGTGGCCGGGGAGCCCCAGCCCTGGCAACAGATCGCCGACGCCCAGGCAGCGCGGCTGGAAGAGGAGCAGCGCTTCCGGGAGACCTGGGGGCCCATCGCCACCCTGGCCTTGGGGGCTCTGGGCGCTCTCTTCCTCTTCGGCGGGCCGGCCCTGCTCTATCTCTTCTGGTACCAGTTTGGTCGGGATAAACCGGTGGAGAAGGTGGCCGACTACCTGCCCGAACCGCCGGACGATCTGCCCCCGGGCCTGGCGGGCGTCCTCCTGGACGAGCGGGTGGACATGCAGGACATCCTGGCCACCATCGTGGACCTGGCCCGACGAGGGGTCATCAGCATCACCGAGGAGAAGAAGGGCAAACTCCGCACCGCCACCGACTTCACCTACCGGTGGGAGCAGAAGGACGCCCCGGTGCGCCCCTACGAGAAACTGCTCCTGGAGAGCATGTTCGGCCGCAAGAAGAAAGTGAAGCTCTCCCAGCTGAAGAACAAGTTCTACAAGAAGCTGCCCAAGATCAAGAAGGCCATGTACGAGGAGATCACCCAGGCCGGCTACTTTGCCCACAACCCGGAGAGCGTGCGCAATCGGTACGGCTGCCTGGGGGCGGCGCTGCTCTTCATTGCCCTCCTGGTGGGCGTGGTGATCACCACCATCTTCGGCGATCTAACCCCCGCGGCGATCCTGCCTGGCTTCGGCCTGGGGGTCACGGCCTTCGGCTTCCTGATCCTCTCCCGCTTCATGCCCCGAAAGACGGACAAAGGCGCGGAGGAAGCCGCCCGCTGGCGGGCTTTCAAGACCTATCTGCAAAATATCGACAAGTACAGCGACCTGGAGCAACAGAAGCTCATCTGGGATCGCTGGCTGCCCTACGCCATCGCCTTCGGCATCGATCGATCCTACATCCGCAAGTTCGAGCGGGTGGACGCCCCGGCCCCGGGCTGGTACATCCCCCGGCCGGATCTTTACGAGCCCTACCGGCGAGGCTACCGGGGCGGCGGACTGGGCAAGGCGATCCCGGCTGGGGCTGGCAGCCCTCGGGGTGGTGGCGAGGGCAAGGGCCTGGGCGGCGGCTTGAGCGAGGCCAGCCGCGGCATGGGCGCCAGCCTCTCTGGCATGAGCGCAGGCCTGGGCGCCATGTTGAGCAGCGCCAGCCGCACCATGACCAGCCGACCCAGCAGCTCTTCCAGCGGTGGCGGCTGGAGTGGCGGGGGTGGCTTCTCCGGTGGCGGTTCCTTCGGTGGCGGGGGCGGTGGCGGCGGTGGTGGCGGCTTCGGATAGCCCCACCATCACCTGGGGCGGGTCAGCACCCTGGGCAGGCAAACGGAACAACCAGCAACAGCTGCAAAAACAGTTGCACCTGTGAGGCTGCACCCGTGCGATCTCACCTGTGCGATCTCACCCGTGAAGGAGCGTTTCTATGCGAGGAGGCGGTCGAGTCGTTGGCCTGATCATGGCCGTAGGCGGTCTGATCCTGCTCCTGGGCTTCCTGGTGTGGGGCGTCACAGCCCTGGCCTCCGGCGATATGACCCCAGGAGGGCTGGCCTTGGGATTCTTCCTGGGCCTGGTGGTGGTTGTGCCCTTGATCGGCATTGGTCTGTTCGTCCTGCGCAAGGGCATCCAGGAGGAGAAGGAGCTGGCCCGGGTGGAGAAGGAGAAAACCATCCTGAACATGGTGCTGACCCAGGGCCAGGTGACGGTCCAGGAGATCGTGGTGGAGCTTCAGGAGCCCCGGGACGTGGTGGAGGACATGATCCGGGACCTGGTGGGCAAGCGGCTCTTCAGCGGGGCCATCAACTGGGACAAGGGCATCCTCTACAGCGTGGAGAGCCAGGCCCTGGTGGCGAACCGCAAATGCCCCAACTGCGGCGGCGAGCTGGAGTTCGCCGGCAAGGGGCTCATCGTCTGCCCCTGGTGCGGCAGCCAGGTCTTCCTGACCAAGCGGGCGGCCGCGGAGACGGAGAAGGCGTCCGCCCCTTCCTGAGGCGCTGTCCTGGGTCGAGAATGGGCGCGGAAACCAACCGGCTCTTGGAGCGTAATGGTAGACTGTAACAGAACTTGGCTATGCTTTTCTGTGAACCTGTCTGTGGATCTTGGACTGTACGACCCTGAACGTAGGAACCCCCAATTGCAGGGAACACGCTGGACACAGCGGCTCCCGAAAGAGAGGAAAAACACCATGACCGACTCATTTCTAGACCGGGCCAAAGGGCAGATGGGGGCCGTGGAGCGGCTACTCAAGGGGCTGCCTGTGATCAAAGGCTACGTGGACAAGGAACTGCGCCGAGACGCGGACCGTCAGCTGCGGGAGACCCTGGCCTCTGCCCTGGAGGCGGAGAAACAGCGCCTCTACGACATCCAGAAGAAACTCCTGAAATCCGGCGGCCTCCGCTACATGGACGAGGTGGACGACCTGGTCCAGCGCCTGCAGACCCTGACAGACCGCATCCGTCACGCCAGCTACGGGTACGCCGGCCTCTTCGACGCTCAGCGCATCCGAGAGGAGCAGCTGGAGGCCCTGCATCGCTTCGACCTGGCCCTGGCCGCCCGCACCCACCAGATCCAGCAGCGCATCGATCAGCTGGCCCAGGCCGTGGGCGCCGGGGAGGCCATGGACCAGGCCATCGCCGATCTGGAGAAGCTCCTGGCGGACCTCCATCGCCTCTACGACCAACGCCACCAGGCCATCATCGACCCGGGCCTGCTGGAGTCCGACTTCCTGCCCGACATCCCGGACGA
>CAYQEB010000063.1:0-23114 GCA_964416395.1 uncultured Caldilineaceae bacterium | reverse complement strand
CCGAACCACGTGCTCCTGGCCTTGATGACCCCCACCTTCTCCATGATCCTCATGACCAGCATGATGCGGGTGGCCCTGCCGGCCATCCGGGATCATTTCCAGATCGACGTGGACCTGGTGGCCTGGATCGTGACCGCCTACACCCTGCCCTACGTGGTCTTCATGCCCCTCTTCGGCCGTCTGGGGGACGACCTGGGACGCCGCCGCCTGCTCTTGCTGGGCATGAGCGTCTTTCTGATAGGGACGGTCATCGGCCTGCTGGCGCCCAACCTGGCCTGGCTCATGCTGGGCCGGGCGATCCAGGGGGTGGGCACAGCCGGTTTCGTGCCCCTGGCCATGGCCATCATCTCGGACCTCTTCCCGGCCAGCCGGCGGGGCCGCGCCCTGGGCACCTGGAACTCTGCCGGGCCGATCACCGGGATGGTGGCGCCCCTGCTGGGCGGCCTGCTGGTGGATCATCTGGGCTGGCGCGCCATCTTCGCCCCGGTGCTCCTGGTCACTGCCATCGCCCTGGCCGTGGTGGCCAGGAAGGTGCCGGCCCTGCGGGGCAACCGCAACGTGGCCGCCCTGCTCCGCTTCGACTGGGGCGGGGTCCTCCTACTGAGCGCCACCATGGTCAGCCTCCTCTTCTACGTGACCAGCGAGAAGATCACCGGCGTCACCTCCCTGCAGGACTGGCGCCTCCTGGGGGCCACCGGGACCTTCCTCCTGCTTTTCCTCTGGTGGGAACGGCGCCAAGCGGATCCCTTCGTAGACCTGAGCCTCTACAGCCACCCCTCCTTCAGTCTGGCCTCGGTCGGCGCCTCCATCCGCATGTTCACCATGAGCGGCATCGGCTTCGTCCTGCCCCTCTACCTGGCGGATGTGCACAACTTGAATGCTTTCCAGACCGGTGTTATGTTTATGGTCCACGCGGGGGCCCTGCTGGCCACCATGCGCCTGGGCGGCCTGTTGGCGGACAAGGGCAGCAGCCGGGGACCGGTGATCCTGGGCATGGGGGTCCAGGCCGCCACCATGATCTACCTGGCCCTGCTGCCCCCGCACCTGAGCCTGGCCTGGTTCGTGGCCGGGGTGGTGGTCCACGGGCTGGGCGCGGGGCTCTCCCTGGCGGCCCTGCACCGGGCGGCCCTGGGCCAGGTGCCCTCGGAACGGATGGGCATCGCGGCTGGGCTCTACAGCATGAGCCGCTTCACCGGATCCAGCGTGGGCGCAGCCTTGAGCGGCGTCCTCATCCACCAGGGGCTCAACCGAGGCCTGCTCCCCCTGGACGCCTACCAGATCGTCTTCAAGGTTCTGGCCGTGGTGGCCATCCTGGGCGCGGTCCTGGTGGGGCTGCGCCTGGAGGAGTAACGTTCGCCAGCAAAGCAGCCGGAGGGAGGCCGGATGGCCATGCCGAAACAGCGATTCCCCTACCGCAAGACCTTCATCCTGGGCTTCGGCTTCGCGGGCATCAGCGTGATCTGGCCCATCTTCAACAATTTTGTCCCCATCTTCCTGGCGGAGCTGGGCCTGACCGCCACGGTCATCGGCTTCATCATGACCTGGGACAACTACCTGAACATGTTCGTCCAGCCCATCGTGGGGGAGCGCTCGGACCGCACCCGCACCCGGCTGGGCCGGCGCAAGCCCTGGATGCTGGTGGGCGCGCCCATCGCGGCCCTCTTCTTCATCAGCGTGCCCATGCTGCGCTCGCCGGTGGCCATCATGTTCGCCATCCTCTTCACCAACCTGGGCATGGCCCTCTTCCGGGCCCCCACCGTGGCCCTGCTGGGGGACCTGTTCCCGCCGGAGCAGCGCAGCACGGCCAACGGGGTCATCAACCTGATGGGCGGCCTGGGCGCGGTGTTGGCCCTGGTGGTGGGCGGCCTCCTCTACCGGTACGGGCGCCTGGCCCCCTTCCTCTTCGGCAGCGCCATGCTCCTGGCCGCCATCACCGTGGTGCTCCTCTTCGTCCAGGAGCCGGAGACGCCCCACGCGCCGGACCAGGAGCCCAGCCAGGGCTTCCTGGCCAGCCTGCGAGAGATCTTCAGCAGCGCGGATCGGTCCGGGCTGTGGGTGCTGGCGGCCATCCTCTGCTGGTTCATGGGCTTCAGCTCCCTGGAGACCTGGCTCTCCTCCTTCGGTCGCTTCACCCTGGGCATCGACCCGGGACGCATGTCCCTGGTCACCAGCGTGACGGCCGGGGTCTTTCTCCTCTTCGCGGTGCCCAGCGGCCTCATCGCCACCCGCTTCGGCCGCAAGCGGGTGATCCTGGTGGGCATCCTGGGGCTGACCCTCCTCTACGCCAGCGGCCTGCTGGTGAGGAGCGAGCTCCAGCTCATCGCTCTCCTGGTGGCCGCGGGCATCTTCTGGGCCCTGATCAACGTGAACTCCCTGCCCATGGTCTACGACGTGGGGGGCGAGGAGCGCATCGGCGCCTTCACCGGCCTCTACTACTTCGCCTCCAACGTGGCCGCGGTGGCCGGTCCCCAGCTGGTGGGCGTGCTCATCGACGTCACCGGGCGCAACTACCGGACCATGTTCGCCTTCGCGGCTTTCTTCATGGTGCTGGCCGGCCTGGCCATGCTCCGAGTGCGGGAGAAGCAGGCCGTCCCCGCAGCGAGCCCAGGAAGCTAGCCGGACACGAGGAGCGCTCGCAGCAGAAGCCCTTGCCAGGAAAACTCACCAGGGCCCGATCCGGCCCAAATTTGACCCGGACAGCCCTCTTTGCTATACTTTTCACCTGCCCGGGGCTGTAGCTCAGCTGGGAGAGCGCTACAATCGCACTGTAGAGGTCAGGGGTTCGAGTCCCCTCAGCTCCACCTTCCAGGTCCAGAGATGGGCGGGGATGAACCGGGGAAAATTTGACAGATCCGACCCCATCTGGGTATACTGGAGAGCGTAAACAAGGGGTTCGAGCCGTCCGCTCGGGCCCGGTTGTGGGGCTATAGCTCAGTTGGGAGAGCGCTACAATGGCATTGTAGAGGTCAAGGGTTCGAGTCCCTTTAGCTCCACCAGCAGTGCGACGAAATCCCTTCCTGACATCGGGAAGGGATTTTTGTTTGCACCTTTTTCCCATCCCCAGTATGATATCCTCTGTGTTCTTCAGGTTGCACCTTACCCCCAAGGTCCGACGCCCCTTCTCCGGCGCCGGATCGGAAAGGAAACTCCCTTGTCAGCCCATCGCCGGGAGCTGGATGAGCTCCGCCCGCTGAAGTTCGAACTGGATTACGTGATCCACCCGGAAGGCTCTGTGCTCATCAGCATGGGCAGGACCCGGGTGCTCTGCAACGCCACGGTGGAGGATCACCTGCCCCGCTGGCTCAAGCGCTCCCGGCGCAGCCACGGCTGGATCACCGCGGAGTACGCCATGCTGCCCCGCAGCACCCACCAGCGCACGGAGCGGGAGACCATGCGTCCCCGAGGCCGCACCCAGGAGATCAAGCGCCTCATCGCCCGCAGCCTGCGCTGCGCCGTGGATCTGGAGAAGCTGGGGGAGCGGCAGATCATCGTGGACTGCGACGTGCTCCAGGCGGACGGGGGCACCCGCACCGCCTCCATCACCGGGGGCTATGTGGCCCTGGCCCTGGCCGTCCGCCGGCTGGAGCGGCGAGGCGTGGTGCCCCCCGGCACCCTGGTCAACGCGGTGGCCGCGGTGAGCGTGGGCCTGCTCAACGGCAAGGCGGTCCTGGACCTGGACTACCGCATGGACCAGGCCGTGGATGTGGACCTGAACGTGGTGATGACCGACGAGGGCCGGTACGTGGAGCTCCAAGGCACCGCCGAGGGCGCGCCCTTCAGCCGGGGGGCGCTGAACGCCATGCTCCTCCTGGCCGAAATGGGTCTCCAGGAGATCTTCAAAAAACAGGCGGAAGCCCTGGCCCGGGCCCGGATCTGAGCCAGCGGAGCAGAACCCGAGCCGCCAGACGTCCAGAGTGATTTGCCCTTTGCCCCCAGTTTATGTAAACTCATAGAGCCGCCGCCTATTTCACTGCAACCCAAGGGGAAATGACGCTGTGACCCGAAAGAAGCGCGTGACATTGCGAGATGTGGCCCGGGTGGCTGGAGTCTCCCCCACGGCTGTCTCCTTCGCCTACAACGCCCCCCACCAGCTGAGCCAGGCCACCCGAGAGCGCATCCTGGAGACCGCTGCGGAGCTGGGCTACCAGCCCCACCCGGTGGCCCGCACCCTGGCCACCGGCAAGACCAACACCATCGGCCTGGTCATCCCCGCCCGGCTGAACTGGGTCCTGAACGACCCTCTCTTCCGGATTTTCCTGGGGGAGATCGGCGCCGTCTGTGACGAGCACAAGCGGCGCATCCTGTTGGTGCCAGCCGGGGGGGACGTCTCTCCCGGGGCCCTGGCCACCATCGCCGCGGACGGTTTCCTGCTGGTGGCCATCCACCGCTCCCACCCCCTGGCCCAGAGCATTGACCGCTCTCCTCGTCCCCTGGTCCTGGTGGACTCGGACGAAGTTTTCCAGGCGCCCCTCTTCAACGTGGACGACGTGGGCGGGGCCTACCAGGCCGCCACCTACCTGCTGGAGAAGGGGCACCGACACATCGCCGTCTCCACCCTGGGCCCTCGGCCGGACGGGGTGATCGTCCCGCTCTTCGAGCGGCGCCTGGCCGGGTACCGCCAGGCCGTGGCGGATGCCGGCCTGCCCCCGGAGACCCTCCAGGTGGTCCACACCCGGGGCCTGCTCTCCGCCGGCGCGGAGTCCTTCGCCAAGGTCTGGGCCCTGGAGCCTCGCCCCACTGCGGTGCTCTGCGCCAGCGACGTGCGGGCCCTGGGCATCCTCCAGGGAGCGCGCCAGGCCGGGGTCGCCGTCCCCGAGGAGCTGGCCGTGGTGGGCTTCGACGGCATCCCCGAGTCCGCGGTCTCCTTCCCGCCCCTGACCACCGTCTACCACGACATGGTGGCCCGTTCCCGCCTGGCCATCCAGACCCTCATCGACCTGATCGACGACCGGCTGGACGAGGCCGAAGTGGAGACGCCCTTCGTCAGCCCCACCCGCCTGCTCATCCGAGAGAGCGCCTGAAGCTCGGGCTCCCTGCCCCCAGACGCGAAGAAACCGGCCAGGCTCCGGAGCTGGCCGGTTTTCCGCGTGGTTGGAATGGAGGGGTGCGGTCTTCTGGCCGGACAAACCGCTTCCCTCACGCCGGGGAGCGGGGCCTACCGGGGAGAGATCCCCACGGCCAGACGCCCCAGCGCGTCCTGGATCGGCTGCCCGTTGGAGACCTTGTACGCGGGGATGCCGGCCAGCTCCAGCTCGTGGAGCAGCCCGGTGGGGCGCAGCTTGCTGCCGAAGCTGGCCCCGTCGATGGCCACGGCGATGCTCTGCACCCCTCGGCGGCGCATCTCCCGCAGGGAACGAGCCCAGTCCGGTTGCGGGTCCGGGCTGATGGCCAGGATGGTGTCGTTGCGGTTCAGTCGCACCCCGTCCGTGGCCAAGAGCTGGGCGAAGGGAACATAGCCATCGGCCTGGACCAGAGCCAGCAGCTCCAGGATCTTGGTGAGCTGGCGCTCGCCCCGGTCCGTCTGGAGGAACTGGCGGCGGTGTCCGTGGGAGATGAGCCCCACGGCCCGGCCTTTGAGCAGAAAGTAACGAGCCACACTGGCCGCCACCGCCACCGCGTACTCGGTGGTGCTGGGCGGCAGCTCCACCCCGGGGCGCTTGCCGTTGGGCCGATCCAGGAGGGCGAAGAGGCCCTGCTCCGGTCGAGTGAGCTGCCAGGGCAGCTCCGCGGCCACGTACTGGTTCAGGTCCAGGAAGATCCAGACATCCGCGGTGGGGTCCAGCTCGAACTCCTTGGTCATGAGCCGGCCGGTGCGGGCTGTGCTCAGCCAGTGGATGCGGTTGAAGCTGTCCCCAGGGGCGTACTCCCGGATGCCGGCCACGTTGGTGGTCAGGTAGTGGGTGCGCCGGCGCAAGGCCTCACCCCCGGCCAGGTCCGCGATGGGAGGCTGGAAGGTGCGCAGGGCCACGGTCATGGGGTAGACCACCAGGTGGTTGGTGGGCGGGAGATGTTTCTCCACCAGGAAGAGGCCCAGGGGATCCCCGCTGCGCAGGGTCAGGGGCCCCAGGCGGAAGACGCCGCGCTGTTGGCAGAGGGTGCGCACCTGCCAACGATGGCGACTCTTGCCCCCCAGGTTGCTCACCACCCGGCTCACCTGGTGGAAGGGCAGGGTGGAATGGTCCTGGATCTCCAGCCAGAGCTTGGGCAGCCGCCCCAGATTGCGCACCTCGAAGGACTCCTCGAAGAAGAGGCCCACCTGGCTGCGCCGGGCCCGGGTGATGCGCCGCAGGGAGAGGAAGCGGATGCTGCTCCAGGCCCATCCGTAGCTGAGAACCAGGATGCCGGTGAGGAGATAGGCCAGGTTGAAGGCCAGATCCCGGCCGCTGTTCAGGGCCACGGCCCAGGCCAAGATCAGACCGGCCACCAGGACGGAGAGACGGAAGGACATCAGCGGGCTTTCACGCGGCTCCCGGGCACGGGCGTGTGCTTCAGGGCCTCCTGGATCACCTGCCCGGCCTCCACGTTCTTGATCCGGGCCGAGGGGCTCACGATGAGGCGATGGGCCAGGGTGGACTCGGCCAGCAGCTTCACGTCATCGGGCAGGACGAACTCCCGCCCGTGGATGGCGGCCCAGGCCCGGGCCGCCCGGAAGAGGGCCAGGCTGCCCCGGGGGCTGGCGCCCAGGTAGACGTCCGGGTGATCCCGGGTGGTGGTCACCAGGTCCACGATGTACTCCTTGATGGAATCCTCCACGAAGACCTGGGTGATGGCCTGCTGGGCCGCCACCAGCTCCTCCATGGCCACCACCTGCCCCAGGCTGTGGATGGGGTGTTCCTGGGCCTGGCGGTTCAGGATATCCACCTCGTCCCGCTTGATGGGGTAGCCCAGGCGGATGCGCATCATGAACCGGTCCACCTGGGCCTCGGGCAGGGGAAAGGTGCCCTCGTACTCGATGGGGTTCTGGGTGGCCAGCACCAGGAAGGGGCGAGGCATCTGGTAGGTGGCGCCGTCCACCGTGACCTGGCGCTCCTCCATGGCCTCCAGCAGTGCGGACTGGGTCTTGGGCGTGGCCCGGTTGATCTCGTCCGCCAGCACGATCTGGGCCATGACCGGCCCAGGACGGAACTGGAACTCCAGGGTCTTCTGGTTGAAGACGCTGACCCCGGTCACGTCGCTGGGCAGCATGTCCGGGGTGAACTGGATGCGGCTGAAGCTGCAGCCGATGCTTCGGGCCAGGGCCCGGGCCAGCATGGTCTTGCCCACGCCGGGCACGTCCTCGATGAGCAGGTGGCCTTCGCAGAGGAGGGCCACCAGGGTCAGGCGGATCTCTTGCTCCTTGCCCACGATCACCTTCTTCACGTTGTCCAGGAGCCGGTCCGCGATGGTTTTAGCCTGTTGCATGGATGTTCCTCGTGGTGGATGCGTCTTCGCAAGCACGGGTGGGGGTGCGGCGTCCTCTGGGCGGCCAGGGCGACTGGGTGGCAGAGCGGTCGGGTGGCCAGGTTGGCGCTGCGGATCCATTATCCCCAATTTGCCTGGCGGAGTTCGTATCATGGGCTACAATGTGCCGCCAGGGCGAGCTGTCCCTCGCTCTTCCCCGCCCTGAAAATACACCATTTCGCCCCGCCAGGCAAGGAAACGGGCAACCTTGGGCGGATCCCCCGCACCCCTTCCGTGACCCGCCCGGGGCCTGGGCGTTCAGCATTTCCGCCAAAACTTGCTATAATGGAGGCCGGACCAGGCAACCCAGCCCCCTCCCCCGCCATACCCCACTGGAGGTCTTGGACATGGAACTGCACGAGTACCCCCGCCCCGCGGACGACACTGGCATCGGCATCCACTGGAGCGCCAGCTTCCCCGTGGCGGTGGGCCTGGGCAAGATCCGGGACTTCTGGGTGCCCGAGATGAAGGCCATGGGCATCAAGTGGGTGAAGATCGCGGTCCACGACGGCGCGCTGCCCCTGGTGGAGCTGCTCCTGGAGCAGGGCTTCATGCCCATCGTGCGCATCTATCGCCCCGCGCCCAACCCGGGACACTTGGGCCCCAAGGAGCTGTCCGCGGTGGAGGAGCTGATCCGGGCCGGGGTGAGCTACTTCGAGTTCAACAACGAGCCGGACCTGGGCGTGGAATGGCAGGGCGGTCAGGTGCCCCCGGACGGCCTGGCCATCGCCGCGCAGCACGCCATCATCGACATGGAGGCCATCCTGGAGCGCGGGGGCATGCCGGGCATCCCGGCGGTCTCCACCGGCTCTCGCTGGGACCTGGTGGGCAAGATCGTGGAGATGGGCCGGGCGGATCTCTTCCAGGGCCCGGTCTGGCAGGCGGTGCACAACTACTCGGTGAACCACCCCCTGGACTACCCCTACGACGCCGGCAACCAGGAGGGCGCGCCCTACACCCGGGAGTTCTACGAGACCCTGCGCCAGGAGCGCTGGGGAGGGGACGCCTGGCGGGGCCGCTCCCTGGAGGAGGTGAACCGCCTGCGCCGGGAGCACAGCAACCCTGGTGACACCATCCTGGACGACGCCTCCTGCTGGCTGGCCTACGAGCGCTTCGACGCTCTGGTGCGCCAGCACATCGGCCGCAGCATCCCCATCCTGGCCACCGAGGATGGCTACCTGGTGGGCGAGGACGCAGATCCCCGCTACCCGGCCACCACCCCCAACCTGCACATGGCCCAGACCCTGGAGGCCTGCCGGGTCCTCATGGGGACCAGCAAGCGCTTCCCCCCGGCCCCCAACTATTTCTTCTGCTCCGCTTTCTGGCTCCTGGCCAACAACGAGCTGGGCAGCCCCAGCTCCTGGTGGGAGGGCCACGCCTGGTACAGCAGCCGTTGGCCCGGCGGCAGGCTGCCCATCGTGGACGCGCTGAAGGCCGAGCCCAAGACGCCTCGCGTCTGGCAGGAGACCCCTGTGCAGAAGGCCACCATCCAGGGCGTGGTGCTCCACGCGGAGGGGGCCAAAACCCTGGTCCTGAAACGCAGGGGGCCCGGGGACGAGTTCCAGGAGCTGGCCCGAACGGCGCTGGACGACCAGGGCCGCTTCCGCTTCCCAGAGGTGGCGCCCGGCCGCTACCTGGTGGCCATCCTGGAGACGTCCCTCCAGCAGGAGGTGCAGGTGGCTCCAGGCCAGCGGCTCATCAGCCTGACCTTCGACCTGGCCGGCCCTCCCCCCCAGGGGCCCCGGGAGAGTGTCCTCCAGGGACGGGTGCGGGGCGGGGCCCAGGCCACCCTCCTCCTGATCCGCCAACAGGACGGCGAATCCCTCCAGACCGTAGCCCGCACAGATGGCTCCTTCCGCTTCCTCAACCTGCCCAGGGGAACGTACACAGCCAGCGTGGAGGAGCCGCCGGGCAGCCGCCAGACCGGGATCGCCCTGGATGGCCGGGAGGAGAAGAGCGTGGAGCTGGCCGTCTTCGGCTGGGGCTACACCATCCGGGACGGTGGGGAGAGCCCGGGCTTCGGCATCATCCGCTGCAGCGTGGAGGGCCACAAGGGGCTGGAGGTGCGGGCCCGGACCGATGGCTGGGAGAGCAACCCGGTGACCACGGGCAGCAAGAGCGAGTACGGCGAGTTCGCCTGCGAGATCGCCCCCTTGGGCGCGGGCAACTACGTGGTGGAAGTCCAGGGGCTGAAGGACGACCAGGGCCAGCCCATCCCCCTGGAAGCGCCGGTGCGAGTGGAGCTGGACCGGGTGGCCTTCCTGGAGTTCGTCTACACCGAGCCGGCCCAGGAGGAGACGCCCCGGGCCTCCCGCATCTTCGGGCGGGTGGTCAACGGGGCTGGGCTCACCGTGGCCCTGATGGACAAGCAACCCCAGCGCTGGGAGCAGACCGTGGGACCGGACGAGCGCTACCAGTTCCAGGAGCTGGGCCCGGGCGTCTACACCCTGGAGGTGGTGGGCTGGGAGGAGCTGACCCGACACCCACGCATCACCCTGGACGGCAGCAACCAGGTGGAGGTGAACCTGGTGGCGCCCGCTCCCCAGGAGCCTCCGCCGTCGGAAGGGAAGCACGCCATCAGCGTCATCACCGGGGTGGCGCCGGGTGCGGCAGGCAAGACGGCCGTCCTGGTGGAGGCCCAGGGCGGCCGTCTGGAGGAGACGGTGGGCGCCCACGACCGCTTCACCTTCCGCAACCTGCCCCCGGGCATCTACACCCTGAGCGTGGCCGAGACCTACCTGCAGGAGAACCTGGCGGTGGATGGCCTCCAGGGCTGGGAGGTGATCTTCGCTCCGGTGGAGGCGGAATGGGTGGCGGAGGTGCGCCCCGCGGGGCGCGGCCCGGGCTTCAGCGTGGTCCGCGCGGAGGTGTTGGGACGCGTCAACTGGCCGGTGCGCATCTACACCGAGGGCTGGGCCGGCATCACCCAACGCACAGGCAGCAAACAGGAGTACGGGGAGTTCGCCCTGGAGTTTAGCCCCCTGGGCCCGGGCCGCTACGTGGTGGAGCCGGAGGGCATGGACGTGAAGGCGGAGGTGGAGCTCACCGGCCGGGAGGTGCTCATGGTCACCTTCCGGCGCAGCGGCGTGGCCACCGGCCCCACAGTGGTGCGCCCTCTGCCGCCAGAGAGCACCAAGCCCGAGAAGCCCCTGCCAGCCCCGGCTCCCGCCCCTTCGCCCCAGCCGCCCCGGCACGAACACGCCGTCCTCCTGGCTCGTCCTCTGGACGACATGGCGGAGCTCCGGGCCCTGCTCCAGTACGCGGAGGCCTTCCAGCCCTACGTGGCCGCCAACCAGGAGGAGGCCCTGGAGGCCCGCCACGTGACCCTGCTGGGCTTCTCCCCGGACGAGGCCCAGGCCCTCCAGGAGCGGCTGCGCCAGGCGGGCATCTCCTTCGACCTGGTGACGCCCCCCCTGGCCCCGGAGCTGCGCCGACGGATCCAGGCCAGGCAGCCCTGGTGATCCGCGCCGGATCCCCGGGGACGCATGCTGGGCATTTGAAGCCGATCGGGAGCGGGATTCTGGACACTCCGAAACGCTCCAGGCCCTTCCCGGAGGTTGTGGACGGCGTTTCCGCCTCCCCGCTGAAAATCTGACCCCGCCAATTCGTGGAAAACACTTGACAAAGCCTTCTCCCCAGGCCTATAATGGCCTTAGTGGAAGCGCTTCCACGCTTCCCTCCCCCGTGGCTCGTCCACTGAGCTGAAATCCTGTACGCCGAAATCCTGTCCCTTCCGTTCACGCATCCGATCCCCCGTTGGTTCAATCCAATCGCATCCATCCAGTCCGACGCCGAAATTTCCAAGCTTGAAGGCGAGGCGCGCTGTGGCTGTCACCATCTACGATGTGGCCAAGGCGGCGGGCGTTGGCATCGGCACCGTCTCCCGGGTCATCAACGACAGCGCCCGTGTGAGCCCCGAGACCCGGGCCCGGGTGCTGGCGGCCATCGAAGAGCTTGGCTACAAGCCCAACCCCATGGCCCGCAACCTCTCCCGCCAGCGGGTGCGGAGCATCGGTGTGCTGCTCAGCTTCCTCACCAGCCCCTTCCAGGTGGCCGTGCTCCAGGGCATCGAGCAGGTGATCTCCAAGGCCGGCTACGAGCTGGTGGTCTACAGCATCGAGTCCCCAGAGCGCCGGGATCTGGTCCTGGAGAACCTGCTGGACGGCCTGCGCCTGGACGGGGTCATCGCGGTCTCCTTCGCCCCAGGCGAGCATTTCCTCCAGCGCTTCCGCCGCTACCAGATCCCCGTGGTGGTCACCGACTATCACCAGGAGGAGCTGCCCTCGGTCTTCGTGGACAACGTCCGGGGCGGACAGATGGCCACCCAACATCTGTTGGGCCTGGGACATCGCCGCATCGCCTACATCCAGGATCACTTCCAGCGGCCCAACGGCCCGCAGAGCAACTGGCCGGGCCAGGATCGACGCCAGGGCTACCTGCGAGCCCTGGAGGAGGCCGGCGTGGAAGCGGACCCGGCCCTGATCGTGGAGAGCCGGGGCCACAGCCGGGCCCGGGGATCCGCAGCCATGGCCCGGCTCCTGGACCAGCCGAACCCGCCCACCGCGGTCTTCGCGGCCAGCGACATGCTGGCCCTGGGCGCCATGGAGCAGATCCACCAGCGCCGGCTTCGGGTCCCAGAGGACGTGGCCCTGGTGGGCTTCGACGACATCGAGCTGGCCGCCTTCGCGGCGCTGACCACCATCCGCCAGCCCATGCGCCAGATGGGTCGCCTGGCCGCCCAGGCCCTGGTCCAGCTTCTGGCCAAGGAGCCCCTGCCGGCCCTGGCCCAGGAGCTGCCCCTCACCCTGGTGGTTCGGGGCTCGTGTGGGGCCCCACGGGGGTCCCGGTCGGACCTGGCCCATCCGGAAAACATCCATCCCTGAAGTGTGCGGGCGTCAAGTTGCCAACGGACCAGATGTCAACTGGCCCGTTGGCATCGAACCCTAGCCCAGCATCCATCTGATCGCTTGCCATCACTGCAAGCTGACATCTGGAGACTGCATTTCCGTTCGAAAGGAGGTGGCGCCCATCCGTGACATTGCCCTTTTGTGACATTGCCGATATTGCCCATCTGCGATCTACCGTTTCAACTCGCCGACTCGGATGACCCTGAGCCATTTGAGTCGAACCAAGCAAGGAGAAATGCCCTATGAACCGAAAGTTTTTCACGCTGTTCGCCCTGTTGCTGGCCCTGGCCCTGGTGTTGACCGCCTGCCCGGCCCAGCAGCCCGCGGCCCCGGCCCAGGAAGAGGCCGCACCCGCCGCGGAAGAAGCCGCCCCGGCCGCGGAGGAAGCTGCCCCAGCCCAGGAAGAGGCCGCCCCGGCCGAGATGTCCGGGACAGGCCAGCCGCACCTGGACAAGGCCCTGGCTGGCGAGTACGCGGGGACGGTGGTCACCATGTTCGGCCCCTTCACCGGGCCGGATGAGGTGAAGTTCAACGAGTCCGTGGCCGAATTCGAGAAGAAGACCGGCATCGACATCCAGTACACCGGCTCCAAGGAGTTCGAGACCACCATCTCCGTGCGGGTGGACGCGGGCGATCCACCGGACATCGCCGACTTCCCCCAGCCGGGCCTGTTGGGCAATCTGGCCAAGGCGGGCAAGGTGGTGGACGTGAGCTCGTTCATGAACATGGAGTGGCTGCAGAAGAACTACAAGCAGGCCTGGCTGGACATGGCCACCATGGAGGGCGGCGACGGCTCCCCCATCATGGCCGGCGTCTGGGCCCGCTTCAACGGCAAGAGCCAGGTCTGGTACCCCAAGAAGGCCTGGGACGAGGCCGGGTACCCCATCCCCCAGACCTGGGACGAGATGATGGCCCTGACCCAGCAGATCGCGGACGACGGGGACACCGCCTGGTGCATCGGCATCGAGTCGGGAACGGCCACCGGCTGGCCGGCCACGGACTGGATGGAGGAGATCATGCTGCGCACCACGTCCCTGGAGAACTACGACAAGTGGACCCGGGGCGAGCTGCCCTTCACCTCGCCGGAGGTGAAGCGGGCCGCGGAGATCATGGCGGAGATCTGGCTGAACCCGGACTACGTCTTCGGCGGCCGGGAGGGGATCGTCTCCACCTTCTTCGGCGACGCGCCAGCGCCCATGTTCGAGGATCCGCCCAAGTGCTGGATGCACAAACAGGGCAACTTCATCACCAGCTTCTTCCCCGAAGGCCTGGAGGCAGGGGTGGACTACGACTTCTTCTACCTGCCCCCCATCGATGAAGAGTACGGCAAGCCCTACCTGGTGGCCGGTGACATCTACGCCATGTTCAACGACCGGCCGGAGGTGCGGGCTGTGATGGAGTTCTTCACCACCGGCGAATCCCTGCGCACCTGGCTGGCCAGCGGCGGCGCCCTCTCGCCCCACAACGACGCCTCCCTGGATTGGTACGGCGACGACGTGGAGCGCAAGGTGGCCCAGTTCGTCCAGGAGGCGGACAGCGTCCGCTTCGATGGGTCGGACCTGATGCCCAGCGAGGTGGGGGCCGGCTCCTTCTGGAAGGGCATGACCGACTGGATCGCAGGCACAGTGGACCTGGACACGGCCCTGGCGGAGATCGACGCCGCCTGGCCGAGATAAGCACTGCCGAGAGGTGCGGCGCAGCGGGCTGTGCGCCGCACCTCTGCTATCCTCAGGAGAGACCCCATGCCAAACAAAGCGCCGCCCGCTACCGCCGCCCTCCCAGAGGAGCCCCTGGGGCTCCGGGAGCGGATCCTGGCCTATCTTCTTCGCCTGTTGATCGCGGTGGCCATCCCGGCCGCGACCATCACAGTGTTCATCCTGGGCTTCCGCTTCCTGCGGGAGAGCGACGCGCCCAAGCTGGTGATCGTGCTCATGTCCATCGTGTGGGGGGTCGGTGGGGTGGGGCTGCTCTACCTGGTGGCCAACGCGGCGGTGGAGTCCTTGCCGGATCGGTGGACGGCCATGCTCCAGCCCTACGTCTTCGTGGGCCCGGCCGTGGCCATTCTGGTCTGGTATCTGCTCATCCCCACCTTCCGCACCTTGTACATCAGCCTCTTCGACCGCACCAGCGAGAACTTCGTGGGCCTCCAGAACTACATCGACATCTTCACCCAGCGAGATCTGCTCATCACCTTCCGCAACAACCTGATGTGGATCGCCTTCGGGGCCACCTTCGCGGTGCTCTTCGGCCTGCTCATCGCGGTGCTGGCGGACCGCAGCAAGTTCGAGCGCACGGCCAAGGCCCTCATCTTCCTGCCCATGGCCATCTCCTTCGTGGGCGCGGGGATCATCTGGAACTTCATCTACGAGGTGAAGGACGTCTCCGTCCCCCAGATCGGCCTGCTCAACGCCATCGTGGTGGCCCTGGGCGGTGAACCCCGGGCGTGGACGGCCACGGTGCAGCCCTGGAACAACCTCTTCCTCATCGTCATCGTCATCTGGCTCCAGACCGGCTTCGCCATGGTGCTCTTCTCCGCCGCGCTCAAAGGCATCCCTGCCGATCTGCTGGAGGCCGCCCGGGTGGACGGCGCCAACGAGGTGCAGATCTTCTTCCGCATCATGATCCCCTACATCATGAGCACCATCATCACCGTGACCACCACCATCGTCATCTTCACCCTGAAGATCTTCGACATCGTCATCGTCATGACCGGGGGCCAGTTCGGCACGGAGGTCATCGCCACCCAGTTCTATCGCCAGTACTTCACCAACCGCAACTTCGGCCTCGGCTCCGCCTTCGCGGTGATCCTGGTCCTGGCCGTCCTCCCGGTGATGGCCTACAACCTGCGCCAGCTGGCCGAACAGGAGGGATTCTGATGGCTCTCAAGGGTGGGCAGTTTCGACGAGAGCGGCAGCTCTCCTTCCTGCTGGTCAATGGCGTGCTCTTCCTCCTGGTGGTCCTCTGGTCCATCCCCACCTTCGGCCTCTTCGTCTCCTCCTTCCGCACCAAGGAGGACATCCAGTCCAGCGGCTGGTGGCTGATCTTCCCCCACAAAGAGTGGGTGATGACCCGGGAGTTCAAGCCAGAGGGCCTGGACCCTGACTCCGTCATGACCATCGAAGGGGTGAGCGGCACGTTCGACGAATTCCGGGAGGGCGTGGAGACGCCGGACGGCAAACGGATCCGCTGGGTGGGGAACAAACGGCGGGGCAAGATCCAGGTCCAGGAACGACGCTGGACCATGAAGGCGGATTTCACGCTGGAGAACTACCGGGAGGTGCTCACCGGCGGGGAAGTGGAGATCAAGCGGGCGGACGGCTCGGTGGATGTCATCAAGGGCGAGGATCTGAGCGACGCTTTCCTCAACAGCCTGGCGGTGGCCATCCCTTCCACGGTCATCCCCATCCTCATCGCCGCCTACGCCGCCTACGGCTTCGCCTGGATGCGCTTCCCAGGCCGCAAGTTCTTCTTCGTCATCGTGGTGGCCTTGCTGGTGGTCCCCCTGCAGATCGCCCTGGTGCCCATCCTCCGGGACTACGTGCGCCTGGAGCTGAACGGCACGTTCCTGGGCGTCTGGCTGGCCCACACTGGCTTCGGCCTGGCCCTGGCCACCTACCTGCTCTACAACTACATCTCCGGCCTGCCCCGGGACATCCTGGAGTCGGCCTTCATCGACGGCGCCTCCCATTTCACCATCTTCATGCGCCTGATCCTGCCCCTCTCCGTGCCAGCCCTGGCCTCCTTCGCCATCTTCCAGTTCCTCTGGGTCTGGAACGACTACCTGGTGGCCCTCATCTTCATCGGCGAGAAGCAGGAGGTGAAGGTGCTCACCATGCGCCTGGCGGACCTGGTGGGCTCCCGGGGCGCGGACTGGCACCTGCTCACCGCGGGCGCCTTCGTCTCCATGGTGCTCCCCCTCATCGTCTTCTTCTCCCTGCAGCGCTACTTCGTGCGGGGCCTCCTGGCCGGTTCGGTGAAGGGGTGAGGGCTGGGGACAAGAGAGGAAGTCCGGGGGCGAAGGTCGGAAACTGGCGGGCCGTCTCGCCAGGCCCGTTCACGCTCCACGTTTCACGCCTCCCGCTTCACGCCCAGGGCCTGCCCCAGGACCAGCAGGACGAAGAGGGGCAGCACCCGCATCCGCCGCCAGCGCCAGGGCTGGGTGACCAGCCGGTGCAGCCACTCCAGCCCCAGGCGACGCATCCAGCGGGGAGCCCGCCGGGCCACACCGGCCGCGAAGTCGAAGGCCCCGCCCACGCCCAGGGCCACGGCCACAGGCAGCTCCTCCCGGCGCCGGTGGATCCAGAGATCCTGGCGGGGATGTCCGTAGGCCACGAAGAGCACGTCCGGCCGGGCCTGGGCCAGCCGCTCCCGGATGGCCGGCCAGTCTGCATCCCCTGGGCTGCCCGCGAAGCAGCCGGCCACCTCCAGGCCAGGATAGCGGGCCTGCAGCCGAGCCGCGGCCCGCTCCGCCACGCCTGGCCCCGCCCCTAGGAAGTAGACCCGCCAGCCCTTCTCGGCCGCCCGCTCACAGATGCGGTAGAGCCCATCCGAGCCAGTGACCCGCTCCCGCAGAGGGCGCCTCAGCAGCCGGGCCGCCCACAGGATCCCCACGCCGTCGGGCACCCGCAGATCCGCCTCCGCCAGGGCCTGGGCGAAAGCCGGGTTGCGCCGGGCCTCCATGATGAACTCCGGGTTCACCGTGCAGATCTGGCGGCAGACTGAAACCTCCCCCCGGCGAAACTCGGCCACCCATCGCCCCAAGATGGCCAGGGTTCCAGGGAAGTCCACCCGATGCACCGCCACCCCCAGGATGGAGATCGTCCCCACCGGATCCGCCTGGACCGCCTCGCTGCTCCCAGGGTTCATGGCTGCTTGGCCGCTGCCTCCAGCACGGCCAGAGTCTCCCTGGCCGCCTTCTCCCAGGAGAAGCGCTTCACGTTCTCGTAGCCCTTGGCAATGAGCTCCTGGCGCAGGGCCTCGTCTCTGCTCAGGCGCAGCATGGCCTGGGCCAGGGCCTCCACGTCCAGTGGATCCACCAGGATGGCCGCATCCCCGGCCACCTCGGGCAGGGCGGAGTTGTTGGCGCACATCACAGGCACTCCCATCTGTTGGGCCTCCAGCACCGGCAGGCCAAACCCCTCGAAGAGGGACGGAAAGACGAAAAGGTGGGCCCCCCACAGCAAAACGGGCAGATCCCTGTCGGGCACGTAGCCCAGGAAGTGGACCCGCTGAGCTATGCCCAGGGAGCGGGCCAGCCCGGCCAGGTCCTGTCCGCCCCAGCCCGTCCCCCCGGCCAGGACCAGATCCCAGGGCAGGCCTCCCGGCTGGATCCGAGCGTAGGCCTCCAGGAGCCGGGCCAGGTTCTTCCGGGGCTGGAGGGTGCCCACGTGCAGGGCGTAGGGCCGGGCCAGGCCGTAGCGGCGGACGAGATCCTGGACCTGGGCCTCCGCGACCCGAGGCAGGGCCGGGGGCGCCTCGTGGATCACCCGGATCTTCCCGGACGGCGTGCGGAGGAAGCGGACCAGGTCCTGGGCAGTGGCCTGGCTCACCGCGATGACCCGCCGGGCCGCCCAGGCGCTCCAGCGAGTGCTCCACTCCAGGTAGAGGCGCTGGAAACGGGTGTGGGCCTCCGGAAAGTAGCGGTAGCCCAGGTCGTGGACGGTGACCACGCTGGCCGGCAGGCGGCGGGGCGGCCAGAGGAAGGGCAGCACGTGGGCCGGGACGAAGAGCGCGTCCGGCGGATGGCCCCGCACCTCCCGAGCCAGGCTGCGATGGGTCCAGAGGCGCCGGCCGGGCAGGAGCCGCACTTCTATCGGGACAGACACGCGGCCCGGCGCATGGCCCGGCGCGTCGGCCTGGGGGAAAAGCGCCAGGGCTCCGGGCCGGTCCACGTAGAGCCGCCAGCGGTGGGCCTGGGCTTCCTCCAGGGCCAGCAGGTGGCGCAGGATCTCCAGGGAGTAGCGCTCCGTGCCCGTGCGTCGGGCCCGTAGCGCCCGGGAGGCGTCCACCCCGATGATCATGGCCCATCCTCGGGGATGGACTCCCTCCGCTCCTGGGGCAGGAGCGCCCGCACCTGCTCCGCCACCGGCCCTTCCCGCAGGATGCGAGGCGTGGGCCCGGTCACGTCCACCACGGTGCTGGCCACGCCCCCAGGGGCCTCGCCGCCGTCCACCACCAGGGGGATGCGGCCGGCCAGCTGGGCCAGGACCTCCTGGGCCGTGCGGGCCGGGGGCTCGCCGCTGCGGTTGGCGCTGGAGGAGGCCAGGGGACCAGCCCGCCGGGCCAGGGCCCGCAGGAAGGGATGGTCCGGCACTCGCACCGCCACCGTGGCCCCGCCCCCGGTGAGCACGGCAGGCAGCCCCGGACGGGCGGGCAGCACCAGGGTCAATGGACCGGGCCAGAAGCGGGCCATGAGAGCTCGGGCCAGGGGAGGAAGCTCCGCCACCACCTGAGGCAGCTGCTCCTCCCCGGCCAGGAGCACAGGCAGGGCCTTCTCCGCCGGGCGCTCCTTCACCGCGTAGAGGCGACGGATGGCCTGGGGGTCGTCCACTCGACAGACCAGGCCGTAGACCGTGTCCGTGGGCGCGGCGATCACCTGGCCGGCCTGGATGAGCCTGGCAGCCAGGTCCAGGGTGGTGGGTTCGTCCGCGTGCAGGATGCGTGTCTTCATGGTGGTCGGCAACGGGAGCAGCCCTGGAGACCAGGCCCTCCCGCCTCTGGACGGGGCCGGAACCTTTGCCCGGCCCAGGGCGTTTTCCGGGCAGGCGGACCGGCTGAATTGTCCGCAACCCCTGTCCCTGTGTATACTAACGGCAGCGAACGCCTTCGTCAATTGCGCCCGTCCATCGCGGGGCGCTCGACGTTCATCATCCCCCGCCCGCGTTCGTCGCCCGAGTGAAAAAGGGAGAAGAACATGCGTCCCGAACGCCCGGATCTGAGCAGCCTGGCCCCAGAAGTGCGGGCCTACATCGAGCACCTGGAGGCGGAGCTCCAGCGCCTGGAACGCGCGCCCCGCCGCAGCCAGCCCACGCTGGAGCCCAGCGAACCGCCCACCACGGTGAACGTGATCACCGGCACCACCCAGGGCCGGATCAAGCGCACACCCCGTCACCTCTACGTGCGCCAACGCCGGGGCGGCATGGGCGTCTTCGGCATGGAGAGCGGCGAGGAAGACTGGCCGGCCTTCCTGATCCTGGCAGACGAGGGGGATCGCTTCGTGGTCATCACCGACCGGGGTCGGGGCTTCTCCTTGCCCGTGGCCGAGCTGCCCGAGAGCCCCCTGCACAGCCGGGGCGACGCCCTGAGCCGCTGGCTTCCCCTCCAGGAAGGGGAGCGCCCCCAGCTCCTCCTGCCAGTGACGGCCAAAGCAGTGCTCTACCTGGTCAGCGCCCGAGGCTGGGTGCGGCGTCTGGGAGGCAACATCATCGCCAACCTGAAGCCCGGCACCATGCTCCACGTGCGCCCGGACGAGCTGCCTGTGGCCGCCTGCTGGGGCTCCGGGGGCGATCACCTCTTCGTGGCCACGGCCCAGGGCAAGGCCATCCGCTTCAGCGAGCGTCAGGTGCCGGTGAAGGGGGGCTGCCTGGCCCTGCGGCTGGATCCTGGGGACGAGGCCGTGGCTGTGACCACCGTCCCCGAGGAGGGCGGGGTCTTCCTCATGGGCAAGGACGGCAAGGGGACCATCCGCCTCATGCGGGGCTTCCGGGCCAACAAAGCGCCAGGGGCCGGGGGCAAACAGGCCATGAAGACCGCCGGGCTGGTGGGCGCGGCCCAGGTCACAGAACAGGACGACATCTTCGCCATCTCCCACCTGGGCAAGGTCATCCGCTTTGCTGCGGCGGAGGTCCCGGCCAAGGAGGGGGTGGTCCAGGGCGTGAACTGCATGGCCCTGCGCCGGGACGAGGTGAGCGCCCTGGCCGTCAGCCCAGCCCCCGGGAACCCGGACTCGTAGCCCATCGAACTCATAGTCCATCGAACCAGTGAGCCACTGAACCGGTGACACCATGACCCCATCCAATGCAGGAGCGCCACAGATATTCCAGGATCTCTTCCGAAACTACCTGGTCCTGATCAAGGGCGCGGGAGATCTGGCCACGGGGGTGGCCTGGCGGCTGCATCGCTCGGGCTTCCCGGTGGCCATGACGGAGCTGGAGCACCCCCTGGCCGTGCGGCGGGCCGTGGCCTTCGCCCAGGCCGTCTTCGATGGGCGCCACACGGTGGAGGGGATCACCGCCCGGCGCTGCACCCTGGAGGAAGCGCCCCAGGTGCTGGCTCGAGGGGAGATCCCCATGTTGGTGGACCCGGAGGCAAGCAGCGTGGCGGCCCTGCGGCCCCGGGTGCTGGTGGACGGCATCATGGCCAAGCGCAACACCGGCACCCGCATGGACGACGCTCCTCTGGTGGTGGCCCTGGGCCCGGGCTTCAGCGCGGGGGTGGATTGCCACGCGGTCATCGAGACCAACCGAGGCCACTTCCTGGGCCGGGTCATCTGGGAGGGGCCGGCCCAGAAGGACACAGGCATCCCCGGCGCGGTGACAGGCGTGGGCGCCCGGCACTCCCGGGTGCTGCGGGCCCCCATCCCCGGCTTCGTGGAGCCGGCCTACCGCATCGGGGACCTGGTGCCCCAGGGCGCGGTCCTGGCTCGGGTCTGGAACCGGCAGGGGGAGGGCGCCGCCATCCACGCCCCCTTCCCGGGCGTGCTCCGGGGGCTGATCCACCCCAGCGTGCCTGTCCCCGCGGGCATGAAAGTGGGGGATCTGGATCCTCGGGTGGCGCCGGAGCACTGTTTCACCATCTCAGACAAGTCCCTCTCCATCGGCGGCGGCGTCCTGGAGGCCATCCTCACTTTCTTCTTCGGCGGCCAGGGGCAGAGCCAGAGCCGCCCCGGGGTGGCCCACCCTTGGACGCCCAGGCCAGAGCAGCGAGAAACCTCTTGACGGATCCACGAGACCGAGGGCCAGCGCAGGAGACCGGCTCCACGCCTGCCCCTGACCTCCCCCCCAACGCCATGCAGCTCTTCCCCGTGCTGGATCTCCCCCTGATCCAGCCGGGCGACGACCTGCCCCGGCTCATTGTGGAAGGGCTGACGGCCATGGGCCACACCCTGCTGCCCGGGGACATCCTGGTGGTGGCCCAGAAGGTGGTGAGCAAGGCGGAGGGGCGGCTGGTGCGCCTGGCCGACGTGACGCCCGGAGAGCAGGCCCAGGAGCTGGCCCAGGTCACGGGGAAGGACCCCCGGGTGGTCCAGGTGATCCTGGAGGACAGCCGGGAGGTGGTGCGGGCCCTGCCCGGGCTGCTCATCGTGGAGCAGAAGGGGGGCTGGATCTGCGCCCATGGGGGCGTGGACCGCTCCAACGTGGCTGCGCCGGAGGGCCCGGAGGTGTTGGCCCTGCTGCCGGAGGACCCGGACGCCAGCGCGGCCCGGATCCGGGCGGGGCTGGCCGCGCTCACCGGAGTGGCGCCGGGCGTGATCGTCAACGACAGCCACGGGCGCCCCTGGCGGGTGGGCACGGTGGGGGTCTGCATCGGCTGCGCCGGCCTGCCGCCCATCTGGAACCAGCGGGGGCTGCAGGATCTGTACGGCTATCAGCTCACGGGCAGCGAGGAGTGCATCGCGGACGAGCTGGCAGCCGCGGCCACCCTGGTCATGGGCCAGAGCGGAGAGGGCCGTCCGGTGGTGGTGATCCGAGGCTACCGGCCGCCGGATCTGCCCCCAGCTCCGGCCCGCACCATCCAGCGCCCCCGGGAGAAGGACGCCTTCCGCTGAGAATCCCACACCAATCGAACCGTCACAATTTTTGGGCAGGCCTGGGCCTGCCCAAAAATTGTTTTTTCGTCCAAAATTTGTCGTTGACATCCAAAACGTTTCGGTTTACAATGAAGTCAGCCAAAACGTTTTGGATCCCCCGCCAAATCACCCCCTGTTGGCAACAATTGCTGTCGTAAACCGCCCCCCTCTTCGACGACTTCGAGCGCTTTCGCAGATGCCATGCCGGTAACCATCAAAGATGTGGCGCGCCGTGTGGGGAAATCCATCACCACCGTCTCGCGGGCCCTGAACGACTACGACGATGTGAGCCCTGAAACGAAGGCCCTGGTGCGCCGAGTCGCCGCGGAGATGGGGTACACGCCCAATCGAACGGCCCAGCGGCTCCAGAAACGCCGCTCGGACACCATCGGCCTGGTCCTGCCCACCTATGGGCCCCGCTTCTCGGACCCTTTTTTCAGCGAGTTCCTGGCCGGGATCGGCAACCAGACCGCGGATTTCGGCTACGATCTGCTGGTTTCCACCCGGGCGCCGGGGGACGAGGAGATGGAGGCCTACCGGCGCAAAGTCCAGGGGCAGCAGGTGGACGGGCTGATCGTGGTCCGCACCCGGCAGCAGGATCCCCGGGTGGACTACCTGCGCCGCATCGGCTTTCCTTTCGTGGCCTTCGGTCGGGTGCAGGGGACGTTGGACTTCCCCTTTGTGGACGTGGACGGGGAGGAAGGCATGCGCCAGCTGGTCCATCACCTGGCGGAGCTGGGCCATCGACGCATCGCCTACATCACCCCGCCCAGCAACCTGAACTTCGCCCAGGACCGCATGACCGGTTTCCAGGCAGCCATGGCCCAGCACGGCCTCCCCCTGGATCCGGAGCTGGTGGTGGAAGGGGAGCTGACCCACCGCAGCGGCTACCAGCAGACCCAGCGCCTGCTGGCCCTGGCGGATCCGCCCACGGCCATCGTGGCGGGCAACGATCTCATGGCCTTGGGCGCCATGCGGGC
>CAYQEB010000062.1:11395-23132 GCA_964416395.1 uncultured Caldilineaceae bacterium | reverse complement strand
AGGAGCGCCAGGCCTACCAGGCCATCACCGCCCAGCCCACCCAGACCGCGGAGAGCCTGGCCCAGTCCATCCGCCTGGCCCGTTCCCTGGAGCTGAAGCGAGGCACCTACGAGACTTTGACCGAATACTATCGCCAGGCCACGCTGCGGGAAGCCCTGGGGGTCACCGCTCTCTCCGTCATCGATCCCGCCACCGTCCCCACAGAACCGGCCACGCCGGGCTTCCCCATCACGATTGCCCTGGGGCTGGTGCTGGGCCTGGTGGGCGGGCTGGGGCTGGCCTTCCTCTTCGAGAGCCTGGACACCACCCTGCACACCACCGCCCAGGTCCAGGCCATCTCGGCCCTGCCCATCCTGGGGGAGATCCCCCTGATCAAGGATGCCAAGGACCAGGTGCTCTTCATGAACACCAACTCCTACCAGGGGGAGGCCCTGCGGCGGATGCGCACCAACATCGCCGCCCTGGGGGGGCTGGAGTCCCTGCGCACCCTGCTGATCACCAGCCCAGAGCCGGAGGAGGGCAAATCCACCATCGTGGCCAACCTGGCCCTGGCCGTCGGCCAGTCCGGGCGGAGCGTGGTCCTGGTGGACGCCAACCTGCGTCTGCCGGTGCTCCACCACTTCTTCAACCTGTCCAATGACGTGGGGCTGAGCGACCTGCTCCGGGGCCATGCCAGCCTGAGTCAGGTCCTGCAGTCGGCCAACGTGCCCGGGGTGCAGGTCATCACCAGCGGCCCCCTGCCCTTCTACCCCGCGGATCTCCTGGGCTCCTCTGCCATGATCACCCTGCTGCAGCAGCTCCGGCAGCAGTTCGACATGGTCCTGCTGGACACCCCGGCCCTGCTGCCCGTGGCGGACGCGCCGGTGCTGGCCCCCTTGGTGGACGGGGTGATCCTGGTGTTGGAGCAGGGCAAGACCCGGGCGGAGGCCACGCGCAAGGCCCGGGCCCAGCTCCTGGATGTGGACGCCCGCCTGGTGGGCGCGGTGGTGAACCGGACCCCCTGGGACAGCCAGTACGAGGAGTACTACAAACAGCTGGAAATGATGATGATGATGAACCAGAGCGTGGTGAAACGGCACAGGTTGCCTCTTTCCCGACCTCAGGAGACCGAGCGAGAGCGGTTGCACCTGCCCTAGGCGCTTCGGTCCATCGAACTAGTTCATCGTAGCCACCGTGAATCGTTGGGAGGAGATGGATGTACGAATCGTCGCTGCGTTTCAACACCATGGCTCCGGTCATGAGCACCACCCGGCCAGCCCTCTACAGCCTTGTGGAGCGTCAGGGGAACGCCTACTACGTGCTCAAGCGCGCCCTGGATCTGGCCCTGGTGATTCCCGCCCTCATCCTGCTTCTGCCCCTTTTCCTCCTCATCGCTCTCCTCATCAAGCTGGACAGCCCCGGCCCGGTCTTCTTCATCCAGGACCGGGTGGGCAGCCGGCGTCGACGGGAGAAAGGGCGCACTGTCTGGGAGCTGCGCATCTTCCCCATGTTCAAGTTCCGCTCCATGTACGCGGACGCGGACGAATCCCTGCACCAGGAGCACATCAAGGCCTTCGTCAGCGGCGCCCTGGAGGCGCAAGGTGAGGAGGGCGCCGAGTTCAAGCTGGCCCACGATCCTCGGGTCACCCGGATGGGTCGCTTCCTGCGCAAAACCAGCCTGGACGAGCTGCCCCAGCTCATCAACGTGCTGAAGGGGGACATGACCCTGGTGGGCCCCCGGCCCGTGCCCGTCTACGAAGTGGCGGAGTACGAGCCAGAGCACTACGAGCGCCTGGCCGCGGTGCCTGGCGTCACCGGCCTCTGGCAGCTGAAGGGGCGGGGCCAGGTCACCTTCCAGGAGATGTTGGAGCTGGATCTGGAGTACGTGCACAACCACTCCCTGGGGATGGACATCGCCATCCTCCTGGGCACCATCCCCGCGGTGTTGGCTGGGCGGGGTGCGGGCTAAGCCCCTGCAACACCCTGCCTCCCGTCAGGCCCTGGCGGAAGGCGGCTGGCGGAGACGAGGCCCTCCGCGGCTCTGCAAGGAGCCAAAACAGGCCTCTTGTCCGATCTGTCCCCCACACCCCCGAGACGGTTTTCGGCACACGGATTTCCTGAACAGAAGGCCAGACAGGCCGGACGGAGGGGGTGATGACGAGCAACCATTGCATTGAGTGAGGAGCAACAAGCACCATGACTGCGGAAGGAAAGAAAGTCGGCGTAGCCATCATCGGCTCAGGCTACTGGGGAATCAACTACGTGCGGGTCTTCAACGAGCTGCCCAATGCCCGGGTGGCCGCGGTCTGCGACGCCCGCCAGGAACGGCTGGACGAGGTGCAGCGCCGCTTCCCCGGCCTGACCGTCTCGCCGGACCTGGACGAAGTGCTGCAGATGCCCGACGTGGAGGCGGCGGTCATCTGCACCGGGGCCACCTCCCACTACGCGGTGGCCTCCCGCTGCCTGGAGGCGGGCAAGCATCTGCTGGTGGAGAAGCCCATGGCCACCACCGTCCCGGACAGCCTCAAGCTCATCGGCCTGGCCGAAAAGCAGGACGTCATCCTCATGGTGGGGCACACCTTCCTCTACAACCCCGGCGTGCGCAAGGTGAAGGAGTACATCGCCGAGGACAAAATGGGGCGCGTCTACTACCTCTACTCCCGACGCACCAACCTGGGGCCCATCCGCTACGATGTGAACAGCATCTGGGACCTGGCTCCCCACGACATCTCCATTTTCAACTACCTCATGGAGAGCACCCCCCTCTGGGTCAGCGCAGTGGGCAGCAACATCCTCAACAACACCCGGGAGGACGTGGGCTTTGTCACCCTGGGCTACCCGGACAACGTCCTGGGCAACATCCATGTGAGCTGGGCCGACCCCAACAAGGTGCGGGAGCTGGTGGTGGTGGGCAGCAAGCAGCGGGTGGTCTTCGATGACCTGAACGCCCTGGAGCGGGTGAAGATCTACCAGAAGGGGGTCACCCCCTCCGCCACCAAGGAGGCCAGCTCCTTCGGGGAGTTCCAGTTCCTGATCCGGGACGGGGACATCCTCAGCCCCCGGGTGGAGATCAGCGAGCCCCTGAAGAACCAGTGCAAACACTTCCTGGAATGCATCGCCACCGGGGACCGTCCCCTCACCGACGGCTGGGACGGCCTGCGGGTGGTCCAGGTGCTCCAGGCCATCGACCGCTCCGTGGCCCAGAACGGCGCTCCGGTCTTCATCGACCACGAGAGCCTGCGCATCTCCTACGAGATCACCGCCTCCCGCAACGGTCACCATTCCCTTCCTCACCAATCCCATCCAGTGAAAGTGAACGGACACGCATGAGCAACCCAACCCCCTCCCCCACCCCTGTTCCCTTCGTGGACCTGCGGGCCCAGTACGCCAACATCCGCGCGGAGGTCCACCAGGCCATGGACCGGGTGCTCCAGCGCACGGACTTCATCCTCGGCCAGGACGTGGAGGCCTTCGAGGAGGAGTTCGCGGCCTACTGCGGCGCCCGGTACGGCATCGGCGTGGACTCGGGCACCTCCGCCCTGGAGCTGATCCTCCGGGCCTACGAGCTGGGCCCTGGGGACGAGATCATCGCCCCAGCCAACACCTTCATCGCCACGGTGCTGGCCATCTCCTACGTGGGGGCCACCCCCGTCCTGGTGGATGCAGACCCCCACACCCTCTCCATGGACCCGGCCCTGGTGGAGGCGGCCATCACCCCCCGCACCAAGGCCATCCTGCCCGTCCACCTCTACGGCCACCCCGCGGAGATGGACGCCATCATGGACATCGCCCACCGGCATGGCCTGGTGGTCATCGAGGACGCCTCCCAGGCCCACGGCGCCCGCTACAAGGGCCAGCGGGTGGGCTCCCTGGGCCACGCCGCCGCCTTCAGCCTCTACCCGGCCAAGAACCTGGGCGCCTACGGGGATGCGGGCATCCTGGTCACCGACGACCCCCAGATCGCGGACACCCTGCGCATGCTCCGCAACTACGGCCAGCGGGTGAAGTACCACCACGACCTGGTGGGCTACAACCGGCGCCTGGACACCCTGCACGCGGCGGTGCTGCGGGTCAAGCTCCGCCACCTGGACAGCTGGAGCGAGGCCCGACGTCGCCACGCCGCCCGCTACAGCCAGCTCCTGGCCGACGTGCCCGGCGTCACCCTGCCCGGCCAGGCGGCGGACGTGGAGCCGGTCTTCCACCTCTACGTGATCCAGGTGGAGCAGCGGGACGAGCTGCGGGCCTTCCTGGCGGAGCAGGGCATCGCCACGGGCATCCACTACCCGGTGCCCATCCACCTGCAGCCGGCCTACCGCCATCTGGGCTACCGGGAGGGGGACTTCCCAGTGACCGAGGCCAGCGCCCGGCGCATGCTCTCCCTGCCCATGTACCCGGAGCTGCCTGAGGAGGCCATCCAGCGGGTGGTCCAGGCCATCCGGGCCTTCCAGACCCAGGCTCAGCTGAGCCGGGCCGCGGTCTAGGAGTTCACCCATGGCTCTGTGGAACAGCCTGCGCCTGCGGCTCCCCTTCCGGGGGCAGGCCACCACCCCCTATCGCCGGCATCTGTCGGTCCAGCGCCAACGGGCCCTCCTCCAGTGGGCCATCGTGCTGGCCGTGGGCCTGGGATTGGGCATGGTGGCCGTGGCCGTGGTCGTCCTGCCCCGCAATCTGGCCCCCCTGGTGGCTGTGGCTGTCCTGGCCCCCTTCGTGGCCATGATCGTGGGGCAAGTGCGGCGGCTGCTCCTGGCCGTGGTGATCCTGGACATCGTCTTCCAGCTGGACACCTATCTCTTCTACCGGGAGAGCCTGGCCGAGCTGGGCGCCCTGGGCGGCCTGAACGTCTCCCTGGCCACCCTGGCCCTCATCGCCCTCTACGTCCTCTGGATGGTGGACGCCCTGGCCCAGCAGGAGGCCCGGCAGCCGGACTGGCCCCGCGCCCTCCTGCTGCCTGCGCCCTACCTGGCCCTGGTGCTCCTCTCGTCCCTGGTGGCCACCGACGCCACCCTCTCCCTCTTCGAGATCTTTCTCCTGGCCCAGGCCTTCCTCATCTTCGTCTACCTGGTGGGCAACGTGCGCACCCAGGAGGATCTCCTCTTTGTGGTGACCATTTTGCTCCTGGGGCTGAGCCTGGAGAGCCTGGTGATGATCGGCCTCTGGATCCGGGGCGAAAGCATGGAGATCGCCAACGTGCTCTTCCGGGTGGACCCGGACAGGCGCATCGGCGGGACGGTGGGCTCCCCCAACGAGGCGGCGGCCTACATCAGCCTGCTGCTGACCCCGGCCTTCGCCCTCTGGATGACCCGGGCCGGTCGGCTCCAGAAGTTCCTGGCCGCCCTGGCCTTCATGCTGGGGGGCGCGGCCCTCATCCTGACCCTGTCCCGGGGCGGCTGGCTGGCCTTCCTTATCTCCTTCGTCCTCTTCTCCGCCCTGGCCTGGTATCGGGGATGGCTCTCCCCCAAGATCCCTCTCTCCCTGGGCGGTGGGATGCTGATCCTGCTCATCCCCTTCTGGCGGCTCATCGCGGAGCGTCTCTTCGGGGACGACAACGGCTCGGCCCTGGCCCGGCTGCCCCTGGCCCGCATCGCCCTGCGCATGGCCCGGGAGCACCCCTGGCTGGGGGTGGGGGCCAACAACTTCGCTCGGGTGCTGCCCCCCTACCTCACCCCGGAGTTCAAGCAGGAGTGGATCTACACGGTCCACACCAAGTACCTCCTGGTGCTGGCGGAGACCGGGCCGGCCGCGCTCCTGGCCTTCCTCGCCTTCCTGGTGGGGACCCTCTACCGGGGCTGGCGGGCCTGGATGCGCCGGGATCGGGTGGTGTCGCCTCTGGCCCTGGCCTTCACCGCGGCCCTGGTGGGGCAGATGGTGCACATGAATGTGGACATCTTCAACGGCCGGGCCCAGGTGCAGATGCTCTGGCTGGTGGCCGGGCTCATCGCGGCCATGGACCGCCTGACGGCCCAGCCCCCAGAGCAGCCCCCGGCCGGCGCTCCTCTGACTCGCCGCTCTCCCACCCTCCAGGACATCGAACGCATCTTCTACGGAACACCATCGTGACGTCAGAATACCATCGGGACCCTGTGGAGCTGAACCCCTTGCCCCCGCCTGGGCAGGGGACCATCCGGCCGTCTCTGGGCAGCCTCCAGCGCATCGCCCGCAACGCGGTCTCCATCCTCACCAGCGACGTGCTGAACCGGGCCACCACGTTTGTGATGTATGCGTTGGTGGCCCGTCATCTGGGACCCTTCCAGTTCGGCCAGCTTTCCCTGGCCCTGACCCTCTTCTACACCTTCCAGGTGCTGGCTGTGGCCGGGCTGAAGACCCTCATCGTGCGGGAAGTGGCCAAGCGCCGGGACGAAACGGATCGCTACCTGGTGAATGGCAGCCTGGTGGTGGCCTTCTTCTCTCTCCTGGCCCTGGGGCTCATGGCCCTCTTCGTCCAGCTCATGGGCTATGGGCCGGAGACCCGCACGGTCATCCTGCTCCTCTCCCTGGGGCTGCTGCCCTACTCCATCACCGCCATCTGCGAGGGGGTCTTCCAGGCCTGGGAGCGGATGCACTTCATCGCCATGGCCAACGTGCCGGCCAACATCGTCAAGGTGGGCATGGTCTACCTGCTCCTCTCCCAGGGGTACCAGGTGCGCCATCTGGTGATCCTGATCCTGCTCACCTACGTGGGCATCGCGGTCATCGAGTGGATCGTCATGTTGCGCTTCATCACCCGGCCCCGGCTGCAGCTGGACCTGGCCTTCGGCGCGGGAATGGTGCGCGCCACCCTGACCTTCCTGGGCATCGATGTGATCATCGCCGTCTGGGCCAGCCTGACCACCCTGCTCCTCTCTCGGCTGGCCACGGAGACGGAGGTGGGCCTCTTCAGCGCGGCCACCCAGCTCATGGTGCCGGTGGCGCTCATCTTCCAGAGCGTGGTCATGAGCGTCTTCCCCATCATGTGCCGCCGCTTCGATCCCAGCTTCACCGGCCTGAAGCAGATCGCGGAGCAGCTGGTGGAGCTGCTCCTGATCATCGCCCTGCCCACGGCGGTGGGCATCTACTTCATCGCCGACTCCGCCCTCCTGCTCCTCTACGGGGATGAGTCCTTCCTGGAGGCCGTGCCGGTGCTGCGCATCGTCATCTGGATCCTGGTGCTCCGGGCCCTGACCACGGCCCTGGGCCAGGTGCTTCTGGCCAGCCTGCGGGAGCGCATCACCCTGCGCATCGTGGCGGTGAACACCCTGATCAGCTTCGTCATGGGGCTGCTGCTCATCGGCCGTTTCGGCCTCATGGGGGCGGCCATCACCGTGCTGCTCACCGGGGTGGTGAACTTCCTGCAGCACTACATCCCCGTCTCCAGGTTGCTCTCGGGGATCTCCCTGGGCAAGCTTCTGTGGAAACCGGCCCTGGCGGTGGGCGTCATGGCTGGCTACCTCTTCCTGGTGCGCGAGGAGGGGCTGTGGGTGAACATCCTGGGGGCCGCGCTGATCTACGCCACGGTCCTGGGCGGGTTGATCGTCTGGACCCACGGCGGCCCTCGGCAGCTCAAGGCCCGGTACAGCTATCTCTGGTCCGGGGCCAAGTGACATGCAGCGGAACAAGACTGAAAGCTCCATGACCCAGAACCTGACCCAGAACCCTGACCTGCGGGTCGTCTTCCTCTCCTACGATTTCGGCGAGTACTCCATTCGCCTGGCCAATGCCCTGGCCCAGGATGCCGCGGTGCGCCTGCTCCTGCCCGTCCAGGAAGCCCAACCCCACCTGGATCTCCTGAGCCCGGCGGTGGATCTCCAGCGCTTCCACAAGCCCCGGCTGCGCCAGCCCCTGGCCCAGCTGCGGACCAACGCCCTCCTGCTTCGACGCATCCGGGAGTTCCGCCCGGACGTGGTGCACCTGCAGCAAGGGCATCTCTGGTTCAACTTCGCCCTGCCCTTCCTGGGCTCCACGCCCCTGGTCATCACCGCCCACGATCCCCGCCGCCACCTGGGGGACCGGGGCGGGCAGAAGACGCCCCAGTGGGTCCACGATTTCGGCTTCCGTCGGGCCCGGCAGCTCATCGTCCACGGCGCTCCCCTGGTCTCCGTCCTGGTCCAGGAGCTGGGCATCCCCCGGGAGCGCATCCACGTCGTCCCCCACCACGTCCTGGGGGACGACACGGCCTGCCCGGACGTGGCCGAGGAGCCCAACACCGTCCTCTTCTTCGGCCGCATCTGGCCCTACAAGGGGCTGGACGTGCTGATCCGGGCCGAGCCGGCCATCACCGCCCGGGCGCCCAAGGCCCGCTTCGTCATCGCCGGCATGGGGGAGGAGCTGGACCGCTACCGGCGCATGATGGTTCACCCGGAGCGTTTCACCGTCATCAACCGCTACGTTTCGGACGAAGAGCGGGCCGCCCTTTTCCGCCAGGCCAGCCTGGTGGTCCTCCCCTACCTGGAGGCCACCCAGAGCGGCGTCATCCCCGTGGCCTACACCTACGCCAAACCGGTGGTGGCCACCACGGTGGGCGGCCTACCCGACCTGGTGGAGGATGGTCGCACCGGCCTCCTGGTGCCACCCCAGGACGAAACCGCCCTGGCCGACGCCATCGTGGCCCTGCTCCAGGACCCGGAACGGCGGCGGCGCATGGGCCAACAGGGCAAGATCAAGATCGAGACCGAGTGCTCTCCCCAGGCCGCAGCCCGGCAGACCCTGGCGGTCTACCGGCAGGCCCTGGCGAAGAGCGCGTCACCTGTCACAGCCATGGGAGAGGCCAGCCAGCCATGACCCCGTTCCAAGACGCAGCCTTGAAGCTGCACCGCTACATCCTCGAGCATCACTGGCGGGAGCAGGCCCTCCTGGGCCCGGACCCGGGCATCCGCCTGAACTACCGCATCGGCCGCTTCGTCAAGAGCTATCTGGACCGCTACCTGGGCGGACACCTGGGCCGGGGCTTCTGGAAGGACGATCTCTACTACCTCCAGGGCCAGGGCTACTGGGTCCTGGGCAACTGGGAGCTCTTCCGTCGCACCGGAGATCCCCGGTACGCGGCGCTAGCCACCGCCGCCTCCCAGACCATGCTGGCCCGTCAGCGGCCGGACGGCGCCTGGCCCTACCCCAACCCGGAGTGGAAGGGACGGGTGGCCACCGCGGAGGGCACCTGGGGCTCCCTGGGCCTGGTGGAGAGCTACCGGCAGACCGGAGAGCAGCGCTTCCTGGACGGGGCCCTGGCCTGGCACCGCTTCCTGACCGAGGTGGTGGGCTTCCAGCGCATGGGCGACACCCTGGCCATCAACTACTTCGCCGGCATGGGCAAGACCCGGGTGCCCAACAACACGGCCTTCGTCCTGCGCTTCCTGGCCGAGCTGGCCGAGGTCACCGGGGAGGCCGCCTTCTGTGAGCCCTGCCCGGGCCTCATGCGCTTCATGGCCCAGGTGCAGAAGCCCAGCGGCGAGTTCCCCTACGCGGTGCCCGGCGTGAACGGAGGCCCCCTGCGGCCTCACTTCCAGTGCTTCCAGTACAACGCCTTCCAGTGCCTGGACCTGATGCGCTACCAGGAGCTCACCCAGGACCCGGCCGCCCTGCCGGTGATCGAGAAGGTGCTGGGCTTCCTGTCCGGGGGGCTCTCGCCCGAGGGCTGGGCCTACTACGAATGCGGCAACCGACATCGCCGGGTCACCTACCACGCCGCGGTCCTGGCCGCGGTTTTCTGGCGAGCCGGGGAGCTGGGCCTGGGCGGCTACCAGGAGCTGGCGGACCGAGCCTATCGCTATCTCCTGGGCCGGCAGCGGGCCGACGGCGGCTTCCCCTACTCCCAGGGGGACTACCGCATCCTGGCGGACGACCGCTCCTATCCCCGCTACCTGGCCATGATCCTGGTCCACCTGCTTGTGCCGGACGCGACCCAGACCGGCCGCCCCGGGACAGACAACCGGGCGGATAGCCCAGGCACCGACACAGGAAGGGAGGAGACGCACGCGTCCGTGCGTTGAACCGACATGCACATCGGCGTCATCGCCTCCATGAAGCGGGGGCTGGAACTGTTCGTCTACCGGGAGCTGTTGGCCTTCAGCGGAGAGGGCCACCGCATCAGCCTCTTCCCCACCAAGCTCCAGCCCGGGCTCTACAACGCCCGGCCGGAGTGGCGGCTGCATGCCTGGCATCCGCTGCAGGCGCTCCTCTCCCAGCCCATGGCCTTCCTGGGATCCCCTCTGCGCTACCTGGCCCTGCTCCGGGAGGCTCTGGCCACCCGGGCCTTGGTGGATTTCCTCCTGGCCTGGCACTGGGCCCGGCAGCTGGCGGACGTGGACGTGATCTACGCCACTTTCGGGGACCACAAGCTCTACGTGGGCTACTTTGCCAAGCGCATCCTGGGCAAGCCCCTGGCGGTGACCATCCACGCCTACGAGCTCTACGAGAACCCCAACCCTCGGCTCTTCACCCGGGCCCTGGCCGCCTGCGACCAGATCATCACGGTGACGGAGTACAACCGAGAGCTCCTGGCCCGGGAGTTCGGCGTGGACCCCCAAGCGGTGCAGGTGGTGCGCATCAACGTGGACACGGAGCGCTACCGACCCCAGGAGAAGTTCGTCATTCTCATCGTGGCCTTCTTCGCGGAGCGCAAAGGGCACGAGACCCTCTTCCGGGCCGTCAAGCAGCTGAACCGGCCGGAGATCGAGGTCTGGGTGGTGGGGGACGAGGGGCCCGAGTCGGAGACGGTGGACGTGCCCGGCCTGGCCCGGGAGCTGGGCGTGGAGTCCCAGGTGGCCTTCTTCGGTCGGCTGGGGGGGGCGGCCCTGGAGGCGGTCTACCACGCCTGCGACGTCTTCTGCCTGCCCAGCCGCACGGACAGCCACGGGGTGGCCGAGGGCTTCCCCACGGTGCTGGCCGAGGCCATGGCCTTCGGCAAGCCGGTCATCTCCACCCGCCACGTGGAGATCCCTCGGGTGGTCCCTCGCATCCTGGTGGAGGAGAACGACGTGGACGGGCTGGCCCAAGCCATCCTCACCCTCCTCCATGACCCGGAGCTGCGCCAGGAGATGGGGGCGGAGAACCGGCGCATCGCCGAACAGCTCTTCTCCACCCGCAACGCGGCCAAGACGGCCCGTCTGCTCCAGGGCCTGGCGGAGGGGCAGCGGGCGCCCAGCCCTGGTGACGCGGAGGCCAGACGGCAGGGGGAGGCGGCGTAGGGCGGTCTATCTGGCCCTATCTTTCGCGCCTATCTTGAACGGATTCGCTTGGACTGATTCGCCGGTCTCGCCACTGCGGGCCCGGCTGCAAGGACGAAACCAACCATGTGTGGAATTGCAGGCATTTTCGAATACCAGAACGGCCAGGCCGTCTCCCCGGAGCTGCTGGACGCCATGCTGCGCATCATCCGCCACCGGGGGCCGGACGACCAGGGCGTGCACCTGGAGGGGCCCCTGGGCCTGGGCATGCGCCGGCTCAGCATCATCGACCTGGCTGGCGGCCACCAGCCCATCTTCAACGAGCAGGGGGACGTGGTCCTCGTCTTCAACGGCGAGATCTACAACTACGTGGAGCTGCGGGAGGATCTGCGGCGCCGGGGACACACCTTCGCCACGGCCAGCGACACGGAGGTCATCGTCCACCTCTACGAGGAGATGGGCCAGGCGTGCCTCCAGGAGTTGCGGGGCATGTTCGCCTTCGCTCTCTGGGACCGGCGCCGGCAGGAGCTCTTCATCGCCCGGGACCGGCTGGGCATCAAGCCCCTCTACTACACCCAGGCCGGCGGGCGGCTCATCTTCGGCTCGGAGATCAAGTCCATCCT
>CAYQEB010000062.1:6501-11295 GCA_964416395.1 uncultured Caldilineaceae bacterium | reverse complement strand
GTGGACTCCAGCCTGGTGGTGGCCCTCATGAGCCAGTTCCTGGACGAGCCGGTGAAGACCTTCTCCGTGGGCTTCCACTCGGATCCCCCAGGCCAGGACGAGCTGCCCTACGCCCGGCAGGTGGCCCAGCAGTTCGGCACGGACCACCACGAGATCCTGGTGGCGCCTCACCACGTGAGCGACCTGGCCGAGAAGGTCACCTGGCACCTGGACCTGCCCCTGGCGGACCAGGCCACCCTGGCCGTCTACATGGTCTCGGAGCTGGCCGCCCGGCACGTGAAGATGGTCCTGAGCGGGGAAGGGGGGGACGAGCTCTTCGCCGGCTACGCCCGCTATTCCGGGGAGCGCTTCTCGCCCCTCTTCCGGCGCATGCCCGCCGGTCTGCGCGCCCTGGCCCTGGGCCTGACCGGTCGACTGCCGGGCCTGCGCCGCCCCAAGCTGGCCCTCTACGCCCTCTCCCAGCCGGACGAAGTGACCCGCTTCCTGCACTGGTTCCCCCTCTTCAACCAGGAGATGAAAGCCCGGCTCCTGGCCGGGGGCTTCCGCCAGCGGCTGAACGGAGGCATCTCCTCGGACCACGTCTTCGGCCAGGCCCTGGCCCGGACGGACGCCCGCACGCCCCTGCACCGTATGCTCTATGTGGACACCAAGCTCTGGCTGCCCGACTACCTGCTCCTGCGGGGGGACAAGATGAGCATGGCCAACTCTCTGGAGGCCCGGGTGCCTCTGCTGGACCACAAGCTGGTGGAGTTCGCCGCGGCCCTGCCCCCCCACATGAAGCTGCGGCGCATGACCCGCAAGTACCTGCTGAAGCAGGTGGCCAGCGCCCTGCTGCCCGACAGCATCGTCCACCGCAGCAAGAAGGGCTTCCCCATCCCCATCTACGACTGGTTCCGTCGGGAGCTGCGCCCCTTCGTCCGGGACACCCTGGCGCCCGACGCCCTGGCCCGACGGGGGCTCTTCGACCCGGCCTTCGTGGCCAAGCTCCTGGACGAGCACGAGTCCGGCTTTGCGGATCACGGGCTGCTCATCTGGGGATTGATGGGGGTGGAGATCTGGCACCGCCTGTTCATCGACCAGCCCATCCGCCTGGATGAGCCCGGGGAGGCCATCCAGCTCCGCGGCTAGGGGCGAACCGGCCCGCCAGCCGACGAACCAATCAACCAATCCACCAATCAACGAAGCAACGAACCAACCATTCCAGAAGTATCGATTTCAACCTGAGTTCAACCCAAGAAGGCAACCATGAAAGTAAGCATTTTCGGTCTGGGATACGTGGGCTGCGTCTCTGCGGCCTGCCTGGCCCAGGACGGTCACGACGTCATCGGGGTGGATGTGAACCCCCACAAAGTGGAGCAGATCCGGGCTGGCCGCTCGCCCATCATCGAGCCAGGGCTGGACGAGCTGGTCCAGCGCATGGTGGCGGAGGAGCGGCTCCACGCCACCCTGGAGAGCCGCCAGGCCGTCCTGGAGAGCGACATCAGCCTCATCTGCGTGGGCACGCCCAGCAACAGCAACGGCAGCCTGAAGCTGGACTACATCGAGAACGTGAGCCGGGAGATCGGCCAGGCCCTGGCGGTCAAAGAGGAGTACCACGTGGTGGTGGTGCGCAGCACCGTGCTCCCCGGCACTGTGCGGGAGCAGGTGTTGCCCGTCCTGGAGGAGGCCTCGGGCAAGCGGGCCGGGGTGGATTTCGGCCTGAGCATGAACCCGGAGTTCCTGCGGGAGGGCAGCGCCATCGCCGACTACTACGCGCCCAGCCAGATCGTCATCGGCGAGCTGGACCCGCCCAGCGGCGACGCGGTGGAGGCCCTCTACCACGCCGTGGACGCGCCGGTGGTGCGGGTGGATCTGGAGACCGCGGAGATGGTCAAGTACGTGAACAACGCCTTCCACGCCTTGAAGGTGGTCTTCGCCAACGAGGTGGGGAGCCTCTGCAAGCTCCACGGCATCGACGGCCAGAAGGTGATGGAGATCTTCGTCCAGGACCGGCAGCTCAACATCTCCCCGGCCTACCTGCGCCCGGGCTTCGCCTTCGGCGGATCCTGCCTGCCCAAGGACGTGCGGGCCCTCCTCTATCGGGCCAAGGAGCGGGACGCGGAGATCCCGGTGCTGAGCGCCATCCTGGCCAGCAACCAGCAGCACATCCAGCGGGGCATCCGCATGGTGGAGGCCACGGGCCGCAAGCGCATCGGCATCCTGGGGCTCAGCTTCAAATCCAACACCGACGACGTGCGGGAGAGCCCGGTGGTCCCCCTCATCGAGACCCTGGTGGGCCGGGGCTATCAGCTGGCGGTCTTCGACGAGATCGTGGAGCCGGACAAGCTCATCGGGGCCAACCGCTCCTTTCTGGAGCGGGAGATCCCCCACATCGCCTCCCTCATGCGCCCCAGCCTGGAGGAGGTGGTCCGCTGGGCGGAGGTGCTGGTGGTCACCAATGGCAGCCCCAGCTTCCGCCAGGTGCCGGCCATGCTCCGGGAGGACCAGATCCTCATCGACCTGGTGGGGGTGGCCCGGCCAGCCGAACGGAACGGTCACAACGGTTACAGGGAACAGAACGGGCAGACTCGCCCGGTGCGGGGGAACTATGAAGGCATCTGCTGGTAAACTGCGCATACTGATGTTGCTGGAGAACAACCCCTACCCCCAGGACAGCCGGGTGCGCCGGGAGGCCCAGGCCCTGACCCAGGCCGGCCACCGGGTCTCGGTCATCGCCCAGCGGGGCCGGAACCAGCCCTGGCAGGAGGTGGTGGACGGGGTGCGGGTCTACCGCTTCCCCAGGCCGCCGGACGGCAACGGCTTCCTGGGCTATCTGCTGGAGTACGGCCAGGCCCTGGTCTCCATGCTGCTCCTCAGCCTCTGGGCCCTGCTGCGGGAGGGCTTCGACGTGATCCATGCCCACAACCCGCCGGATGTGATGGTCCTCATCGCCGCCCTCTACAAGCCCCTGGGCAAGCGCTTCGTCTTCGATCACCACGACCTGTCGCCGGAGATGTACTACGCCCGTTTCCAGGGAGAGGGCAGCCGGGTGGTCTACCGGGCCCTGGCCTTCTTCGAGAAGCTCTCCTGCCGGCTAGCGGACCACATCATCGCCACCAACCAGTCCTACAAGGCCATGGAGATGGCCCGCAGCCAGGCGCCGGAGGAGCGGATCACCATCGTGCGCAACGGGCCAGACCTGGAGCGTCTGCGCCCCGCACCGCCGGATCCGGAGCTGCGGGCCAAGGCCCCCATCATCCTGGGCTACGTGGGGGACATGGGCTTCCACGACGGCCTGGACTACCTGCTCCGGGCCCTGCATCGCCTGCGCTACGACCTGGGCCGGACGGACTTCTACGCGGTGCTCATCGGCAAAGGGGACGCCTGGGAGGGGCTGCAGCGGCTGCGCGTCGAGTTGGAGCTGGAGGAGCATGTGTGGTTTACTGGGCGCGTTTCCGACGAGGATCTGGTGCGCTATCTCTCCACCGCGGACATCTGCCTGGATCCGGATCCCCGCAACCCGTTCACGGACCGTTCCACCATGATCAAGATGACCGAGTACATGGCCCTGAGCAAGCCCATCGTGGCCTTCGACCTGACGGAGCACCGCTTCACCGCCCAGGAAGCGGCCCTCTACGCCCAGCCCAACGACGAGCTGGACTTCGCCCGCAAGATCGCGGCGCTCATGGACGATCCCGAGCGCCGGGCCCGGATGGGCGCCTTCGGACGGCGGCGCATCGAGACGGAGCTGGCCTGGCGCTACTCCGTGCCCAAGCTGCTCCAGGCCTACGAGAAGCTGGCCCATGCCCGCTCCCAGGAGAAGGTGGCCTTGCCGTGAACCCCCTGGGACGAGTCCGATTGCTGCTGACCGTTCTGCTCGGCCTGCTCTTCCTGGCCTCCGGGTGCGTCATGCTCACGCCGGACCCCAACGTCAGCCCGCTTTCCCGGCCCAGGACCCCCTCTCCCCTCTCCGCCTCGGCCCCGGCGACTGCCGCCCCGGCCTCCGCCAGCCAGGGATCTCCCGGCTCGCTGCTCTGGCAGGCGGACATGGAGACCGGGGATCTCTCTCAGTGGCTGGCCGGCCAGGGGGAGGCGGTCTTCACCACGGGCACGGGCTGGGTGACCGTCACGGACCAGGTGGCCCACTGTGGCCGGTACGCCCTGGCCCTGGGCATCCAGGGGGCCGCGGGGAAGCTCCAGGCGGCCCGCATCTTCCGCTGGCAGGAGAACCCGGCGGAGGCCTACTACAGCGCCTGGCTGCTCTTCCCAGAGCGGTACCAGACCAGCCTCTGGTGGAACGTCTTCCAGTTCAAGTCCAAGGCGGAGAGCAGCCAGCCCATGTGGGTCCTGAACGTGGGCAACCGCTCCAACGGCGACCTGGTCTTCTACCTGTGGGACGCCATCCGCCAGGAGACGCACCACCATCAGCTGACCGGCGAGCGCCTCTCCGTGCCCGTGGGCCAGTGGGTCCACGTGGAGGCCTTCTACCGCCGGGCTCAGGACAACAGCGGCCGCATCGCTATCTGGCAGGACGGTGTGAAGATCTTCGACATCGACGGCGTGCAGACGGCCATCGCGGAGAACGTCCACTGGAGCCTGGACAACTACACGGACCGCATCACCCCGGACGACCCGGTCATCTACGCGGACGACGCGGCCATCAGCCTGGAGCGGCTGGGGCCGGAGTGGAAAGCCGGGTGCGGGCGGTGAGGACGGGGCGCGTAGAGCCTCCCGTGGGAACAGCGCTCTGACCGCACGCATCACGTTTCACACACCACGCACCATGCGCCTAGCACTGGACGAACACACCTTGAA
>CAYQEB010000062.1:0-6401 GCA_964416395.1 uncultured Caldilineaceae bacterium | reverse complement strand
TCACGTTTCACACACCACGCACCATGCGCCTAGCACTGGACGAACACACCTTGAACGAACTGACGATTCCCCAGCCGGAGCAGCCCTACGCGGTGCTCATCGGACTGGACAGCCTCCAGGGCCTGCAGGCGGCCAGAGTCCTGGCCCGGCGAGGCGTGCCGGTGATCGGCCTGGCCCGGGACCGCCAGGACTACTACGCCCGGACCAACGTCTGCCAGGCGGTCCTCTTCACGGAGACGGAGACGCCCGCCCTCATCGACACCCTGGAGGCCCTGGGGCCGAAACTGGGGCCCAAGGCGGTGCTCTTCCCCTGCGAGGACGCCAACGTGCTCCTGGTCTCCAAATACCGGGAGCGACTGGCCGAGTGGTACCACATCCTGCTGCCGGAACACCAGGTGCTGGAGACCTTGATGGACAAGGAGCGTTTCTACCGCTTCGCCCAGGAAGAGGGACTGCCCATCCCCACCACCTTCATGGTCCACTCCCGGCAGGAGATGGAGCAGGCGGCCCAGGAGGTGGAGTTCCCCTGCATCATGAAGCCCCCCCTGAGCGCAGCCCCCGAGTGGGAGGCCAACACCATCGCCAAGGCCTTCCTGGTGCGGGACCGGGAGGAGCTCCTGGGGCTCTACGACCGCTACCACCGCTGGGCTCCTGGCTTCATCGTCCAGAACTGGATCCCTGGGCCGGACACCAACCTGTTCTCCTGCAACTGCTATTTCGACCGGCATGGGCGGCCCATCCTCTCCTTCACCACCCGCAAGCTGCGCCAGTGGCCCCCGACCACCGGCCAGAGCTGCCTGAGCCAGATGGAGCCCAACCCCATCGTGGAGCAGGCCACCCTGGACCTCTACCGCCGGGTGCAGCATCGGGGGCTGGGCTACCTGGAGATGAAGCTGGACGCCCGCACCGGGAAGTTCCTGATCGTGGAGCCCAACGTGGGCCGGCCCACCGGGCGCTCCACCAACGGCGAGGCGGCCGGCCTGGAGCTCCTCTACACCATGTACTGCGATCTGCTGGGATGGCCTCTGCCGGAAAATCGCCTGCGCCGGCCCACAGTCAAATGGATCCACCTGCGCCGGGATCTCCAGTCCGGGCTCTGGCACTGGCGGCGCAAGGAGCTGACCCTGGCCCAGTGGCTGCGCTCCTGGCGTGGGCCCAAGGCTTTCGCCGTCTTCTCCTGGCGGGACCCCGCGCCTTTCCTGTGGGACGTGGCGCGGGTGATCCGGCTCCTCTTCTCGTCCGAGGAGCGGGCCAAGCGCCAGTACGACAGGCCCTTGCAGGCCGAATCCAAGCGCGCATGAGCCGATCCCTGCCGGAGCTGGCCCAGGAACAGAACCCCATGCGACCGGACCTCGACCGGAACATTCTCCGGGGATCGGCCCCGGAAGGGCGCCGGGACGCGCCCTGGGTGGACTTCCATCTGCAGGGCCTGCTGCGGGTGCGCCTGGTGGACCCGGCCCCCCAGGACCTGGCCTCCCTGCGGGCGCTCCTGGGGGAGCCCCTGCCCGAGCCCCTGTCCGAGTCCCGTGGCCAGCCGGACATCACCGTCCGCTTCCAGGAGATGGCCACGCCGCCCCAGCTCACCTACCTGGGCCTGCACTGGGCCGGCTTCACCCAGGAGGAGTTCTTCCTGCTGGATGGCAAGGGCCGAGCCCAGGCCGCCATTCCCATGGATCAGCTGGGCCAGGCCTGCACCATCCGCTGCCAGCGCGGGACAGGGATCGTGCCGCTCCTCCACGAGATCCTGGCCCTGAGCTTCCTGGCCAAGGGCTGGATCCCGGTCCACGGCTCCGCCTTCCGCTTTCGGGGAAAAGGGGTCCTGGCGCTGGGCTGGACCAAGGGGGGCAAGACGGAGAGCCTGCTGGCCTTCGCCAGCCAGGGGGCGGAGTACGTGGGGGACGAGGTGGTGCTCCTGGCGCCGGACGGGGGGCGCATGTTCGGCCTGCCCGTTCCCATCTCCGTGTGGGAGTGGCAGCTGCGGCAGATTCCCCAGCTCCTGCCGGGGATCCCCGCCGGGAAGCGGCTGCTCTTCCAGGCCGTTCGTCTGCTGGGGGCCCTGCACCGGGCAGGGGAGAAGCTGGGGCTGGCCCAGCGTTTCCCCCTGGATCTCCTGGGCCGGGCCCTGCCTTCCCTGGAGCGACAGCGGCGTCTGGTGCTCCACCCGGAGCGTCTCTTCCCGGGCCGGATCCACGCCGGGATGGCGTCGGTGGACCGGATCTTCCTGCTCCTGAGCCGCGCCCAGCCGGGCATCCAGGTGACCGCCTGTTCCGGCCAGGAGGTGGCCCGGCGCATGGTCCACTCCAACCTGGCGGAGCTGTTCTACTTCCAGGAGTTCCACCGGGCCTTCCGGTTCGCCTTCCCGGAGCGGGCCAACCCCTTCCTGGAGGAGATCCCGGCCCGGCAGGCGGCGGGATTGGCGCGTGCTCTGGCGGGGAAGAGCGCCCATCGGGTGGTCCATCCCTACCCGGTCTCCCTCCGGGCGCTCTACCAGGCCATGGAGCCTTGGGTGGGGGACGCATGAGCACCATCGCTCTGATCGGCCTGGACGGCGCAGGCAAGACCACCATTACCCAGCGCCTGCTGGCGGATCTCCCTGGGCCCACCGTTCGCATCTACATGGGGACGAGCCTCATGTCCGCCAACGTGACCCTGCCCACCGCCCGGCTGATCCTGTGGTGGAAGCGGCGCTCCTATCGGAAAGCGGCGGGCGACCAGGCGCTGCCGCCGGAGCCCGTCTACAACCGTCAGCTGGAGCAGCAGCCCGGGGAGCGGGGCGTCCTGGGCCTGGTGGCTCGGACCCTCCACCGCCTGGCCGAGGAGTGGTACCGGCAGCTGGTGGTCTGGAGCTACGAGCTGCGCGGCTACACGGTGCTCTTCGACCGCCACTTCGTCTACGAGTACGCGGAGCAGAACCAGCCCGAAGCCCGGCGCGGCCTGGCCTGGCCGGACCGTTTTCACCTCTGGTGCCTGAATCACCTCTACCCCCAACCGGGCCTGGTCATCTTCCTGGATGCGCCGCCGGCCATGCTCCTGGAGCGGAAGCAGGAAGGGCTCTCCTTGGCCGAGCTCCAGGCCTTCCGGGAGGCGATGCTGGCCCAGGGGAAGGGCTCTCCCCACTTCGTGCGGGTGGACGCCTCCCAGCCCCTGGAGGTGGTCTACGCGACGGTGCGGGGGCGGGTGGAGGCCTTCCTGAGCTCGAAGGGGAGGTCGTAGGCCGCGGTCGGGCCTGGAACAGCGGCTGGCGGAAGCGGGCTGGAGATCCCCGCCCCATCTGCCTGGGCGTGTCTCTCGGCTCTCTTCGGCCGCTCTCGGTTTCGAGGCCATTCTGTAATCCAATTTAAAGATAGCAGCCTAGAATCTTAGGGTACAATGGGGTATGGCCCCTGGAGGATGTTGTCTCACCGCGGCCGCCCCTTCAAAAGAGAAGCATCCTTGCTGGAACCCCACCCTGTGCCGGTCCACAAGCCTGTGAGCATTCCAGCCCTTCCTGTCGCTTCTTCCCTTCAGCCAGCGGAACCGAGAAAACGGAAGGAAAAGGCGCTTTGTCGAGTTCGTTTCGTAACCGAGTTCGTTTCGTAGCAAAGTTCACCTCGTAAGCGAACACATCGAAAGTGATTGCACCCTTAAGAGACCACATCCTTAAGAGACCACATCGGAAACCACGTCGCCGAGATCGGAAATCAGAGATCCCAAATCCATGAACTGGCCTATCGCTCCCCACATCAAATCCCTCCATGTCAAGATTTTCCGTATCAAAATTTCCCGTATTGGAAACATCGTCCTTCGCGCCGCCCTGCTGGCTCTGCTCCTCTCGAGCATGGCTCCGGGCCTGGCCGAGATGGCCCAGGTGGCTGGCCCCGTTGTGGGCTCGGACACCGGCACCATCCAGAACCCGGAGCTCTACGGGAAGCCCAACCAGAGCCGACTCTGGTACAACAGCTATCAACAGCGCTGGGACGCCATCGTGCCCAAGGCGAGCAACGACGGCACCAGCGACCACTACCTGCTCCTGGACGTGCCGGGGGCCCAGACCTTCACCGGGGTGGAGCTGGATGACCGGGACGACGCCCGGCCCGACGCCTTCTGGGACGACGGGAACAGGATGCTCTACGTGCTGAGCAGCCACGCGGCCCAGACGGAGTTCTGGCGGCTGAGCTACGATCCGGTGGGGGACAGCTACGCCATGCAGGTGGGGGCTCCGGGTGCGGGGGTGGTGATCCCGGGGCTGGCCCAGCCTGGCGGCTATCTGGGGGGGAACTCCCCGGCCGCGCTCTACGTGAGTCCCAACGGTCGCATCTGGGCCTCGGTGATGAAGGCGGGCGGCTTGCTGGTCCAGCAGTCCACGGACGGGGGGAGCACCTGGCTGCCGGCGCCGGTGAACCTGAACAGCGGGGCCCATGTGGGCGTCACCGTCTGGACTGAGTTTCAGCAGGGAGGCGTCACCTACCTGGGGCTCTTCGCGGGCGAGAACGGGGAAGAAGGGGCGCCCACTCGCTTCTACTTCTGGACCATTCCCCAGGACGCGGATCCCACGGACCCGGCCAGCTGGAACGACGAGTCGGCCAGCATCCCAGGCCCGGTGGGCGTGGAGCAATCGGATGATCACGTGAGCTCGGCCCGGGATGGGGACGGCAACATGTACTTCGCGGTGAAGACGGAGAGTGGCAATCCCACCGACCCGCTGCTGCGCCTTTTCAAGCGCACGCCGGACGGGGTCTGGTCGGCCTTCACGGTGACGGAAGCCCAGGAGACGCCGGAGCACTCCCGGCCCTCCCTGGTGGTGGACAACGAACACCGCACCCTGACCGTCTACATGAACGAGGCGGAAGTGGTGGGGGATAGCGTGCGCCGGGCCGGGCGCAAAGGGCCGGTGAGCCTGGACGCCCTCCAGGATCTGGCCAGCATGCCGGTGGTGTACCTGTTCGATAAGCCTGGCACCGTCTTCACGGACATCATCACCCCCCGCTTCTCGGTGAACTCGGACACAGACGTGGTGGTCCTGGTCCACAACCGCACCGACGCCCAGGTCTGGCACCTCCAGGAGAGCTACGAGTTCGTTTATTTGCCCTTGATATTCAACAACGCGAACCACTGATCCGACCCGTCCATCGCAGGCAAAGGACCCATCCATGAACTGGCGCATCGCCCCCCATATCAAGACCATCGCCCTCTACGCCGTGCTGCTTGCCCTGGTCGTCACAGGCATGGCCATTGGCCTGGCCGAGATGGCCCAGGTCAGCGATCTCATCGCAGGCTCGGACACCAGCACCTTCCAGAACCCGGAGATCTATGGGAAGCCCAACCAGAGCCGGCTCTGGTACAACAGCTATCAGCAGCGCTGGGACGCCATCGTGCCCAGGGACGACGGGGATGGCACCAGCGACCACTACCTGCTCCTGGACGTGCCGGGGGCCCAGACCTTCACCGGGGTGGAGCTGGATGACCGGGACGACGCCCGGCCCGACGCCTTCTGGGACGACGGGAACAGGATGCTCTACGTGCTGAGCAGCCACGCGGCCCAGACGGAGTTCTGGCGGCTGAGCTACGATCCGGTGGGGGACAGCTACGCCATGCAGGTGGGGGCTCCGGGTGCGGGGGTGGTGATCCCGGGGCTGGCCCAGCCTGGCGGCTATCTGGGGGGGAACTCCCCGGCCGCGCTCTACGTGAGTCCCAACGGTCGCATCTGGGCCTCGGTGATGAAGGCGGGCGGCTTGCTGGTCCAGCAGTCCACGGACGGGGGGAGCACCTGGCTGCCGGCGCCGGTGAACCTGAACAGCGGGGCCCATGTGGGCGTCACCGTCTGGACTGAGTTTCAGCAGGGAGGCGTCACCTACCTGGGGCTCTTCGCGGGCGAGAACGGGGAAGAAGGGGCGCCCACTCGCTTCTACTTCTGGACCATTCCCCAGGACGCGGATCCCACGGACCCGGCCAGCTGGAACGACGAGTCGGCCAGCATCCCAGGCCCGGTGGGCGTGGAGCAATCGGATGATCACGTGAGCTCGGCCCGGGATGGGGACGGCAACATGTACTTCGCGGTGAAGACGGAGAGTGGCAATCCCACCGACCCGCTGCTGCGCCTTTTCAAGCGCACGCCGGACGGGGTCTGGTCGGCCTTCACGGTGACGGAAGCCCAGGAGACGCCGGAGCACTCCCGGCCCTCCCTGGTGGTGGACAACGAACACCGCACCCTGACCGTCTACATGAACGAGGCGGAAGTGGTGGGGGATAGCGTGCGCCGGGCCGGGCGCAAAGGGCCGGTGAGCCTGGACGCCCTCCAGGATCTGGCCAGCATGCCGGTGGTGTACCTGTTCGATAAGCCTGGCACCGTCTTCACGGACATCATCACCCCCCGCTTCTCGGTGAACTCGGACACAGACGTGGTGGTCCTGGTCCACAACCGC
>CAYQEB010000061.1:4697-23427 GCA_964416395.1 uncultured Caldilineaceae bacterium | reverse complement strand
CATGGAGGAAAGACCATGCGCAACAGACTGTTCTGGATCATCCCAGTCCTACTGCTGGCCGCCCTGGCCCTGGCTGCCTGCCCCGCACCTCCGCCGCCGGCCTCCCAGGGAGGTGGCGCCCAGGAGGCCGCCGCCACCGAGAGCACGGAGCTGAACCTGCTCTGCACGCCTCAGGTGCAGTGGTGCGAGGGGATGAAGGCTGAGTTCGAGAAGAAGTACCCCAACATCACTGTCAACTTCGTGCGCATGTCCAGCGGCGAGTCCCTGACCCGCCTGCGCAACGAGAAGGACAACCCCCAGTTCGACATCTGGTGGGGCGGCCCGGTGGACAGCTTCATCGCCGCCAAGCAGGAAGGGCTCCTCCAGGCCTACGACTCCCCCAACATGGCCAACATCAAGGATCCGGACCTGATGAAGGACCCGGACAACTACTGGGCCGGCGTCTACATCGGCTCCCTGGGTTTCGCCACCAACAAGAACTTCCTGGAGGAGAACCCGGGGGTGGAGCCGCCCCGCAGCTGGGACGACCTGCTGAAGCCCGAGTTCAAGGGGCAGCTCATGGTGGCCCACCCCTCCAGCTCCGGCACATCCTACACCGCCCTCTGCACCATCCTGCAGATCAAGGGCGAAGAGGCCGGCTGGGAGTTCCTGAAGAAGTATGCGGGCCAGGTGCTCCAGTTCACCAAGAGCGGCGCAGCCCCGGCCAAGTTCGTGGGCCAGGGCGAGGCCGCGGTGGGCATCGTCTTCTCCCACGACATCGTGGCCGAGATCGAGAAGGGCTCGCCCCTGGTCCTCAGCTTCCCTGAGGAGGGCACGGGCTACGAGATCGGCGGCATGGGCATCATCGCCGGGGCCAAGCACCTGGACGCGGCCAAGAAGTGGTTCGACTGGGCCCTGGAGCCGGAAACCCAGGAGCTGGGCCCCAAGTACGAGGCCTACCAGGCCCCCACGGTGAAGGGCGCCAAGGCCTCCCGCCCCGAGCTGCTGGAAGTGAACCTCATCGACTACGACTTCCAGTGGTGCGGCGAGAACAAGAAGGCCTTCGTGGACAAGTTCACCAACGAGATCGCCGGCGCGGAGAACCTGAAGAAGTAACCTGCCAGCCCTGCCTGGCCCCCGGGGACCCGACGGATCGTTCGATCTGCCGGGTCCCCGGCCCTTTCCACTACCATGGCCCAAATCGCATCCCAACCCACGTCCTCTCGTCGCAACGGCCTGGCCGCCAACCTCTGGCGCCGCTGGCAGGAGATCCGCCTCATCGGCCAGGATCCGGTCCTGGCCATCGGACTGCTCATCGTGGGCATGTTCGTCTTCCTCTTCGTGGCCTACCCCCTGCTTCGGGTGGTCTGGCAGGGTTTCTTTGACCCGGTCAGCGGCGACTTCAGTCTGGTCTATTTCCAGCAATATTTCGATCCCTACTATCGGGCCCACAACTGGCAGGTGGTGCGGGACACCCTGACCATGGGCCTGGCCACGGCCACCGGCGGCACCCTGCTGGGCTTCATCTTCGCCTACACCATGGTGCGCTGCAACGTGCCCATGCCCCGTTTCTTCCACGTGCTGACCCTGCTGCCCACCATCTCGCCCCCCTTCGCCATCGCCATCGCCAGCATCCTCCTCTTCGGACGGGCCGGCCTGGTGACCAAGCGCCTCCTGGGCATCGACTTCAGCGCCGGGGTCAACGACATCTACGGCATCGACGGCCTGGTCTTCGTGCAGATCATCACCTTCTTCTCCGTAGCCTACCTGATCATCCGGGCCATGCTGGAACGCCTGGACCCGGCCATGGAGGAGGCGGCCCTGAGCCTGGGGGCCAGCAAGTGGCACATCTTCCGCACGGTGACCCTGCCCCTGCTCATCCCGGGCCTGGCCGGCTCCTTCCTGCTCCTCTTCGTGGAGTCCTTGGCGGACCTGGGCAACCCGCTGCTCCTGGGCGGCAACACCACGGTCCTCTCGGTGGAGATCTTCCTGGCCATCAACGGCCAGTACGACCAGCAGAAGGGCGCCGCCCTCTCCCTGGTCCTGCTCATCCCCACCCTGACCGTCTTCCTGCTCCAGCGCTACTACGTGAGCCGCCGCTCCTACGTGGCGGTGACGGGCAAACCCACCGGCGGCCAGCTCCTGGTCAAGGAGCCCCTGATCCGCTGGAGCTTCATCACCGGCACCTTCCTCACCCTGGGGCTCATCGTGGCCCTCTACGCCTCCATCCTCATGGGCTCCCTGACCCGCCTGTGGGGCATTGACTACACCCTGGACTTCACCCACTACAGCGTGGCCCTGACCCGAGGCCTGAACGCCATCCTCTCCACCACCTTCCTCTCCGCGGTGGCCACCCCCATCGCCGGCCTCACCGGCATGATCATCGCCTTCCTGGTGGTGCGCAAGACCTTCTCCGGCAAGGAGAGCCTAGATTTCGTCTCCAACCTGGGCGGCGCTGTGCCCGGGACCATTCTGGGCATCGGCTACATTGTGGCCTTCATCAACGCGCCCATGGTGGCCGTGGGGCTCATCTACGCCCTGCTGGCCGCCTACCTGGTGAGCAACAGCGTCCAGGGCTGGGGGAAGCGGGTGGCCATTCTGGCCGCGGGGACGATCCTGGGCTACGGCATCGACTGGCTGCCCAGCATCTTCCAGTTCTCGGAGGAGGCCTGGCGCATGTGGGTGGCCGGGGCCTTCCTGCTCCTGGGGCTGATCGGGGCCCGGGGCGCACTCCCGGCACGACGCCGCAACGTAGTGGGGGCCTTCCTGGTCATGGCCGGGCTGCTGGTGATCTACAACCTGAGCCCCTCCCTGACCGACCCCCTGGCCGTCTGGGGCCGCCAGCTCCCTGGGACCGTCTGGCCCAAGATCATCACCCGGCTGAGCACCTTCATCAAGGTCTTCACCCGGCCCACCATGGCCATCCTGGGCTTCACCTACCTGGTCCTGGGCGTCTACGCGCTGATGCAGGTGGAGCGACGCCTGCGCCCCTGGCTGGCTGGGGGCATCCTGGCCCTGAACGCCGCCCTCATCTTCTTCGGCAAACCCCTGGCCCTGGTGGGCACCCCCTACATCGTCATCGCTGCCTACGCGGTGCGCAGCCTGCCCGCCTCTGTCCGGGCCGGGGTGGCCGCCCTGCAGCAGATCGACCCGGCCATCGAGGAGGCCTCCACCAACCTGGGGGCGGACGCCCAGTACACCTTCCGCCACATCACCCTGCCCCTGATCCTGCCCGCCTTCATCGCCGGCCTCATCTTCGCCTTCGCCCGGCACATGACCAGCCTTTCCGCCATCATCTTCCTCACCACCGCGGAGTGGCCCATCCTCACCGTCTGGATCCTGAGCGAGGTGGAGCAGGGAGGCATGAGCGTGGCCGCGGCCTACTCGGTGATCCTCATCGCCATCGTGCTGGCGGCCATCGGCCTCATGTACCTGTTCCTGGGGCGCACCTTCGCCGGCGGCCAGGACGTGGACCTGACCCTGGGCGGCGGCTGATCCCCGGCCCGCCCCACCATCGACCACTTCATGGGAGTTTCATCCGTGTTCCTGCAACTGGAAAACCTGAGCAAAGTGTTCGCCAGCCGAGACGGCAGCGGGGAAGTCCGGGCCGTGGACAACGTGAATCTGGCCATCCAGCAGGGGGAGTTCGTCACCCTGCTGGGGCCCTCGGGCTGCGGCAAGACCACCACCCTGCGCCTCATCGCCGGCTTCGAGTTCCCCACCGAGGGGCGCATCCTCCTGGAAGGCCAGCAGATCAACAACCTGCCCCCCAACCGGCGCAACATGGCCATGGTCTTCCAGAGCTACGCCATCTTTCCCCACCTGAGCGTCTTCGACAACATCGCCTACGGCCTGAAGATCAAGAAGCTGCCCTCCCAGGAGATCCGCAACAAGGTGGCCCAGGCCCTGGAGATGACCGAGCTGACCGGGCTGGAGAACCGGGCGCCCAACCAGCTCTCCGGCGGCCAGCAGCAGCGGGTGGCCCTGGCCCGGGCCCTGGTCATGGAGCCCAAGGTCCTCCTCTTCGACGAGCCCCTGAGCAACCTGGACGCCAAGCTGCGGGTGCAGATGCGCAGCGAGATCCGGCGCATCCAGCAGGAGCTGGGCATCACCAGCGTCTACGTGACCCACGACCAGGACGAGGCCATGGTCCTCTCGGACAAGATCGTGGTCATGGACCAGGGGCGGATCCAGCAGGTGGGCACGGCCTTCCAGATCTACCGGCAGCCGGTGAATCGCTTCGTGGCCGACTTCATCGGCCAGGCCAACTTCCTGCCGGTGACGGTCCTGGGACGGGAAGGGGAGGCGTGGCAGGTGCGGCTGATGGAGCAGGTCATCCACGTGCCTCACGTGGCCGAGTACGACTTCCAGCCCAACCAAGAGGCCACCCTGCTGGTGCGGCCTGAGTCCATTCGCCTGCACCCCCAGGCCGGCGGCGGTCCTGTCACCCTGCCAGGACGGGTCCACCGCACGGCCTACCTGGGCTCCCTGGCCGAGTACGACATCGACGTGGCCGGGCGCCTGATGGGCGCGGTGGTCTACAACCCCGGGGAGGAGGATCTCTACCCCGTGGATTCCACCGTCTACCTGGAGCTGATCAGCGACAATCTGTATCTGTTGCCAGAGGGGAGTGGGTGAATTGGATGACTAGGTGACCGGGTGATTGGGCGATCCCCCGGGCGCCGCCATCGCGGATCTTGCCATTTTGTCACCCCTCTCCGTCGACCTTCGCCAGCTCTCCGTCGCCCCTCTCCAACAGGGCCCGGAGCACCTCCTTGGCCGCCTGGGCTGCCCGGGCCCGGTGGCTGATCCGGTTCTTGACCTCCGGCGGAAGTTCGGCCATGGTGGCGTCCAGTTCGGGCAGATAGAAGACGGGATCGTAGCCGAAGCCCTGGCTGCCCCGGGGACGCTCCGCGATCCGCCCCTCCACGCTCCCCTCCCGGGTGAAGACCCGGCCGTCGGGCAGGGCGATGGCCACCACGCAGCGGAAGCGGGCCGTCCGCTTCTCCGGGGGCGCGTCCGCCAGCTCCTCCAGCAGCTTGCGCCAACGCGCCTCGTCTGTGGCGTCCGGTCCTGCGTACCGGGCCGAGAGCACCCCCGGCCGTCCTCCCAGGGCGTCCACCTCCAGGCCACTGTCGTCCGCCCAGGTCCACAGCCCTGTGATCTGGGCGTAGCTGCGGGCCTTCAGGACCGCGTTGCCTGCAAAGGTGGGCTCCGTCTCCTCCACCTCCTGGGTGACGCCCAGCTCGTCCAAGGTGACCAGCTGGATGGGCAGGTCCGCCAGGAGGCGACGGTACTCGGCCACTTTTCCCGGATTGCGGGTGGCCACAAGCAGCTTCTGCATGGGGCTGTCTCCTTTGCTGAATGGCTGCTGGATGTGCTGGATGGATGTGCTGGATGGCTGCTGGACGGGCGGCTGGTTGGCTGGGCAGGCCGCGTTTCCCCACTTTTTTGACCCCTCGGATATGCTATCATATAATGCCCTTGCCCAAGCAATTGGCTCTGGCAACTGGCTTTGCAGGCTGGCCGGCCGGTTCACCTCTGCCGGCGGCGGCCCAGGGAATGTGGCCCAGGGGAGGCGCTCGTGTCCTACCATCCGCTGCGAATTTTCACCGGTTCCGCTCACCCGGAGCTCGCCCGAGAGGTCACGGACATCCTGGGCGTGGAGCTGGGCCGCTCCACCACCCGCCGCCTGCCGGACAGCGAGATCCACGTGATGATCGACGAGGTGGTGCGGGACCAGGACATCTTCCTGCTCCAGCCCTGCAGCGTGCCGGTGAACGACCACCTCATGGAGCTGGTGCTCTACCTGGACGCCTTCCGGCGGGCCAGCGTCCACAGCGTCAGTGTGGTCATCCCCTACTTCCCCTACTCCCGTCAGGAGCGCATGGCCCGGGGACGGGAGGCCATCAGCGCCCGGGTGGTGGCCAACATGCTGGAGCTCATGGGGGCTTCCCGGGTCATCTACGTGGACATCCACAGCCGGGCCATCCAGGGCTTCTTCAACATCCCGGTGGACCCGCTGACCGCGCTGCCCATTCTGGCCGACTACTTCCGCAAGCCCGAGTTCCGCAACGCGGCCATCGTCAGCCCGGACGTGGGCCGGGCCAGCATGGCGGGCAAGTACGCGGAGATCCTGAACCTGCCCCTGGTGGTGATGCAGAAGCGGCGCACCAGCTTCACCCAGACCAGCACCACCCACGTGGTGGGGGACATCCAGGGCCGGCGGCCCATCATCATCGACGACATGATGGCCGGGGGCAGCGTCCTGAAGCAGCTGGACGCCCTCTACGAACACGGCGCAGAAGGCAAAGCGGCCTTCGCCATCACCCACCCCATCCTGCTGCCCTCCGCGCTGGAGCTGCTGGACGCGGACGACCGCATCGAGAAGCTGGTGGTCACCAACACCATCGCCGTGCCGCCGGAGAAGCGCCATCCCAAGATCGAGGTCATTTCCATCGCCCCGCTCCTGGCCGACATCATCAACCGCATCCACCAGGGCCGCAGCATCTCCCAGAAGCTGATCCTGGTGTAGATCTGGAGGTTTGCATGTTCAACCGCTCCAAGCGACCGGAACCCGACGTCATCGAGGTGATCCTGGGGCCCCGCTCCACCTTCAACGGCGTCCTGCGCTCGGACACCAGCATCCGCATCGACGGCATCGTGGAGGCCGGGCTCATCGAGACGCCGGCCAACGTGATCATCACCGAGAGCGGCCAGGTCTTCTGCGACATCCAGGCCAAGAACGTGAGCATTCGGGGCCGATTCAGCGGCAACCTGCAGGCCCAACGGGCGGAGCTCCTGAGCGGCAGCTACGTGAGCGGGGCCCTGCACGTGCACAGCATCCTCCTGGACGACGGCGCAGTCTTCGACGGCGAGCTCCACATGCAGGGCGCGCTGGAGCAGGAGCAGCCCGACGCCCGTCTGCCCCGACCCGAAGGCCCCTTGCCCGTGATCCCTGGCCCCAACGCAGACGCAGAGGCCTAGCGCCCACGCCTGGGCTGGTCCGTCAGGCCAGCGCTCAGCCGTGTCCGCCGACCCGCGACCTTCCCCCATCCCCCACCCGGAACGTTCGAGCAAACCACCTCAACAGATGGCCCTAACCAGGGGCCCGACAGACCTTCCCTCCAGGAGAAAGCGCCATGGACTGGCTCGCTGTGCCTGTTGCCGCTCTGCTCGGCTATCTGCTGGGCTCCATTCCCGTGGGGCTCTGGGTCTGCAAGCTGTACGGCGTGGACATCCGCCAGGTGGGCAGCGGACGCATCGGCGGGACCAACGCCTGGCGGGCGGCCGGGCTGAAGGCCGCCATCCCCACCATCCTGGGGGATGCCCTCAAGGGCGCCGTGGCTGTGCTCCTGGTCGGATCCGCGCTGAAGGCCCTGGCCCCCAACGCGGATCCTGTGGCCCGGGAGCTGGCCGTGGCCCTGGCCGGGGGCGCGGCGGTCTGGGGGCACAACTGGTCCATCTTCCTGGGCTTCTCCGGCGGTGCCGGGGGCATCACCACCGCGGCCACCCTCATGGCCATCTCCCCTCTGGCCGGCGGCATCGTCTGGATCACCGGCGCGCTGCTCATCTGGTGGACCCGCATGGCCTCGGTGGGGACCTTCTCCGTGGGGGCCAGCTCCCTGGCCACCCTCCTGATCTTCGCCATGGCCGGCATCTCCGGCTGGCCCCTGGTGCTCTTCGGCGTCATGGCCTTCCTGGCCGTCTACCTCTCCCTGCGGCCCAACCGGGAGCGCCTGAAGAACGGGCAGGAGCGGATCATCACCCTCTGGTGAAGAGGGGGCCGAGCCCATCCTCAGCGCAACCCGGCAGCACCCCGAGCTGGAAATCCCCTGCCAGAGCCCGGGGTGTTTTCGCGCCCTGGGCTGGCTGCAGCCCCAGAGACGCCCCCTCCTCACCCCGCCGCGCCCAGGCCGAGAAATCCCGGTCCGTTGTAAAAAGGGGCAAAAGAGGATAAAATACCGGCAGAGATGGCCCCGGTTTTCGGCGCCTGGAGGCAGCGGGCAGCCGGGGCCGCGACGGCCACTACCCATCCTGTGGGCCTGGGTCTCTTCCATTCCCACCAGTGCTTCGGACGGTACGATTGCACGCTATCCATCGCGACCCCACACGCTATGCAACATCTTCTGGCCAAACCGGGCAGTGCAATCACAGCTAGTCTGGAGGGGCTCGCCCTCTGCTACCCCGATCTGCTCCGAGTCCACTTCGATCCGGACTATGTGACCCGGGCGATCTCGCCGTCCCAACCCAAAGTGGCCCTCATCAGCGGCAGCGGCAGCGGACACGAACCCCTGCCCACCGGCTACGTGGGCGCCGGCATGCTGGACGCGGCCTGCCCCGGCCCCATCTTCACCAGCGCCTCCCCCAACCAGCTCCTGGCCGCAGCCCGGGACGTGGGCCGCCAGCCCGGGGTGCTCTTCATCGTGAAGAACTACTCCGGGGGGGTCCTCAACTCCAGCCTGGCCATGGAGATGGCCGAGGAGGAGGGCATCCTGGCCCAGTCCATCCTGGTCAACGACGACGTGGCCATCAAGAACCCCCTGAACCGTCGCGGGCTGGGCGCCACCATCCTCAGCATGAAGATCGCCGGCGCCGCCGCGGAGGCCGGCCTCAGCCTGGAAAAGGTGGCCGCCGTCGGCCAGCGCACGGTGGAGAACGCCCGCAGCATGGGCATCGGCATGGACGTGCACACCCTCTCCCGGGCCATCCACTCGGGCGAGCTGCCCGACGACACCATCGAGCTGGGGGTGGGCATCCACGGCGAGCCAGGCACCAACTACCGGGTCTCCCACGGCATCGAGGAGATCGTGGACGCCCTCATGGAGCCCATCGTGGCGGATCTGCCCTTCCAGGCCGGGGATCAGGTCCTGGCCCTGGTCAGCGGGCTGGGCGGCACCCCGCTGCTGGAGCTCTTCCTCTTCTTCCGCCACATCCACGGCTACCTGAAGAAGCGGGGCGTGGTGGTGCAGCGGCAGCTGGTGGGCAACTACCTCACCAGCCTGGGGCGAGGGGGCTGCACGGTGACCTTGCTGCGCCTGGATCCTGAGCTCACCGCCCTGTGGGACGCCCCGGTCCACACCCCGGCGCTCCGCTGGTGACGCCGATCCACCTGCACCTGCGGATGCCCCCACGGACGCTCGCCTGTTTGTTCACTCTGCCTGTTCACTCTGCCTGTTCACCCGGAGAATTCTATGGGCCAAGAGATCACCCTCCCTCAATTCCGCCGGTGGCTGCTGGCCTACGCCCGCCGCATCATCCAGGAAGAGGACTACCTGACTGAGCTGGATGCAGCCATCGGCGACGCGGACCACGGGGCCAACATGCGCCGGGGCATGGTCAAGGTGCTGGAGCGCCTCCAGGCGCCGGACGACAACTGCAAGGACATCGGCAGCCTGCTCCGCTCGGTGGCCATGATCATGATCAGCTCGGTGGGGGGCGCGGCCGGCCCCCTCTACGGCACCTTCTTCCTCCGGGCCGCGGCCGTGGCCAACCAGCACCGCTCCGTGACCTTGCAGGAGCTGGCCCGCATGTTCCGCACCGGCCTGGAGGGGATCCAGCAGCGAGGCAAGGCCGTCCTGGAGGACAAGACCATGGTGGACGCCATCCAGCCCGCGGTGGAAGCCCTGGAGGCGGCCGCAGAGGCCAACCAGAGCCTGGCCGTGGCCCTGGCCTCCGCCCGCCAAGCGGCCAAGCTGGGCATGGAGCACACCGTGGAGCTGGTGGCCCGCAAAGGACGGGCCAGCTACCTGGGCCCCCGTTCCGTGGGCTTCCAGGATCCCGGAGCCACCAGCGCCTACTACCTCTTCGAGACCGCCGCGGAGACCCTGGTGGCCCCCGCGGAGAACGGCGCCGGCAAAGAGGAGCGCTCCACATCATCCAAACCCGGGGACCCCTGAACCGGCTCGCCAAAGACCATCCTCCCCGGTCCAGCCGCCTCCTGCCGGCCCCTGGGCCGAGGACTCGAACGGACAGCCCACCACTTCCACGCCAGCCACAGGAGTTGAGCCATGTCCAGCTACGTCGGCGCCATCGACTCGGGAACCACCAGCACCCGCTTCATGCTCTTTGACCACCGAGGATCCGTGGTGGCCTACGACCAGCAGGAGCACCAGCAGATCTTCCCCCGCAGCGGATGGGTGGAGCACGATCCCCTGGAGATCTGGCAGCGCACCCAGGAGGTGATCCGCAACACCCTGGCCAAGGCCCAGATCCAGCCCCAGGAGATCGCCGCCATCGGCATCACCAACCAGCGGGAGACCACGGTCATCTGGGAGCGGGAGACGGGCCAGCCCATCCACAACGCCATCGTCTGGCAGGACACCCGCACGGACCGCATCTGCCGGGAGCTGGAGGGCGACGGCCACCGGGAGCGCTTCTTCCACGGCGCCGGCCTGCCCCTGGCCACCTACTTCTCCGGCCCCAAGATCCGCTGGCTCCTGGAGAACGTGCCCGGCGCCCGGGAGCGGGCGGAGGCCGGGGAGCTCCTCTTCGGCAACATCGACACCTGGCTCATCTGGAACCTGACCGGCGGGCAGCACGTTACCGATCCCACCAACGCCAGCCGCACCATGCTCATGGACCTGCGCCGCCTGGAGTGGGACGACGAACTCCTGGCCATCCTGGACATCCCCCGGGCCATGCTGCCCGCCATCCGCCCCAGCAGCGACCCAGGCATCTACGGCCTCACCCAGCCCGACGGCCCCTTCGGCGCGGCCATCCCGGTCTGCGGGGACCTGGGCGACCAGCAGGCGGCCACCGTGGGCCAGACCTGCTTCGACCCGGGCGAGGCCAAGAACACCTACGGCACCGGCTGCTTCATGCTCCTGAACACAGGAACCGAGATCGTACACAGCCGCAACGGCCTGCTCACCACCGTCTGCTACAAAATGGGGGACGCGCCGGCCGTCTACGCCCTGGAAGGCTCCATCGCCATGGCCGGGGCCACGGTCCAGTGGCTGCGGGACAACCTGGGCCTGATCCAGGACGCAGCCGAGACCGAGGCCATCGCCCAGAGCGTGCCCGACACCGGCGGCTGCTACTTCGTCCCGGCCTTCAGCGGGCTCTTCGCCCCCTACTGGCGCAGCGACGCCCGGGGGGTCATCGTGGGCCTGACCCGCTACACCAACAAGGCCCATCTCGTCCGGGCCACCCTGGAATCCATCTGCTACCAGACCCGGGACGTGCTGGAGGCCATGAACGCGGACAGCGGCGTGCCCCTGCAGCGGCTCAAGGTGGACGGCGGCGCCACGGCCAACAACTTCCTCATGCAGCTCCAGGCGGACATCCTGGGCACGGAGGTGGTGCGGCCCAAGGTGCGGGAGACCACCAGCCTGGGCGCGGCCTACGCCGCAGGGCTGGCCGTGGGCTTCTGGGAGGACCTGGAGGCCCTGCGGGCCAACTGGCAGCAGGATCGAAACTGGCATCCCCAGCTGGACGAGGCCAGCCGGGCCCAGGGCTACGCCGGCTGGAAGAAAGCCGTGGAGCGCACCTTCGGTTGGGCAAGCGAGGACACGTGATCGGCCTAGTGATCGTCTCCCACAGCCACAAACTGGCCCAGGGCGTCCAGGAGCTGGCGGACCAGATGAGCACCGAGGATGTGACCATCGTCGCCGCCGGCGGCCTCATGGACGAGCGGGGCGCGTTCCACATCGGCACGGACGCGGTGCGCATCGCCCAGGCCATCCAGGAGGCCTGGTCCGAGGATGGGGTGCTCATCCTCCTGGACATGGGCAGCGCAGTGTTGAGCACGGAAGTGGCCCTGGAGATGCTGCCCCCGGCCATGCGGGCGCGTTGCCGCATGAGCAACGCCCCCCTGGTGGAGGGCGCCATCGTGGCCGCGCTGGAGGCCAGCCTGGGCCGCAGCCTGGAGGAGGTGAACCTGGCCGCGGAGGCCGCCAGCACCCTTCAGAAGATCGCCCAGGATTGAGAAACCCAGGAGCGAAGGCCCAGCCGAAGAGAAGCCAGAAATGGGCGAGAGGCAACAGGCGGGCAAGAGGCAACAGGCGGGCGAGAGGCAACAGACAACGATGAACGTGGATCGACCCGAGTTTTTCCACCAACAGGACGAGCAGCCCCAGGATGTCGGCGACGCGGCGCCCACTGCCTCCACCACGGTCACCATCGCCAACCCTCTGGGGCTACACCTGCGCCAGGGCAAAGAGGTGGTGCGCATCGCCAACCGCTACCGCTGCCAGCTCCTGGCCCAGAATCTGACCCGGGAGTCCGGGGTGGTCAACGCCAAGAGCATCCTGCAGCTCATGCAGCTCCAGGCCCGGCAAGGACACACCCTGCGCTTCTGGGCCTCGGGGCCCGACTCCGCGGAGGCCCTCCAGGCCCTGAAGCGCTTCCTGGAGGAGCCCCCTGCCCATCTCGGACCCACCAAGTGACCATCGACCTGTGAAGATCTACGCTGGTTTGCCTGCCGCCCCTGGTGTGGGCATCGGTCGAATCCATGTCTACCAGCCCCTTCCTGCCCTCCTGGAAGAGGAGGCCGAACGCGGGGAAACAGCCCCGGAAGAGGAGTGGCAGCGCTACCTGGAGGCCCGAGCCAAGGTGGATCGGGAGCTGCAACGGCTGAGCGAACACGCCAGCCCCCTCATCGCGGACATCTTCCTGGTCCACCGGGAGATCCTCTTCGACGCCACCCTGAACGAGATCGTCCACACCTACATCCAGGCCGGGGCCAGCGCCGCCGCCGCCATCCACCAGGCCACCACGGAGCTGATCAAGACCTTCCAGTCCCTGAACGACGCCTACTTCGCCAGCCGCTCCGCAGACATCCGGGACGTGGGCCAGCGACTCCTGGTCCACCTGGGGGCCACCCCAGTGGCCACACAGCTGAGCCAACTGCCGCCAGGGACCCTGCTGGTGGCCGACGATCTCACCCCCTTCGACACCACCCACCTGGACCCGGACAAGATCGTGGGCATCGCCCTGGCCCACAGCGCCCCCACAGCCCACACGGCCATCCTGGCCCGCAGCCTGGGTCTGCCCATGGTCTGCGGCCTGGGCAGCCCGGTCCTGGAGACGCCGGACGGCAGCCAGGGCATTGTGGACGGCAGCCAGGGCCAGCTCCTGGTGGACCCGCCGCCGGAGATGGTGGAGAAGTATCGGAACGCCCAGGAACGGCTGCGGATCTCCCGGGCCGCGGCGGTCCAGCAGGCCAAGGAACCGGCCGTCACCCGGGATGGGCGCACCGTGCCGGTGCTGGCCAACATCAACCACGCGGACGAGGCCTTGCTGGCCGTGGAGGCCGGCGCGGACGGGGTGGGCCTCCTGCGCACCGAGTACCTCTTCCAGGAACGCATCGCCCCGCCCACAGTCCAGACCCAGTTCGAGGCCTACCTGGCCATCGCCACCCAGATGCCCGGCCGCCCGCTGACCATCCGCCTGCTGGATGTGGGGGGCGACAAGCCCATCCCCTACGTGGCCCAGCCGGTGGAGGCCAACCCTTTCCTGGGGCTGCGGGGCATCCGCTTCCTGCTCCAGCATCCGGATCTGCTCCGGGACCAGCTCACCGCGCTGGTGCAGCTGGCCCAGGAGCGCATCGCCGGCGAGCTGCGCATCCTGGCGCCCATGGTCAGCCTGGTCCGGGAGCTGCGGGAGTTCCTGCAGATCTTCCAGCAGATCCCAGGGGCCCGGAAGTGCCGGGAGGAGGGGCTGCTCCGCCTGGGCGCCATGATCGAGGTCCCCTCCGCGGCCATGATGGCCGAGCGCATGGCCCGGCTGGTGGACTACCTGAGCCTGGGCACCAACGACCTGGCCCAGTACACCCTGGCCGCGGACCGAAGCAACAGCGCGGTGGCCGGCCTGGTCTCGGCCCTGGACCCCACGGTCCTGCGCCTCATCGCCATGACCTGCCAGGCCGGCTACGTGGCGGAGACGCCGGTGGCCATCTGCGGGGAGATCGCCAGCGATCCCGCGGCCACGCCTCTGCTCCTGGGGCTGGGCATCCAGGAGCTGAGCGTCATCCCCCCGGCCATCCCCCTGATCAAGCAGGCCGTCCGCCGCTGCGAGCTGACCCAGTGCCGCCAGATCGCGGAGCAGGCCCTGCGCTCCGGCCAGATCGAGGACGTTCTCCGTCTCCTGGCCCTGGAGGAGGCGGGGGATGAGGAGTGAAAAGGCGAACCGATGACAAGTCGCCCAACCGCCTGACCAACGCACCACCACCATCCTTGGAGCCATCCATGCCAACCCTGGAAACGGAAATTCTCGTCATCGGCGGAGGAGCCACCGGCGCCGGCGTGGCCTGGGACGCGGCCCTGCGGGGCTTCCAGGTGATCCTGGTGGAGAAACGGGATCTGACCCACGGCACCACCGGACGCTACCACGGCCTGGTCCACAGCGGCGGGCGCTACGTGGTCAAGGACCCCAAGAGCGCGGCGGAGTGCATCCACGAGAACCGCATCCTGCGCCGCACCCACACCCACTGCATCGAGGACACCGGCGGCTTCTTCGTGGTCACCCCAGAGGAGGCCGAGAGCGACTACCCGGACCGCTTCCAGGCCGCCTGCGACGAGATCGGCATCCCCTGCACGGAGATCCCCGTGGCCGAGGCCCTGCGCCGGGAGCCCCTGCTCAACCCTCGGATCAGCCGGGTCTTCGAGGTGCCTGACGCCTCCGCGGACAGCTTCCTGGCCACCCACGCCACTGTCCAGGCCGCCCGCATGGCCGGGGCCCGCATCCTGATCTACCACCAGGTGGAGGAGCTGCTGCTAGAGGAGCGCAACGGCCAGCGGCGGGTGCAGGGCGCCCGGGTGCGGGACATGGTCTCCGGCCAGCTGGTGACCATTCGGGCGGACATGACCATCAACGCCGCGGGGGCCTGGGCCGGGCAGATCGCCGCCCTGGCCGGCGCGGAGGTGCGCATCATCCCGGGCAAGGGAACCATGGTGGCCATGAACCACCGCCTGGTGAACACGGTGGTCAACCGCTGCAAGATGCCCTCGGACGGGGACATCATCGTGCCCATCCACACCATCGTGGCCATCGGCACCACGGACGTGAAGGTGGCCGACCCGGAGAACCTGCGCATCGAGCCCTGGGAGGTGCAGCTCATGCTGGAGGAGGGGGAAAAGCTGGTGCCAGGCATCAGCCGGGCCCGGGTGCTCCGCGCCTGGGCCGGGGTGCGCCCCCTCTACCAGGAGAACTTCAGCGGCCAGGACAGCCGGGACGTGACCCGCTCCCTGGCCCTCCTGGACCACCCCACCCGGGACGGGATCCAGGGCTTCCTCACCATCACCGGGGGCAAGTGGACCACCTTCCGCATGATGGCCGAGAAGACCATGGACCGGGCCTGCCAGCACCTGGGTGTGGATCGCCCTTGCCGCACCGCAGACACCCCCGTGCCCGGCGCGGAGCAGGGCCACTACTGGCTGGGCCACCGCCTGCACGAGATCGAGGAGGCCCGGCTCCAGGGCGAGCTGGTCTGCGAGTGCGAGCTGGTCACCCGGGCTATGCTGGAGGACGCGGCCCGCAACAACCCCACCGTCACCCTGGACGACCTGCGCCGGGACGTGCGCCTGGGCATGGGTCCCTGCCAGGGGGGCTTCTGCACCTACCGGGCTGTGGGCATCCTCCACGAGCTGGCCACGGAGAACCGCACCGCCCCCGTCACACCGGAAGGCCCCCAGGAGGAGATCGCCAACTCCCCCTGGGAGGTGGCCTACCTCCAGTCCCCCAGCCGCCACCTGCGCACCGGCAGCCCCCAGGAGGCCCTGGAGTCCCGAGTCCTGGGCCCAGCCTCACCGGTCACCGACCCGCGCACGCCCGTCTCCAACCCCAACCTGCTCCTGCGGGACTTCCTCCAGGAGCGCTGGAAGGGGGTGGCGCCGGTGCTCTGGGGCCGTCAGCTGAAGCAGGAGCGCCTGGACGAGCTCATCTACCTGGGGGTGATGAACGCGGATCACCTGCCCGACCAGGAGCTGGCCAGCCCGCTGACCGACTTCTACCTCTTCGACACCACCCCCGGGGAACCCACCTCCGGTGACCCGACCGCCGACCAGGAAACGGAGGCGCCGGCATGACCCAGCTCACCATCATCGGCGCGGGACTGACCGGACTCATGGCCGCCTACACCGGGGCCCAGGCCGGGCTCCAGGTGCGGGTCATCGCCAAGGGGATGGGGGCCACCCACTGGCACGCCGGCACGGTGGACGTCCTGGGCTACCATCCCCGGGACAGCCGCCAGCCCGTGCGCCGCCCTCTGGAGAGCCGGGACGCCCTGGTGGCCGAGCAGCCGGACCACCCCTACGCCCTGGTCTCCCCGGAGGCGATGCAGGCCGCCCTGGACGCCTTCACCGCCCTGGCCCAGGAGGCGGGTCTGCCCTACCGGGGCAGCTCGGAGCCAGGCCGCAACCTGCTCCTGCCCTCGCCGGTGGGCGCGGCTCGCCCTGCCTTCCTGGCCCCGGAGGCCCAGCTGGCCGGGGAGCTGGGCCGGGAGCAGCCCGTGCTCATCTTGGGCCTCCAGGGTCTGCGGGACTTCTACCCCCAGCTGGTGGCGGAGAACCTGGGCAAGCTGGGCGTCCCGGCCCGGGCGGCCTTCCTGCCCCTCTCCCTCATCACCCAGGAGCGGGACCGGAACAACGTGCAGCTGGCCAAGCTCCTGGACGAGCCGGAGCGGGTGCGGCGCTTGGGCCAGGGGATCCAGAGGCTGGTCGAGCCGGGGGAGCGGGTGGGCCTGCCGGCCATCCTGGGCTTTCGGCGCCACCGGCAGGTCCTGGCCGAACTGGAGGAGCAGGCAGGCGCTCCCATCTTCGAGATCCCCACCCTGCCGCCCAGCGTGCCGGGCATCCGCCTGCACACGGCCCTGGTCCGGAGGCTGGAGGCCCTGGGTGTGCGGGTCGAAATGGGCATGGAGGCCCAGGGCTTCCACGAGGAAGATGGCCGGGTGCTCTGGGTGGAGACCGAGAGCGCGGCTCGCCCCGTGAAGCACCGGGCGGAGCGCTTCCTCCTGGCCACCGGGGGCGTCCTGGGGGGTGGCTTCCAGAGCGATCACACCGGCCGCATCTGGGAGAGCATCTTCCACCTGCCCTTGACCCTGCCCCAGGAGCGCAGCCAGTGGTTCCGGCCTCGCTTCCTGGACCCGGCGGGCCAGCCCGTCTTCCAGGGGGGCGTCCCGGTGGACCGGCGCTTCCAGCCTGTGGACCCGGCCCGGGGCCAGCCGGTCTTCGCCAACCTGTGGGCGGCGGGGAATCTCCTGGCCCACGCGGATCCCATCCACGAACGCAGCCTGGAGGGCGTGGCCATCGTCACCGGCGTGGCCGCGGTGAAAGCGATGGTGGGCGGGGAGTAGAGATTGGAGATCTGGAGATTGGAGATTTGGAGAGTGGAGACCGGAGAGTGGAGACCGGACACGGGAGACGGGAGACTGCCAGCTTCCGGCTTTCTGATGCGATAGTTTCTCTCCTCGTGCTGCGTGCTCGACTCTGTTCCGTTCGTCATCGTTTCGCCTGAGGAAATTCTGTTCAGGAAATCCCGTTCAAGGAAGTTTCGTTCAAGGAAATCTGCCCATGCACACCCTTTCCTGGCACTCTGTGGAGCTCACCCTGGACGAGTGCATCAAGTGCAACATCTGCACCAGCTACTGCCCGGTGGCCGAGGTGACGGACCTCTTCGCCGGCCCCAAGTACTCCGGGCCCCAGGCCCAGCGCTTCCGGGAGAACGGCCAGCCCCACTCGCCGGACCACTCGGTGGACTACTGCTCCGGCTGCCGGGTCTGCAACGAGGTCTGCCCCACGGGCGTGCGCATCGCGGAGATCAACGCCAAGGCCCGGGCCCAGATGGTGGCGGAGCAGGGCATCCCCCTGCGCAACCGCCTCCTGGGCCGAAACGAGCTCCTGGGCAAGGCCGGGAGCTTCGCCCCCCACCTGGCCAACCTGGCCCTCCACAACCCGGTGAGCCGGGTGCTGGCGGAAAAAGTGATGGGCATCGCCCGGGAAGCGCCCCTGCCCCGCTGGAGCACCCAGGGCACCTTCAGCGCCTGGATGGAACGCACCCGTCATCGCCGGCTGCGCTCGGAGAAGAAGGTGGTCTACTTCCACGGCTGCGCCACCCAGTACTACGAGCCCTTCATCGGCCAGGCCGCGGTGATGGTCCTGGAAGCCAACGGCTACGAGGTGCTGGTCCCGCCCCAGAACTGCTGCGGCCTGCCCATGCTCTCCAACGGCGAGTTCGACGCCGCGGAGCGCTATCACCGGGGCAACGTGGCCCGGCTGGCGGGCTTCGGCCTGGCCGGTTACCCCATCGTGGGCACCAGCACCAGCTGCACCCTGACCCTGAAGGAGGAGGCCCCGGAGCTCCTGGACAGGGAAGATCCGGGCAGCCAGGCCCTGAAACAGGCCACCTGGGACATCTTCGAGTGGCTGCGGGAGCTCCACGCCCAGGGCCAGCTCGCCACCGACTTCCGCCCCTTGAGCCCGGACGGGAAGCCCCTGGTGCTCCCCTACCACGCCCCCTGCCAGTACCGGGCCCACCGGGTCGGCAAACCGGCCCTGGAGATCCTGGCCCTGATCCCGGGGCTGGACCTGCGGGAGAGCCACGCGCGCTGTTGCGGCATCGCCGGCACCTACGGCTACAAGGTGGAGAAGTACCAGGTGAGCATGGACGTGGGCCAGGAGCTCTTCGACTTCGTGGCCCAGCAGGCCGGCGCGCAGGTCACCGCCTGCGATTCCGAGACCTGCCGGTGGCAGCTGGAACACGGCACACACCTGCCCAGCCGCCATCCCATTGAGTTCCTGGCCGCGGCCTA
>CAYQEB010000061.1:3367-4597 GCA_964416395.1 uncultured Caldilineaceae bacterium | reverse complement strand
GGGCGGTTTTGAAGATAGTGGTCATCGGCGCGGGGGCCATCGGTTCGCTGATCGGGGGGAAGCTGGCGGAGAGCGGCCAGGCGGTCACCCTGGTGGGCCGGCCACCCCTGGTGGAGGCGGTGGAGCGGGAGGGGCTGCGGCTGATCCTGGGCCAGGAGATGCGAGTGATCCGGGAGATCCAGGCCGCCACCAGCCTGGTCGAAGCTTTCCAGCAAGCCCAGGCCGCGGACCAGCCCTTCGACCTGGCCATCCTCACGGTGAAGAGCTACGACACCCAGGCCGCCCTGGAGGAGCTGGCCCAGGCCCTGGAGGCCACCGGCGGGCCAGCCCCCCTGCTGCTCAGCCTGCAGAACGGCGTGGGCAACGAGGAGGCCCTGGCCGCCCGCTTCGGGCCGGAGCGGGTCCTGGCCGGGACCATCACCGCGCCGGTGACCGTGCCCGAGCCCGGTGTGGTTCAGGTGGCCAAACCCAAGTACGTGGTGGGCCTCAGCCCCTGGCATCCGGCCTTCCCCGCCCCAGCCTTAGAATCGCTATGCGAAGCGCTGCAGGCCAGCGGCGTGGCCGTCACCCGCTACCCGGACGCCCGCAGCATGAAGTGGACCAAGCTGCTCATGAACATGGTGGGCAACGCCACCAGCGCCATCCTGGACGAGCCGCCGGATGTAGTCCTGGCCGACCCCCGCATGGCGGACCTGGAGGTGGACGCCCTGCGGGAGGCCCTGGCGGTGATGCGGGCCCTGGGCATTCGCCCGGTCAACGTGGAGAAGTACCCTCTGGGCGTCCTGGCCCCGGCCATCCGCTGGGGGCCTCGCCCCTTGCTGCGGGCGGCCCTGCGCCGGATCGTGGGGGGCGCTCGGGGCGGCAAGATGCCCAGCCTGCACATGGACCTGAGCAAGGGCAAGGGCAAGAGCGAGGTGGCCTGGCTCAACGGCGCAGTGGCCCGTCACGGGGAGGAGGCCGGCGTCCCCACCCCGGTGAACCAGACCCTGACCCGGGTGCTCCTGCACCTGACCCGCCACCCGGAGGCCTGGGAGCAGTGGCGGGGCAATCACCAGCGCCTCTGGCGGGAGGCGAAGGGCGCGGACGGAAGCCGCCCGTCCTGAGAGCCGTGGGTTGACGGCCTCTTCCTCGGTTCGGTCAGCGATTCGGTCAGCCCGCCAACCGGCCGTCGAACCGGCCGATCCCCGGTCCGTCATCGATTTCCTCACCCATCCCTCACCGCCGCCCTCC
>CAYQEB010000061.1:0-3267 GCA_964416395.1 uncultured Caldilineaceae bacterium | reverse complement strand
CGTTCCAGGAGGTGACGTTCCAGGAGGTGAAACCATGGTGAGCAAAGCCGATCTGAAACGGATCGACACCTATGTCTGGGAGATCCCCCAGAGCTACCGGCCGGACATGCGGGCGCCGGCCCGAGTCTACGCCAGCGCCACCCTGCTGGAGAAGGCCCTGACCGACCGCAGCCTGGAGCAGCTGGTGAACGCCACCACCCTGCCCGGCATCGTGGGCTACGCCATCGCCATGCCCGACGTGCACCAGGGCTACGGCTTCCCTGTGGGGGGCGTGGCCGCCACGGAACTGCCCAGCGGCGTCATCTCCCCTGGCGCCATCGGCTACGACATCAACTGCGGCGTGCGCCTCCTGGCCACCGGCCTGGACGTGGAGGACGTGGAGCCCTATCTGAACGACCTGGCCACAGCCCTCTACCACAACTGCCCCAGCGGCGTGGGCAAAGGGGGCCGTTTCCGCCTCAGCGACCGGGAGATGGACGATCTGCTGGCCCGGGGCGCGGCGTGGTGCCTGGACCGGGGCCTGGCCACCAAGGACGACCTGATCCACACCGAGGAGTCCGGCCGCATCCCAGGCGCGGACCCGGCCAAGGTGAGCGCCCGGGCCAAGGAGCGGGGCCGCAACCAGGTGGGCACCCTGGGCGCGGGCAACCACTTCCTGGAGATCGACCGGGTGGCGGAGACCTACTTCCCCGAAGCCGCGGACGCTTTCGGCCTGCGCCCGGGCCAGGTGGTGGTGCTCATCCACTGCGGCTCCCGGGGGCTGGGCCATCAGGTCTGCACCGACTACGTGCGCCGCTTCCAGAAGGCGCTCCCCAAGTACGGCATCAAGCTGCCGGACCGGGAGCTGGTCTGCGCGCCCCTGGACTCCCCGGAGGGGCAGGACTACCTGGCGGCCATGCGGGCTGCGGCCAACTTCGCCTTCGCCAACCGGCAGACCCTGGCCCACCTGGTCCGGGAGAGCTTCGAACAGGTCCTGGCCGGGACGGGCCTGCCCTTCGACCTCTACCAGGTCTACGACGTGGCCCACAACATCGGCAAGATCGAGTGGCACCAGATCCACGGCCGGCGGGTGCAGGTCTGCGTCCACCGCAAGGGCGCCACCCGGGCCTTCGGGCCAGGCCACCCGGAGATCCCCCTGGACTACCAGGACGTGGGCCAGCCGGTGCTGGTGCCGGGATCCATGGGCACGGCCAGCTACGTCCTGGCTGGGACCAAGGGGGCCATGGAGCAGACCTTTGGCTCCACCTGTCACGGCGCGGGGCGCAACCTGAGCCGCACCGCGGCCAAGAAACAGGTGCGGGGGGAAGTGCTGCGCCAGGAGCTCACCCAGCGGGGCATCCGGGTGCGGGCCGGCAGCCTGAGGGGCCTGGCCGAGGAGGCGCCCATCGCCTACAAGCCGGTGGAAGAGGTGATCCAGGTGGTGGAAGGGGCCGGCATCGCCCGGGCCGTGGCCCGACTGGAGCCCATGGCCGTGATCAAAGGCTGAAGCGAGGAGGCGCGGGGGCCTGGAGGCGAAGCCCAGGTGACAGGGTGATCACCCACCCGCCCGATCCTCGGTCCCCGCGCCGCGAACTCCCCACCCCAACTCCCGACTCCCGACTTCCAACTCCCAACTCCCAACTCCCCAGAGAGGACCCCATGCAGCGAACAACCGACGCACCCACGTTGATCCTCCACAGCGGCAAGGTCTACACCGTGGACCCCCGCCAGCCCTGGGCCCAGGCCGTGGCCATCCGGGGGAACGCCATCCTGGCTGTGGGCTCGGACCCGGAGATCCGCGCCCTGGCCGGCCCGAACAGCCGCCAGGTGGACCTGGGAGGACGCCTGGTGCTCCCAGGCCTGTGCGACGCCCACATCCACTTCTACCACTGGAGCCTGGGCCGACAGCAGGTGCAGCTGGCCGGCGCCCGGAGCAAGGCGGAGATGCTGGCCCGCATCGCGGAACAGGCCGCGCGCACGCCCCCGGGCCAGTGGATCGTGGGCCAGGGCTGGAACGAGAGCTACTGGGGCGAGACCGAGTTCCCCACCCGCCACGACCTGGATCCCATCACCGGGCCGGATCGGCCAGCCCTCTTCAGCCGCAGCGACATGCACGGCGCAGTGGCCAACAGCGCGGCCCTGCGCCTGGCCGGCATCGATCCCTCCACGCCGGATCCGCCGGGCGGGGTCATCGACCGGGACGCGGAGGGCAAGCCCACCGGCTTCCTGCGGGAGATGGCCATCGGCCTGGTCTCCCGCCACATCCCCCAGATCGACGGGCCCGAGCTGGACCGGGTCCTCCAGGAGGGGATCCGCACCCTGCACCGCCTGGGCATCACCGCCATCCACGACCAGCGGGTGAAGGAGGGCACGGACGGGCCTCGGGTGCTGCGGGCCTTCCAGCGCCTGCGCCGGGCCGGGGAGCTGCCCCTGCGGGTGAACTGCAACATCGCCGCCCGGGACCTGGATCACCTGGAAGGGCTGGGCCTGGAGACCGGCCTGGGGGACGACCGCCTGCGCCTGGGCCATGTGAAGGTCTTCACCGATGGCAGCCTGGGCAGCCGCACCGCCTGGATGCTGGAGCCCTTCCGCAAGGTGCGGCCGGACGAGCCGGACAACCTGGGCGTGAATGTCACCCCGGTGGAGGAGATGGCCCGAGACTTCCGCAAGGCCACGGAGCTGGGCTTTCCCATCAGCGTCCACGCCATCGGGGACCGGGCCAACCGGGTCTGCCTGGACATCTTCGAGGAGCTGGCCAGCAGCGGGCTCCAGCCCCCCATCCCCCACCGCATCGAGCACGTGCAGATCATCCACCCCACGGACCGGCCCCGCCTGGCCCAGCTGGGCATCACCGCCAGCGTCCAGCCCATCCACTGCACGGATGACATGGACACGGCCGACCTTCTCCTGGGGGAGCGGGGCGCGCACATGTACAACTTCCGCAGCCTGGCGGAGAGCGGCGCCCTCCTGGCTCTGGGCAGCGACGCCCCAGTGGCCGACGTGAACCCCTTCCTGGGCTTCCACGCCGCCCTCTTCCGCCAGCGGGTGGAGCGCATGGACCGACCGGCCTGGTATCCGGAGGAGCGACTGGAGCTGCCCCAGGTCATCGAGGGCTACACCCTGGGGCCAGCCCGGGCCGCAGGCTGGGACGAGCTCATCGGCAGCATCGCGCCGGGCAAGCGGGCCGACCTCATCGTCCTGGACCGGGACCTCTTCCAGCTGGTGGAGGCCGGCGTCACCGGCGGGGAGGTGGCGGAGACCCAGGTGGTTTTGACGGTCTTTGACGGC
>CAYQEB010000060.1:15459-24059 GCA_964416395.1 uncultured Caldilineaceae bacterium | reverse complement strand
CCACCCGGGCCCCAGAAAACGCGTTTGCCCTCCCTCATCACCTCTGCTACAATCGTTGATATCTGATTAAATATCACGCCGGGAAGGCCCACGCCCCATGCCCAATTTCCACCGTACCGTCAAAAACGCCCTGGTCGCGGAGATCCGGGACGAGATCCTGCGGGGAACCTACCAGCCCGGCCAGCGCCTGCGCCTGAACGACCTGGCCCAGCGCTTCGACGTGAGCAACATGCCTGTCCGGGAGGCCCTGCGCCACCTGGAGAGCGAGGGCATCGTCACCAACATCCCCCACAAGGGCGCCTACGTGACCCGCCTGAGCGTGGACGAGATGCAGGACATCTACGACATCCGGGCCACCCTGGAAGCCCTGGCCACCCGCCTGGCCGTCCCCCGCATGACCCAGGCCACGGTGGACGAGCTGGAGCGGCTCATCACCGCCATGGACGAGCAGATGGCCACGGTGGCCACCTTCATCAAGCTGAACCACCAGTTTCACATGACCCTCTACGCCGCCAGCCAGCGCACCCACCTCTGCCAGCTGATCAAGACCCTGCGCTATCGCATGCACCACTACATGTTCGCCTTCAAGACGGAGCTGGGCGACATGGCCCAGATCCAGGCGGAGCACCGGGCCATCATGGCGGCCTGCGCGGCAGGCGAGGCGGAGCGGGCGGCTCGGCTCATGGAGCAGCACGTGAGCAGCGTGGGCCAGGCCATCATCCAGCACATGCGCCAGGCCGAGGAGCTAGGCGACTCCTCGGTGTAACACCTGGTTTCGTCCCGCCGGCGCCCCCGCTGGCGACGCTGGCACCGGCAGACCCGGTGACAGCCCCCCGACCGATCCCGAAACGGCAGATCCCCCTGCCCGTCCATCCCGTGCCCATTTCCATTTCGAGGAAACCCACCATGGCCCGTATCCCACCCCTGCCCCGGGAAGCCCTGGCCGAGTTCGAACCCGTCTTCCAGCTCCTGGAGCAGCAGATGGGCTTCGTCCCCAACAGCCTGTTGACCCTGGGCCGCCGACCCGCCGTCCTGCGAGGCTTCCTGCAGCTGGCCCTGGCCGTTTACGGTGCGCCGGAGGAGCCGCCGCCCATCTCGCCGGAGTTGACCCGCCTCATCGCCCACGTGGCCAGCCGAGCCGCGGGCTGCCGCTACTGTCAGGCCCACACCGCCACAGAGGCCAGCCGCCTGGCCGGTTCCCCGCAGCGGGTGGAGGCGGTCTGGGAGTTCGAGACCAGCCCCCTCTTCACCCAGGCGGAGCGAGCGGCCCTGCGTCTGGCGGCCGCCGCAGGCGCGGTCCCCAACGGAGCCACGGACGAACACTTCCAGGAGTTGAGCCGCCACTTCAGCCCGGAACAGATGACCCACATCATGGCCGTCATCGCCCTCTTCGGCTTCCTCAACCGCTGGAACGACACCCTGGCCACCACCCTGGAGGAGGAGCCCCGCCACTTCGCCCAGGAGCACCTGGCTCCCCAGGGATGGGAGCTGGGGAAACACGGAGGGAAACCAGAACAGGCCTAGGCCCGATCCCGGGCTGGGCATGCCTGTGCCCCGGGAGGTGGAGCCTGAGATGCGAGGCGTGAAACGTGAAGCGTGAAAAATAAGATCATCCATCCAATCGCCTGGTTGCTCAATCACCCAAAGCCCAACCGCTCAAAACTGACCAATCATTCAAAGGAGGAAGAGATGACCCATCGCTCACCCCGCCAGTGGACGGCCCTGCTCTCCACGCTCATCGTACTGCTGTTGGTGATGGCCGCCTGCGCCCCGGCCGCTCCGGCCCCGGCTCCCGCCCAGGAGGAGGCCCCCGCGGAGGAGGCGGCGCCGGCCCAGGAGCAAGAGGAAGCGCCGGCCCAGGAGGCCCCTGAGGAAGAGGCCGCTCCCAGCCAGCTGGTCTCGCCCATCGCCGGCGCAGCCTGTGACACCAGCACCGCCCCCAGCGGGGATCCCATCGTGGTGGGCGGCTCCCTCTCCCTGACCGGCTTCCTGGCCCCCACGGCCAACATCCATCGGGTGGTGGGGGAGGTGGTCACCGCCTGGATCAACGAGTGTGGCGGTCTTCTGGGCCGGCCAGTGGAATGGCAGGTGCTGGATGACCAGTCCGTGCCGGAGAACGCGGCGGCCAACTACGAGCGGCTCATCACCGTGGACAAGGTGGACCTGGTCATGGGGCCCTACGGTGCGGCCAACATCCTGGCTGCGGCGGCCCCGGTGGGCCGGGCTGGCTACATCTATCCCACCCACACCAACGGCGCTCCCCAGAAGGAGATCGGCGACTTCCACTTCCCCTCCTGGCAGATCGGCGGGGGCGCGGCCACCGAGGAAGAGATCTTCCGGGCCGCGGCCGAGCCCATCTGGGACGCCCTGGAGTCCACCGGCAACATGCCCGGCACCGCCTTCTACGTGACCAACAAGTTCCCCTTCACCGTGGCCTTCACCAAGGCGGCCCAGCGCATCGGCGAGGAGCGGGGCGTGGAGACCACCGAGTACGTGGAGTACGATCTGGGCACCACGGACTTCAGCTCGGTGGCCCTGCGCATCAGCGCCGCGGACCCGGACTTCATCTTCGTGGGGGCCATCGGCCTGGACATGGTCAACCTCTACGACGCCTTCGCCACCATCGGCTACGAGCCCCGAGGCATCTACGCCGCGGTCCCCTCCCCGGGCCCCACCATGGCCCTGGGCGATCCGGTGAACGGCCTCATGTTCCTGACCATCTACGAGAACCACCCGCCCTTCACCGACAACCCCATCGCTGCGGAGTTCACCCGCCGCTTCGTGCCCGCAGCGGAGAAAGAGGGGCTGCTCAGCCTGGTGGAGACCCAGGCCGCGGCCAGCATGGGGGCCTGGCAGATCCTCCTCACCGCGGTGAACGCCACCGGCTCCTTGGACCACAGCCAGCTGAAGGATTGGCTGCACGCCAACTCGGTGGAGAGCATCGCCGGCGTCCTGAAGTTTGACGGCTTCAACGGCTACGGCGTGGACCTCTCTCGGGTGGGCCAAGTCCAGGATGGTCAGCGTCACGTGGTCTGGCCGGAGGATGTGGCCGCCCCTGGCGCGTCGGTGATCTATCCGATTCAATAGAGGGCATCGAATCACGCGTCGAGTTAATGGAGAACGAAGAGTAGAGGTCGGAGAGCAGCGTGGCACATCCGCCGACCTCTGCTCTCTACTCTCCAATCTCTAATCTCCAATTTCTCAGCCACCGCCCTGCATCCACCAACCGCTACGCCGCCATGTCACCCGACCAGATCATCTTCTTCCAATCCGCCCTGAACGGCATCCTGGTGGGCAGCCTGCTGGGCATTGTGGCCATGGGGCTGAGCCTGACCTGGGGTCTGCTCAAGATCGCCAACTTCGCCCACCTCTCCTTCGCCCTGCTGGCCGCCTACATGGCCTACTCTCTCATGGTGGACCTGGCCCTGAACCCCGTCCTGGCCCTGCTCCTCATCCTGCCGGTGATGTTCGTCCTGGGCGTGGCCGTGCAGTGGCTCTTCCTGCGCTTCCAGGTGACCACGTTCACCTCCCTGCTCCTCACCTTCGGCCTCTTCATCGTGCTGGAGAACCTGATCACCTTCATCTGGACCGCGGACACCATCACCACCCGTAGCGCCCTGCCCGATTTTCTGCGCAAGGCCATCCGCTTCCCCCCGCCCCTGGAGCGCTTCTTCGTCCTGCCGCCGGACCTGCTGGCCTTCCTGGTGGCGGTGCTCCTGGCCGGGGGGATCCACTGGCTGCTGCATCGCACCGCCTGGGGACGGGCCGTGCGGGCCATGGCCGAGGACCCGGTCATGGCCCAGGCCTACGGCGTCCACTACCGGCGGGAGGCCTTGCTCCTCTCTGGCCTGGTCTCGGCCACGGCGGGGGTGGCCGGGCTGCTCATCGCCATCAAGATGCCCCTCTTCCCCTCCCTGGCCCTGGCCTGGCTGGGGGTGATCGTGGCCGCGGTGATCCTGGGTGGCCTGGGCAATCCCATCGGCGCGCTGGTGGCCACCAGCCTGCTCCTCCTGGTCCAGAACGTCTGGTCCGTGCGCTTTCAGCCCAGCTGGGCGCCCCTCTTCGCCTTCTCCCTCTTCATCCTCTACCTGGTCCTGCAGCCAGACCAGCTCTGGCGGCAGTGGTGGCGTCAGCGAGAGCTGCGTCGTCGGCTGCAAGCGCCCTCGCCCTCCTCGGAAAGGTGACGCCGATGACCCTGCTCTCGGATCGACGCAGCTGGATCGGATTCGGCGGGGCCGGACTGCTCCTGGCCCTCTACCCGCCCCTCATCGGCCGCATCGGCGGGGATTTCTGGATCACTCTGGCTTTCCAGATCTTCCTCTGGGTGACCCTGGCCGTGAGCTGGAACTTCTTCAGCGGCTACAGCGGCTACGCCAGCTTCGGTCATGGGGCCTTCTTCGGGGTGGGCATGTACGCCACCGCGGCCCTGCTGGTGCGGACGAACCTGCCCTTCCTGGCCACCCTGCCCCTGGCGGGCCTGGCCGCCGCGGCCCTGGCCTGGCTGGTGGGCATGGTGGTCTTCCGCCTGCCCCAGTTCCGGGACGAGCTCTTCTCCCTCCTCACCCTGGCCATGACCTTCATCGTGGCCACCATCGTCAACAACGTGGACTGGCTGGACGGGGGCGGGGGCGTCTTCCTGCGCCAGGCAGAGGGCATCGGCGGCTGGGGGGACAACAACGTGGCCCTCTACTACCTGAGCCTGGTCATCGCCCTGAGCTGCGTCTATCTGGCCTACGCCATCTACCACTCCCGTTGGGGCCAGGCCCTCTTCGCCATCCGGGACGACGAGGACGTGGCCGACGGCCTGGGCGTGCCCACCATCCGCTACAAGGTGGGCACCTTCGCCCTGAGCGCCTTCTTCGCCGGGGTCATCGGCGCGCCCCAGGCCCTCTTCCTGGGCTACCTGGAGACGGCCACCGTCTTCGCGGTGACCACACCCCTGCTGGCCCTGATGATGGCCATCCTGGGCGGGGCTTCGGTCTGGTATGGGCCCATCATCGGCGCGGTGATCATCACCCTCCTGCGCCAGCTCCTCACCGCAGGGGAGACGGCGGTGCTCAACCAGATGGCCATCGGCATGGTCTTCATCCTGAGCATCCTCTTCATCCCCCAGGGGATCGGGGGCATCATTCAGGAGAGGAGGCGGCGAGGATGAGCGGCGCTGCCCTGTTGCAGTGTGACCGGATCACCATGGCCTTCGGCGGCCTCCTGGCCCTGAACCAGGCCAGCCTGGCCATCCACGAAGGGGAGATCCTGGGGCTGGTGGGGCCCAACGGCTCGGGGAAGACCACCCTGATCAACGTGATCAGCGGCCAGTACAGGCCCACCTCCGGCCGCATCCTCTTCCAGGGCGCGGACGTCACCGGGCTGCGGCCCAACCGGCTGGCCCACGTGGGCATCGCCCGCACCTACCAGGTGCCCCGGCCCTTCCACTCCTCCACGGTGCTGGACAACGTGGCCCTGGCCTGGATGTTTGGCCGCCGGGGGCACAGCCGCCGGGAGGCCCAGACCCTGGCCCTGGAGACCCTGGCCTTCGCCGGCCTGGCCGAGAAGGCCCACCTGCCCGTGAGCAAGCTGAACCTGCACGAGCGCAAGTTCCTGGAGCTGGCCCGAGCCCTGGCCCTGGAGCCCAAGCTCCTCCTGTTGGACGAGGTGCTGGCCGGGCTCAACCCGTCCGAGGTGCAGCTGGGCATGGCCCTGATCCGCCAGATCCACCAGCAGGGGATCACCCTGGTCTTCGTGGAGCACAACGTGGGCGCGGTGACGGCCCTCTCCCACCGCATGGTGGTGCTCAACTACGGCCGGACCATCGCGGACGGGCCGCCGGAGCAGGTGGTCAACGACCCCGCGGTCATCGCCGCCTACCTGGGCGAGGAGTACCAGGGGACACCCCCCCGGAACGCGGACGCCCAGGATGCGCACACCCAGGATGCGCACACCCAGGGGGAAAGCCATGTTGCAGGTTGAACAGCTCTCCGTCTCCTACGGCGAGGCCATCGCCCTGGAGAGGGTCTCCATCACCGCGGAGGCCGGCTCGGTGGTCTCCATCATCGGGGCCAACGGCGCGGGCAAGACCACCCTGGTCAACACCATCGCCGGGATCCTGCGGCCCCGGGCCGGGCGCATCCTGCTGGAAGGCCGGGACCTGGCCAGCGTGCCTCCTCACCGGATCTGCACCCACGGCGTGGCCATCGTGCCCGAGGGGCGGCGGCTCTTCAGCAAGCTGAGCGTGCTGGACAACCTGCTCATGGGGGCCTACGCCCGGCGGGGCCAGGCCTCGGGGCCCATCACCCTGGAGTGGATCCTGGAGCTCTTCCCCGTCCTGGGGGAGCGACGCAGGCAGCTGGCCGGCACCCTGAGCGGCGGCGAGCAACAGATGGTGGCCATCGGCCGGGCGCTCCTGGCCCAGCCCAAGCTCCTCCTCCTGGACGAGCCCTCCCTGGGCCTGGCGCCCATCGTGGTGGCCAGCATCTTCGACGTGATCCGGCGCATCAACCGGGAGGCTGGGGTGACCATCCTGCTGGTGGAGCAGAACGTGCCTCGGGCCCTGGAGCTGGCCACCAAGGTCTACGTCCTGAGCAACGGGCGCATCGTCCAGGAAGGCGGGCCGGAGGAGCTGGCCCAGGACGACCGCATCCGGCAGGCGTACCTGGGCGGCGGATAGGCAGAGGGCAAGGGATCGAGGACGGCATCTGTTGGCCAGCTATCGAGCCCGCCCTCCAGACTCCTGTCTCCAATCACCCAATCTTCGGTCTTCCAATCTTCGATCTTCAAGCTATCCAACACTTTGGGAGGAACACCCATGAAGATCTTCGACATCAGCGTGCCCACAGAGGAGAGCCCCAGCGAGCCCATCCCCTTGAAGGTGGAGCACCAGGACCACAAGGCCAGCGCCGCCTTCATGGCCAGCTTCTTCGACGCCCGTGTGGAGGACCTGCCCGAGGGCAACGGCTGGGCCAACGACACAGTGACCCTCATCAGCCACGCGGGCACCCACGTGGACGCCCCCTGGCACTACTACCCCACCTGCGGCGGCCAGCCGGCCCGCACCATCGACCAGCTCCCCCTGGAGTGGTTCTTCGGGGATGGCGTGCTTCTGGACATGCGCCACAAGCCCCAGGGCGGGCTCATCACCACCGAGGACCTGCAGGAGGCCTTGGCCAAGATCGGCTACACCCTGAAGCCCGGGGACATCGTGCTCATCCAGACCGGCGCGGACAAGCTCTGGGGCAAGCCGGAATACTTCCAGGCCGGCGCGGGGGTCAGCGCGGAGGCCACCCGCTGGCTGATCCAGCAGGGCATCCGGGTCATGGGCATCGACACCTGGGGCTGGGACCAACCCTTCTGGGCCCAGAAGCAGCGGTTCAAGGAGACGGGGGACCCCAGCGTCATCTGGGAGGCCCACCGGGTGGGCATGGAGCACGAGTACTCCCAGATCGAGAAGCTGGCCAACCTGGATCAGCTGCCCCGGCCCACCGGCTTCAAAGTGGCCTGCTTCCCCGTCAAACTCACCGGCGGCAGCGCGGGCTGGACCCGGGCCGTGGCCATCTTCGAGGACCTGTAGGAGGATCCCATGCGAAAAGTCATCATCACCGCTGCGCTGACCGGCGCCATCACCGTGCCCACCCAGACGCCTCACCTGCCCTGGACCGTGGAGCGCCTGGCCGAGGATGCGGCCCTCTGCGCGGAGGCCGGGGCCGCGGTCATCCACGTCCACGCCCGGGACCCGCAGACCGGCGCCCCCTCCTCGGACATGGAGGTCTACGGGGAGATCCTGAAGGCCATCAAAGCCCGGACCGACGCGGTCATCTGCACCAGCACCGGCGGCAGCTTCGCCATGACCCCCGCCGAGCGAGTGCGGGTGGTCCCCACCTGGAAGCCGGAGCTGGCTAGCTGCAACATGGGCTCCCTCAACTTCTCCTTCCACACCATCGCCCGCCGCTTCAAGGACGAGGACTACCAGTTCGACTGGGAGAAGCCCTGGCTGGAGGGGAGCGAGGACGCCATCTTCCCCAACACCTTCCGCAGCATCAAGCATTTCATCCAGGAGATGAAGAAAGCCGGGACCCGGCCGGAGTTCGAGATCTACGACGTGGGACACCTCTACAACCTGGACTTCCTGGTCCGGGAAGGGGTGGTGGAGAAGCCGCTCTGGCTCCAGTTCGTCATGGGGGTGCTGGGGGGCATCCGGCCCACGGTCTACGACCTGGCCCATCTGCTGGAGACGGCCAACCGCCTCTTCGGGCCGGAGAACTACAGCTGGTCCGTCATCGGCGCGGGGTACCCCCACCAGTTCAACATGGGGACCGTGGCTGTCATCATGGGAGGGCATGCCCGGGTGGGCCTGGAGGACAACATCTTCCTGCGTCGAGGGGTCTTCGCCCGCAACCACGAGCTGGTGGAGAAGATGGTGGACATCGCCGCCCAGTTCGAACGGGAACCGGCCACCCCCGCGGAGGTGCGGGACTTCCTGGGGCTGAAGGGGCTGGAGAATGTGGGGTTCTAGCCGCTCGGATGCACGTTTGTCGTGCATGTTTGTAGTGCACGTTTGTAGTGTGCGCTTCAGCGCACAGCGCAATGCCACTTACGCGCTGAAGCGC
>CAYQEB010000060.1:12938-15359 GCA_964416395.1 uncultured Caldilineaceae bacterium | reverse complement strand
TACGCGCTGAAGCGCGCACTACGAGCCCTCTTTACACGCTGAGGCGCGCACTACGGAAGCCAACACGCCCTACCGCCCCACCTTCCAGACCAGCATCTGGTCCGCGGATTCGGGCAGGTCGAAGGCGGGGCTGGTGAGGAGGAGCCGCCCCCCTTCCCGGTCGAAGATCTGCCAGCGGAAGGGCCCGTGGCCGTAGAGGTTGGGCCCCACCCACCAGCGCTTGCGGCCCCCTTCCACCTGCCCTCGCCAGCCCTCCACATCGTGCCAGGCCCCGGCTCCGTCTTGCCATTGGACCACACTCCACAGCCCCTCGTAGCCCGGCCCGGCCAGGAGCAGGATGCGGGCGCCCCCTTCCGGTGCGGGTGTCTCCTCCAGGGCCGAGGAAGCGCTGCCCAGGGCAGGCTGGGCCAGGGAGCCAGGCTCCTCCCCCTGCTCCTGGGGCGGAGGCGGTGTGGGCGGTCGGCTCTCCCCCGCCTGGGCGCTGACCGTCTCCTGGGGGAGCTCGCCGCTCCCCACCTGGATGGTCACCGTGGCCGTGCGGCTGGCCCCCTGGCTGTCCGTCACCTGCAGGCGGACCGGGTAGCGCCCGGCCTCCTGGTAGACGTGGACCGGGTTGGCCTTGCGGCTGCTCTCCCCGTCCCCGAAGGTCCAATAGAACTGGAGCGGATCCCCGTCCGGGTCCTGGGAGCCCTGGCTGCTGAAGCGCACCTCCAAGGGCGGATCCCCGGCGCCGGGGCTGGCCGCCAGCACCGCGGTGGGACGGTTGTTCCGCCCCCCGGTGTAGCGGATGCGGGCCAGGGAGCCGTTCACGTAGTAGAGCACGTAGAGGGCGCCGTCTCGGCCGAAGGTGAGCTGGGAGATCCCGGCCGCGGGCTCGCCGAAGACCTGAGGCGTCACCGTGCCGTCCCGATTGAAGAGCAGGTAGTCGATGGTGCCCCGGTTGAAGTCGCTGTAGAAGTAGGCGCCCCGGAAACTGGCCGGGAAGTTCCGGCCCCGCACGAAATCCCCGCCGATGACTGATCCCCGGCCTTCCGTGTGGGGGTAGGCGTAGACCGCCTGGGTCACTGGCTGCTCGCCCCGGAGCAGAGGCTGGCAGATGGGATCCGAGGCGTTCTCCAGGGGGCCTTCGAAGCAGGGCCAGCCGAAGTTGGCCCCGGCCCATCCCCGCTCGATCTCCTCGTACTTGTCCTTGCCCACGTTGGCCACCACCAGCGCGCCGCTCCCTGGCTGGAAGGTCAGCCCCCAGGGGTTGCGCAGCCCCAGGGCGAAGACCTTGGAGCGGTTGCTGCCCGGGTCCCCGTCGTAGAAGGGGTTGCTGGGATAGCCGTTGCCGTTCATGGGGTTGATGCGCAGGATCTTCCCGGCCAGGCTGTCCACGCTCTGGGCCCGCAGGTTGGCCGAGTTGTAGTTGATGCCGTCGCCGCTGGCCACGTAGAGGGCCCCGTCCCGGCCGAAGGTCAGGTGGCTGAGGGTGTGGCTGTTTCCCTCGTTGGGCACGCAGTCCCGGACGTAGCTGCCGTCGGGGTTGAGGCAGCTGTAGGGCTTCTTGTTCATGCGGTCCGGGCTGCCGATGTGCTGGAAGGTGCTGTTGGTCCCCAGGATCACCACCTCCGAGTCGGGCAGAGCCCGGTTCAGGTTGTTGGGGTCCGCGGAGACCCGCACCACCCGGGAGACCCGGGCGCCGTCGTACTTGTGCCCTTCCGCTTCCGGCGGTTCGTAGGTGTAGGCCAGGTAGACGTAGGGCGCCGCGGGCCAGCGGGGGTGCACCGCGACGCCCATGAGGCCCCGCTGGAAGAAGCTGTTCACCTTGTAGCGGATGTCCAGGAAAGGCTCCTCCTGGAGCACGCCGTTGTGGACCACCCGCACCCGTCCTGAGTGCTCGGTGATGAAGATGCGGCCATCCGGGGCGAAGGCGAAGGCCGTGGGCTGGCTCAGGCCGTTCACCACCGCTTCCTGGACGAAGCCCCGGGGCAGGTTGGTGGGCGGCGGTTCGGCCAGGGCCCGGCCGGGGATGCCGAGGAGGCTCAGGGCCAGGAGCAGGGGGAGAAACGGGCGAAGGCGACGGCAGCGGTGGGAAAAGCGGGTTCGGGTCATGGTGGGCGATCCGGTGATGGGATGATTGGGTGACCGGGAGGTTGGAGTGTTAGAGAGTGGAGAGTAGAGACTGGAGGCTGGAGGGTAGAGAGTGGTGGATTGGATGATCGGTTGATTGGGTTCAGGGGAGGATCCTGGGCGCAGGTGCGTCGTTTCCGTTCGCCGTCCTCCATCCCGCCGCCCTGCCACCCCTTCACCTGTTCACCTTTTCATCCACCTTCCTCTCTTCGCTGTCTTCCTGCCTCCTTGTCTCCCTGTCTCTCTGTCTTTTTTCTCCTTGTCTCCTTGCCTTTTTTCTTCTCGTTTGCCTCACTTGGGCGCCATGCG
>CAYQEB010000060.1:0-12838 GCA_964416395.1 uncultured Caldilineaceae bacterium | reverse complement strand
TCTCCTTGTCTCCTTGCCTTTTTTCTTCTCGTTTGCCTCACTTGGGCGCCATGCGGATGGCCCCGTCCAGGCGGATGACCTCGCCGTTGAGCATGACGTTCTCGAAGATGTGGCGCACCAGGGCCCCGTACTCCTCGGGCCGGCCCAGGCGAGGCGGGAAGGGCACCTGTTTGCCCAGGGAGATGCGGGCCTGCTCCGGGAGGCCGGCCAGCATGGGGGTGTCGAAGATGCCCGGCGCGATGGTCATGACCCGGATGCCGTAGCGGGCCAGCTCCCGGGCGATGGGCAGGGTCATGCCCACCACGCCCCCCTTGGACGCGGCGTAGGCGGCCTGGCCGATCTGGCCGTCGAAGGCGGCGACGGAGGCGGTGTTCACGATGACCCCTCGCTCGCCCTCTTCGTTGGGCTCGTTCTGGGCCATGGCCGCCGCGGCCAGGCGGATCATGTTGAAGGTGCCGGTCAGGTTGACCGCCACCACCTTGGCGAAGTGGCCCAGATCGTGGGGCCCGCTCCGGCCCAGGACCCGCTCCGCGATGGCGATCCCCGCGCAGTTCACCAGCCCGTGCAGGCCGCCGAAGCTCTCCAGGGCCAGATCCACCGCCCCCTGGACGCTCTCCTCGTCCACCACGTCCGTGAAGGCGAAGCGGGCCCGGGGTCCGATGGCCGCCGCGGCCTGCTCTCCGGCCTCCCGATTGATGTCCGCCAGCACCACGTTGGCCCCGGCCTTGGCCAGGACCCGACCGGTGGCCGCGCCCAGGCCCGAGCCGCCGCCGCTGATCAACACCGTGATTCCGTTCAGATCCATGGGACCCTCCTCAAGTGGGGAATGGGGAGTGGGAAATGTGGCGTGGGGGCGAGTCCAGAATAGATCGGATCCCGGGGAAGGTCAAGTCCTCATCCAACTGCTCCCTGGCCCTCCCTGTCTCCTCTGCTGCCCGGGGATCCATCCCCCATTTCAGGCCCGACCCAGGCCCTGCCCTGGGAGCCCCTGCCCGAATATTGATCGCCTATCCAGCCTGTGCTAACATCATTTCTACGCACTTCCACGTACGCTGTGATCCGTGAGCATCCATTGCCCGTCAGCGGGCTACCTGCACTAGAGCACTCGAACCATGCCCGAACTCTTCAACGTCCACACGCCGCCGGACGCCTGGCGGCTCTTCCTGGAGCACTTTCGCCCTCAGGTGCGCACCGAACGCATCCCCACAGCCCAGGCCCTGGACCGGATCCTGGCCGAGCAGCTCACCGCACCCCAGGACCTGCCCAGCTTCCGCCGCTCCACGGTGGACGGCTACGCGGTGAACGCGGCCGACACCTACGGCGCCACCCCGGGCCTGCCCGCCTTCCTCACCGTGGTGGGGGAGGTGCCCATGGGCCAGGCCGCCACCCTGGAGCTCGGCCTGGGCCAGGCCGCCCTGGTCCACACCGGCGGCATGATCCCGGAAGGGGCCAACGCGGTGGTCATGGTGGAGAACACCCAGCAGGTGGACGAGGCCAGCATCGAGGTGATGAAGGCCGTGGCCGAAGGGGAGAACGTGATCCAGATCGGCGAGGACGTGCGGGCCGGGGAGCCGGTGCTGCCCCCGGGCAAGCAGCTCCGGCCCCAGGATCTGGGCGGCCTGCTGGCCCTGGGCATCACCGAGGTGTCGGTGGCCCTGCCGCCCCGGGTGGCCATCCTCTCCACGGGGGACGAGGTGATCCCCCCGGAGCAGACGCCCGGCCCCGGCCAGGTGCGGGACATCAACAGCTACACCCTGGCCGCGCTGGCGAAACGGGCCGGGGGCGAGCCCATCCCCTTCGGCATCATCCCGGACCAGCGGGAGGCTCTGGAGGCCGCGGTGGCTCGGGCCGCGGCCCAGGCGGACGTGGTGGTCCTCTCCGCGGGCAGCTCGGTGAGCTACCGGGACATGAGCGCGGAGGTGATCAACGGCCTGGGCCGGCCGGGGGTGCTGGTCCACGGGGTGAGCGTGCGGCCGGGCAAGCCCACCATCCTGGCCGTCTGCGACGGCAGGCCGGTCTTCGGCCTGCCGGGCAACCCAGTCTCGGCCATGGTCATCTTCGACCTCTTCATCACCCCCACCATCCGAGCCCTGCTGGGGACCGACTCCCCGCCCAAGCAGCAGATCCAGGCCCGGCTGGCCCGGAACGTGGCCTCCGTCACCGGGCGGGAGGACTACGTCCAGGTGCGGTTGGAGGAGCGGGACGGGGATCTGTGGGCCGTGCCCGTCTTCGGCAAATCCAACCTGATCTACACCCTGATCCACGCGGACGGGACCATCCAGATCCCCCTGGACAGCGGCGGCGTCCGGGAAGGGGCCTGGGTGACGGTCTTCCTGCACTGACAGGGGGAGATTGGGCGCGGGAAATTGGTCGCTGACCAACACCGATCTCCGCTCCCCAATCTCACGCCAACTTCCAACTCCCAAATCCTGGCTCCTGCCTTCTCACAGACCCATGACCACTGAACGCAACATCTACCTGCACGATATCGCACTGGACGAGGCCGTGGCCCGCTGGCGTCAGGCCCTGGACCGGATCGGCCTCCTGGGTCCCCTGGGCGTGGAGGAGATCCCCCTGGACCAGGCCCTGGGGCGGGTCACCGCGCAGCCGGTCTGGGCCCGCATCTCCTCCCCCCACTACCACGCCGCCGCCATGGACGGCTACGCGGTGCGGGCGGAGGAGACCCGAGGCGCCACGGAGACCTCGCCCCTGCAGTTGACCCTGGGCCGCCAGGCCTTCCCGGTGGATACAGGCGACCCCCTGCCGCCCGGGACCAACGCGGTGATCATGATCGAGCAGACCCAGCTCATCCCAGGCTCGGACGAGGAGCGCATCGAGATCATGGCCTCCGTGGCTCCCTGGCAGCACGTCCGGCCCATGGGCGAGGACATCGTGGCCACGGAGCTGATCATCCCCTCCCACCATCGCCTGCGCCCCCAGGATCTGGGGGCCATCGCCGGGGCGGGCCACACCCACGTCCAGGTCTTCCGCCGGCCTCGGGTGGCCATCATCCCCACCGGGACGGAGCTGGTGGCGCCGGGCAGCCCCTTGAAGCCCGGGGACATCATCGAGTACAATTCCCTGGTGCTGGGCGCCCAGGCGGAGGAGATGGGCTGCCTGGTGGATCGCTTGCCCATGGTGGCAGACGAGCACCAGGCCATCAAGGCCGCGGTGGAGGCGGCCCTGGAAGAGCACGACCTGGTGGTGGTCAACGCCGGCTCCTCCGCCGGCTCCGAGGACTACACCTCGGCCATCGTCCAGGAGCTGGGGGAGCTGCTGGTCCACGGCATCGCCATGCGGCCCGGCCACCCGGTCATCCTGGGGACGGCCCAGGGCAAGGCTCTGGTGGGCATCCCCGGCTACCCGGTCTCCGCGGCCATGACCTTCGACATCATCGTGCGGCCGGTCCTGGCCCTCTGGCAGGGGATGCAGCCGCCCCGCCGCCCCCGCATCCAGGCCACCATGACCCGCAAAGTCCTCTCCCCCATGGGCGAGGACGAGTTCATGCGGGTGACCCTGGGGCAGGTGGGGGAGCGGGTGGTGGCCACGCCCCTCTCCCGGGGCGCGGGGGTGATCATGTCCCTGGTCAAGGCGGACGGCATCGTCACCATCCCCCGCTTCTCCGAGGGCTTCCACCCCGGGGAGCAGGTGGAGGTGGAGCTCCTGGTCCCCCCGGAGGCTATCCGCCAGACCATCGTGGCCATCGGCAGCCATGACCTGACCCTGGACCTGCTGGCGGATCATCTGCGCCGGCGCCACCCGGAGAAGAGCCTCTCCTCGGCCCACGTGGGCAGCCTGAGCGGCCTGCTGGCCCTGCAGCGGCGGGAGGCCCACCTGGCCGGCTCCCATCTCCTGGACGAGGAGAGCGGCGAGTACAACGTGGACTTCATCCAGCGGCTGCTCACGGCCAAGGGGGTGCGGGTGGTGCTCCTGGGCTTCGTGAACCGGCGCCAGGGGCTGATCGTGCCCCGAGGCAACCCCAAGGGCATCACATCCCTGGCGGATCTGCTGCGGGAGGATGTGCAGTTCGTCAACCGGCAGCGGGGGGCGGGCACCCGGGTGCTCCTGGACTATCAGCTGAAGAAGCAGGGACTGGATCCCCGGCAGATCCAGGGCTACCAGCGCCAGGAGTACACCCACTTGGCCGTGGCCGCGGCGGTGAAGAGCGGCGTGGCCGACTGCGGCCTGGGCATCCTGGCCGCGGCCCGGGCGCTGGATCTGGACTTCGTGCCCCTGTTCAACGAGCGCTACGACCTGGTCATCCCGGTGGAGCACTACGAGAGCGAGCTCCTGGCTCCACTGCTGGAGACCATCCGCCAGCCCGAGTTCGCCCAGGCGGTGGAGGCCCTGGGTGGCTACGAGACAGGCCAGATGGGGCAGGTGCTCTGGGAAGGGTAGACGCGGGATGAGCGGGCGACGCCGCTTGCTCTTCCAACTGCCACGCCCCACCTCTCAGCCCCCACCTTCGTTCATTCAGGAAAAATGTCCATGAAAATTCGACTCTACGCAACCCTGCGCCCCCTGGTGGGCGGCTCCACCGTGGAGGTGGAGGCCGGGCCGGGAAACACGGTCCGGGAGCTGCTGGAGGAGCTGATCCAGCGTTGGCCCGAGCTGAAGAGCGAGCTCTTCGACAGCAGTGGCCAGCTCCACAACAACATCCACGTCTTCATCAACGGCCGGGACGTCCGCTACCTGGGCGGATTGGACATGGAGATCCCGGACGGGGCGGAGATCCGCATCTTCCCGCCGGTGGGCGGAGGCCAGCCGTGAAGCACAGCTACTACGGCGTCCCCGACTGGCTCATGAAGGAGTACCTGCTGGGCCTGGGGGGCGTGGCCGAGGACGAGTGGGTGATCGTGGGGAAAGGCTGGCGGGCGGTCATCAGCAAGGCCACGCCCAACCAGATCGGCTCCCTGCGGGTGGGCGGCGCGGACGTGGACTTCTCCGGCGACCCGGCAGCCTTGGAGGCCCTCTTCGAGAAACTGCACTGGAAGACCCTGCGCGGCGGAGGCTGAGCCATCGACGAGCTGCTCCAGGGCCTGGGGGAAGCCTTGCAGCGCATCCTCACAGGCGACGCCACCCTGATCGAAACCGTTCTCCTCTCCCTGCAGGTGTCCGGGACGGCCCTGCTCCTGAGCACCCTCATCGGCATCCCCCTGGGCGCCTTCATGGGGCTGTCCCGTTTTCCGGGGCGGCGGCTGATGACCGCCCTCCTCTACACGGGCATGGGCTTCCCCCCGGTGGTGGTGGGCCTCTTCGTCTACCTGCTCCTCTCCCGCAGCGGCCCCCTGGGTCAGCTGAACTGGCCCTTCCTCCCCGCCCTCTTCACCCCGGGCGCCATGATCCTGGCCCAGACCATCATCGCCTTCCCCCTGGTGGCGGGCTTCACCATGGCCGCGGTCATGGGCGTGGATCCCCAGCTGCGCCAACAGCTCCAGGCCCTGGGCGCCACCCCCTGGCAGAGCACCCTCACCCTCCTGGCCGAGGCCCGAGTGGGGGTGGTGGTCTCCATCATCGCCGGTTTCGGCGGCATCATCTCCGAGGTGGGCGCGGTCATGCTGGTGGGGGGCAACATCGAGCACAAGACCCGCGTCCTGACCACGGCCATCGTCCTGGAGACCCGCAAAGGGGACTTCGGCCTGGCCATCGCCCTGGGCCTGGTGCTTCTCAGCCTGGCCTTTCTGACCAACCTGGCCATGCTCCAGCTCCAGGGCCGCACCTTCGACCCATGAGCTCCCTCGTCTACCACCTCCAGGATGTCACCAAGCACTACCCCACCCGCAGCGGCCAGGAGCGCTGCGTCCTCCAGGTGGCGGATCTGCGCATCTACCGGGGGGAGATCCTGGCCCTGGTGGGGCCCAGCGGCGCGGGGAAGAGCACCCTGCTGCGTCTGCTCAATTTCCTGGAGCCCCCCAGCCAGGGAACCATCCACTTCCTGGGGCAGCCCTTCAGCCGGGAACAGGCCATGCCCTTGGCCCTGCGCCGCCGGGTGACCACCGTCTTCCAGCGGCCGGTGCTCCTCAGCCGCAGCGTGGGGGAGAATGTGGGCTACGGCCTGCGTCTGCGGGGGGAGCGGAACGTCCAGGAGCGGATCCAGGCGGCCCTGGCCCAGGTGGGCCTGAGCGAGCTGGCGGACCAGCCGGCCCGGCAGCTCTCTGGCGGGGAGGCCCAGCGAGCCGCTCTGGCCCGGGCCATGATCCTGGAGCCGGACGTGCTGCTCCTGGACGAGCCTACGGCCAACCTGGACCCCTACAACGTGGGGCTCATCGAGGAGGCGGTGCGCCGGACCAACCAGGAGCAAGGCGCGACCACGGTGCTGGTCACCCACAACATCTTCCAGGCCCGGCGCCTGGCCCACCGGGTGGCTCTGCTCCTGGATGGGCGCATTGTCGAGGTGGCCGACGTGGCGGATTTCTTCGAACATCCACGGGACCCTCGGACGGCGGCCTTCGTCCGGGGCGAGATGATCTACTGAGAAAGGGGTTGGGCGATGGAAGCACAAAGATGGGCGATGGGGGATGGGGGTTGGAAGCCGACGATGGCCGGTGGGCGAAAGGGAGAAGACCTTGGATGGCCTGGACCCCGACTGCGCGCTCCCCGAACCAACCTCTCACCCGTCCAGGTTTTCGCCCTCTCGCGCTTCCCGCGCCACGCGTCCCGCCTGGCTCCCTACGCTTTCCTCCTGGCCTTCCTTTTCCTCCTGGCCGCCTGCACCGCGCCCGGGCCAGCCTCCGTCCCGGCAGGGGAGCCGGAGCCGGCCCAGGTGCAGGCCGCCTCTTCCACGCCGGAGATCACCCTGGCCACCACCACCAGCACCCAGGACTCGGGCCTGCTGGATTACCTGCTGCCCATGTTCGAGGAGGAGACGGGGATCCGGGTCAACGTCATCGCGGTGGGAACGGGTCAGGCCCTGAAGCTGGGGGAGGACGGCAACGCGGACGTGCTCCTGGTCCACGCCCGGGCCAAGGAAGACGCCTTCATGGCCGCGGGGCATGGGGTGCGTCGGGAGGATGTGATGTACAACGACTTCGTCATCGTGGGCCCGCCCCAGGACCCCGCGGGCATCCAGGGCTTGCGCAGTGCGGCCCTGGCCTTCGCCACCATCGCAGAGAAGCAGGCCCTCTTCGTCTCCCGGGGGGACGACTCCGGCACCCACACCAAGGAGAAGGCCATCTGGGAGGCGGCTGGGGTGGAGCCCCAGGGGGATTGGTACATCTCCGCGGGGCAGGGCATGGGCGCGGTCCTGACCATGGCGGACGAGCTGGAGGCCTACACCCTCTCGGACCGGGCCACCTACCTGGCCCGCACCCTGGAGGGCACGGAGCTGGTCATCTTGGTCCAGGGGGATCCCATCCTCTTCAATCCCTACGGCGTCATCGCGGTGAACCCGGCCAAGGGCCCCCACATTCAGGCGGCGCTGGCCAATCGCTTCATCGACTGGCTCATCTCCCCGCCTGTCCAGGAGAAGATCGGCCAGTTCGGCGTGGACAAGTTCGGCCAACCCCTCTTCGTCCCCATGCGGCTGGAGGAATAGCGCTCCACGGTCCAACAGAAGGCAACAGAAAAGGGGCCGGAGAGATCTCCCCGGCCCCTTCCAACTTCCAACTCCTAACTTCCACCTTCTAACTTCTAACTCCCCTAGATAATCTCCAACTCCTTCAGCTTGCTCTCGGGCACCACGCCGTTCTCCCAGCCTCGGGCTGCGTAGTACTCCTCCAGCATGGGATCCAGCTCGCAGACTTGCCCCTCCGAGCCTGGCATGGTGCTGGGCTCTTCCAGGAAGCGCTTGGGCAGGTAGTCGGAGCCCTCGCCGTAGCCGGCCAGGTTGTTGTAGTAGCGCTCCAGGTTGTAGATGCGCTCGCCCACCTTGAGCATCTCGTTGGTGGTGAAATTCAGGCCGGTGACCGCGTTGAACTGCTCGGTGTACTCGTCCATGCCCATGGCGAAGGCGGAGAACTTGCACAGGTCCAGGGAATCGGAGACCGCGTGCACGTCCTGGAAGACCTTGGTCAGCTCGCCCTTGCCCTTCCACTCCAGCGGATCCACCTTCAGGGAGCCAAAGGGCATGACGCCCAGCTCCGCGGCGGGGGTGTAGGCCCGCAGGTGGCAGGCGCCCCGGTTGCTGGTGGCGTAGGCGATGCCCATGCCCTTCAGGCCCCGAGGATCGTAGGCGGGGATGGCCTGGCCCTTGACGGTCATGGCGATCTCCGGGTGGCCGAAGGCCTTGGCTGCACGCTCCGTGCCCTCGGCCAGGATGTCCCCGGGCCCTTCCCGCAGGGCGATCTTGCGGATGGTCTCCACCATGGACATCTGGTCCCCCCAGCCCAGGGCGCCGGCGCCGTTGGTGTAGCCCTTCTCGCTGGCCTCCATGTACATGGCCAGGACGTTGCCCAGCTCGATGGGGTCCATGCCGAAGTCGTTGCACTGGTTGATCATGAAGGCGATGGAGGCGATGTCGTCGTTGTCGCAGTTGGCGCCCAGGGCCCAGGCCGACTCGTACTCCACGCTCTCCATGTGCACCTTGAAGGGCCCTTCCTTGATATCCACCTCCTTCTTGCAGGCCACCGGGCAGGCGTGACAGGTGGGGTCACCGACCAGGATATGCTCCCGCACGTACTCGCCGGAGATCTTCTCCGCCCGGTCCGGCCCGAAGGCGGTGAGCTGTGCATTCTTGGCGGGCAGGGCGCCGATGCTGTCGGTGATGTTCATGAGCACGTTGGTGCCGTAGAGGCTCAGGCCGCCCTTCTTGGGGCTGGTGATGTTCTCCTCGGCCATGATGGCGGCCAGGGCCTTCCGGCGGGCCTCCCGGTCGGCTTCCTTGTTCGCGGGCTGGGGCCGGTTCTTCTTGTCCCCACGGATGACGATGGCCTTCAGGTTCTTGCTGCCGGCCACCGCGCCGGTGCCGTTGCGGCCGGCGGCCCGGTCGTCCACGTTCACCCAGCAGCCAAAGCGGACCAGGTTCTCCCCGGCCGGGCCGATGGCCATGCCGTCGCAGTCCTCGCCGTGCCGCTCCCGCAGGATGCGCAGGGTCTCGTGGATGCCCTTGCCCCACAGGTCCGAGGCGTCGTGGAGGGTCACCTGGCCGTTCTCCACGAAGGCGTAGACCGGTTTGTCCGCCTTGCCCTTGAAGACCAGCCCATCGAAGCCGGCCCACTTGAGCTTGGCCGCGGTCCAGCCGCCCATGTGGGAGTCGGCCACGGTGCCCGTCAAGGGGGACTTGGTGACCACGGCCAGGCGGCCGCTCATGTTCACGTTGGTGCCGGTCAGCGGACCGTTCATCACGCAGAGGATGTTGTCCGGGGAGAAGGGGTCCACCTGGGGGCCGTTGTCGAAGACGTACTTGACTCCCAGGCCTCGGGCGCCGAGATATTTGCGGGCATCTTCCTCGTCGATGCCCTTGTACTCCACGTTGCCGCTGGAGAGGTCGATCCAGGCGACGCGATTCATGTAACCACCGTACATAGCAGAGCTCCTTTCGAAACTGAATCAACTACCGAACTGCGCTGATGGGAAAATGACTGGGAAATAGCTCGTTGACAGGAAGATGGGATGCCAGATCACTCGCCGATGCATGGGAAGAGGGTGCGCCCGAGTGGGCATGTCCCAGCGGCGGGGTCAATGCGAGCAGTGATCGGGCTGTTCAAACTGGTGTCGTGCGTGCGTCCTCACCCCTGGCGGCCGGGTTCGGAGAAGCAGCGGTCAAGAAAACCCGGTGAATGGGGAGGTTTCGGGAAGGGGGAAGTTATCCTGCCGAAAAGTGTAGCAGCCGAGGAAGGCATTGTCAAGTGCGCTTGAAATGGTCCTGAAACCGTGGGGAAACGGGGAGGCAGAAGAGCGGGTTGGCGCAAGCTGAGGGTAAATCTCCGCTGGAGGGATGAGCGGATGGCGAGGATGGGACGATGGATGGGCGGACAATTGACCGAGAGGGGGATCGGCCAAAGTGACCGATCCCCCTCTGGTTCTCACCTTGTGTCCTCAATCTTGGGGCGTCAAGCTCCGACTCTCACCCCCCACCCTTCACCCCGCGGAAGAGCCCACCGTGCAGGACGAACTGGCCGTCATCCTGGATCCGGAGGGCCTCGCGAGCCTCTGTCGGGCCGTGGGCGAAGAGCCAGCGCAGGGCGGCCACCGCCGGCTCCGGCGTGGACACCCGAGCCACCCAGGGCTGGAAGCGCAGGGGGATCTCCCAGCGCCGCAGCAGCTCGCCGGGCAGGCCGGCCGCTTCCATCATGGAGAGCCACTGAGCCGGGGTGTGATCCCGCACGTGGGAGACGTCCCGCAGGAGCTCCACCCCGTTGAGGAAGGTGTCCAGGGCCGGATCCGGGAAGCTCACCGTGTCGCTGAGGAGGAAGAGGCCGCCGGGCATCAGCACCCGGGCCAACTCGGCCAGGGCCCGCTCTGGGTGGGGCCAGTGGTGGGCGCTGTAGCGGCTCACCACGCAGTGGAAGGAGCCATCCGGGAAGGGCAGCTCCTCCACGTCTCCCAGGCGGGTCTCCAGGTTGTGGATCCCCCGCTCCTGGGCCAGGTCCCGAGCCTGATCCAGCATGGGCTGGCTCAGATCCAGGGCGACAACCGTGGCCACATGGGGGGCGAAGGCCAGGGCCGTATGCCCTGGGCCGCAGCCAGCGTCCAGGACGCGCTCCTGGCCCTGGAGGGCCCCGGCCTCCACCATCCAGGCCAGATCCGGCCCCTGGGCGTGGACCGGGCTGGTGCGGTAGCTGGCCGCGGCCTGGTCGAACCGCTGCTGCACAGACTGCTTGATGTCGACCCTGGCTTCTTCGCTCATCTGCTTCTCCCGGATGTGGGGCCGGGCCTCAGGAGACCGCGGCCAGCTTGGGGATGGGGGTGAGCCAGTCCATGAACTTGGGCTCCTGCCCCCGGACGATGCGGAAGTAGAGGTCCCGGATGCGTTGGGTGATGGGACCCATGCGGCCTGTGCCCACGGGCCGGTGATCCACCGAGGCGATGGCCACGATCTGCACCCCGGTGCCGCAGAAGAAGGCCTCGTCGGCCACGTAGAGCTCGCTGCGGTCGATGGTGCGGACCACCACCGGGATGTCCAGCTCCTCCCGGGCCAGCTGCATGATGGTGCGCCGGGTGATCCCTTCCAGGATGTTGCTGTGCACCGGCGTGGTGATGAGCACCCCGTTGCGCACCATGAAGAGGTTCTCCGCGCTGCCCTCGGCCACATGGCCATCCTGGTTGAGGACGATGGCCTCGTCGAAGCCGTTGAGCATGGCCTCGCTCTTGATCAGCGCGCTGTTGATGTAGCTGCCGATGAGCTTGCCCCGGGCGGGGATGGCCGTGTCGTCCACTCGACGCCAGCTGCTGGTGCAGACCTTGGCCCCCTCTTCGTCCTGGATGTACTTGCCGAAGGGCAGGCTGAAGATGGCCACCTCGTCCCGCAGGTTGTGCAGGCGCACGCCGATGACCTCGTCGGCCTTGTAGAGCAGAGGGCGAACGTAGCAGTCCTCTCGCCAGCCCTCCTTGGCCAGCAGCTCCACGGTGATCTCCGCCAGCTGTTCCGGGGTGTAGTCCACCCGGGCCAGGAGGAACTTGCCGCTGTTCAGGAAGCGCCGGTAGTGATCCAGAATGCGGAAGACGTAGAGCTGCTCCTTCTCCGGGTTCCAGTAGCCCCGAATGCCGGCGAAGGCCCCGGTGCCGTAGTTGAAGGCGTGGGTCATGATGCTGACCTTGGCCTGCTCGATGGGGACGATCTGGCCCTGGAAGAACGCGTACTTGGTCTTGCTCATGGGAAATCGCTCCTTGGGTGGTGGGAAAGCCCGACTCGTCACTCCCATTATACACCGGCCCCAGGGGCAACGGAAGGAAAGCCCTCATTCCCTGGCCCCTCTGCTCAGCCAGCCTGGGTTTCCTCCCACCGCCGGCCCACGGCCCCCACGTAGACCGCTCGGGGACGGATGATCCGGTTCTGGCGTTGCTGCTCCAGACAGTGGGCCGTCCAACCTGCCACCCGGCCCACCGCGAAGGTGGGGGTGAAGAGGTCTGGCTCCAGCCCCAGGCCATGGAGGAGCAGGGCCGTGTAGAACTCCACGTTGGTCTGCAGGTTGCGGCCGGGCTTGTACTCGGCCAGGAGGCGCACTGCCGTCTGCTCCACATGCCGGGCCAGGCGATAGAGGGCCATGTCCCCACTCTCCTGGAACATGCGGGCCGCGGCCTCGGCCAGCACCTCCGCCCGGGGATCCCGCACCTTGTAGACCCGGTGGCCGAAGCCCATGAGCCGCTCCCCGGCCTCCAGCTTGGCGCGCAGGAAGGGTTCGGCCCGCTCTGCCCGACCGATCTGGAAGACCATGTCCAGGGCCGGGCCGGGCGCGCCGCCGTGGAGGGGGCCCTTCAGCGCGCCGATGGCGCCGGTCACCGCGGAGATGATGTCCGAGCCGGTGGAGACGATGACCCGGGCGGTGAAGGTGGAGGCGTTCAGACCGTGGTCCACCACCGTGTTCAGGTAGGTCTCCAGGCCCCGGACCTGGGCCGGGTGGGGTGGCTCTCCGCCCAGCATGGCCAGGTAGTTGGCCGCATGGCCCAGGGCCGGATCCGGTGGCGCCGGCGAAAGGCCCTGGCGCAGGCGGGCGTAGCTGGCCACGATGGTGGGGAAGCGGGCCACCGCGGCCAGGGCCTCCTCCTGGGGATCGCCCTCGGGCAGGTCCAGGGAGAGGGCGCCGGCAGCCATGCGCAGCGCGTCCATGGCCGGGAGCTGGGCCTGGGCCGCTGCCCGCAGGAGATCCAGGACGGCCGGGGGCAGGGCTCGCCGTTGGGCCAGGGCCTGGCGAAAGTGGGTCAGCTCCTGGGGGCTGGGCAGCCGGTCGTTCCAGAGCAG
>CAYQEB010000059.1:20530-24662 GCA_964416395.1 uncultured Caldilineaceae bacterium | reverse complement strand
CGCATGGGGCTGGGCCGCTCCCCCTGGAGCCGATCCGCACCCGCCGCGCTCACCCGGGAGTGCTCCGCGAAGGCGGTGTCCGTGAGGCCGGGGCAGACGGTGATGACCTGGATGTTCTCCTGGGCCAGCTCGGCCCGGGCCGCGGCGCTGATGGCCTGGAGGGCGAACTTGGAGGCGCTGTAGCCGCCGCTCAGGGGCATGGCGAACTTGCCCAGGATGCTGCTGATGTTCACGATGGCCCCTTCTCCTCGCTGGCGCATGCCCGGGACCACCGCCTGCATGGCCTTCACCGGCCCGAAGAAGTTCACGTCGAAGACGTAGCGCAGATCCTCCTCCCGCAGCTCCGTCACAGGGCCGTAGATGCCCAGCCCCGCGTTGTTGACCAGGATGTCCACCCGGCCCAGTTCCGTCTCGGCCCGGCGCACCATGGCCTCCACCCGGGCCATGTCGCTCATGTCCGTGGGGATGGCCAGGGTCCGCACCCCGTAGTCGTTGTGGAGCTCCCCGGCCAGCTGCTCCAGCTGCTCCTGGGAGCGGGCGGCCAGGGCCACGTGGCACCCCTCCCGGGCCAGGGCTCGAGCGATGGCCGCGCCGATTCCCCGGCTGGCCCCTGTGATCACCGCCACTCGACCGCTCAGATCCCGCATGTCGCTGCTCCTTTCCAAGCCTTCCGCCCATCGCTTGGCGAATTGGATCGGGTTGCCACACTGGCAAAGCTGGCAAGGCTGGCATACCCGAGGTTGACAAAACCGTGCATCGCCACCTATTTTATCACAGAACGCATCCTGGTTCGGGCAACTGTGATCCGGGTTACGGTTGCGCCAGGGAGGGGCTGGGTAGGATCGACCGGCCCGTGATTCCCTTTTTCCGCGCCTTTTCCGCGCCGGTTCCTCTTCCCAGCCTGGTTCCGCACCCACATCTGCGCCAGCATCTGCGCTACATTTCTGCACCGAATTTCTGCACCCACATCTGCACCACATCAAGGAGACTTCCCGATGATTCGACGCCTGTCCCTGCTGTCCGCCCTGTTGATGGCTCTGCTGCTCCTGGCTGCCTGCGGTTCGACGAAGCAAAGCGAGCCAGCCCCGCCGGCCAACACCCCCACCCCCGCCCCTGCCCAGGCGGAGCCGGCCGCCCAGAGCCCGTCCGCTGACGGCGCCACCCGGATCTTCGTCATCGATCCCAGCGCCAGCCAGGTCCGCTACGAGGTGGACGAGGAGTTCTTCGGCAATGCGGTCACCCGGCTGGGCAAGAAGCTGGGCTTCTTCCACGCGGTGGGTCGCACCAGCGCCATCCAGGGTCAGCTGGAGGTGGCGGACGGTTCTCCGCCCCAGGTGGTGGCCGGTCAGTTCACCGTGGACATCAGCACCCTGGAGAGCGATGACAGCCGGCGGGACAAGAAGATCCGGGAGGAGTTCCTGGAATCGGCTCGCTTCCCTCTGGCCACCTTCACCGTGACCCAGGTGGAGGGCCTGCCGGCGGAGTACCAGGAGGGCGAGACTGTCTCCTTCCAGATGACCGGCGACCTGACCATCCGGGAAGTGACCAAGCCGGTGACCTGGGAGGTGGAGGCCAGTCTGCAGGACGGGGTGCTCTCGGGCCAGGCCCAGACCCTCATCTTCATGGTGGACTTCGGCTTTGCGCCGCCGGACATCGCTGGCTGGATGAAGGTGACCGACGGCGTCACCCTGGTGGTGGACTTCACAGCCCGGGAGCAGTGAGGGCCTGCAGGCCTGGATCCCTTGATGGGAACGCGTCGCATTTCACACGATCCGGCACGTTTTTGCCCCCAAAGCTCAAAAAAAGTATACTGGAGGCCACGGATATCCTCCCGGAAAGCGGCGGCACAAGGGCGACGAGCCCCGGCGACCCTTTGGCCGCAGCCTTCCGGCAGAGCTTCTCAGGGAGACAAGGGACACCATGGCCAAAACGGCGCGTGCGAAACGAAAGACAGCCGCCAGCAGCAAGAAGGGCCTCCCCATCGGCCTCATCCTGGTGGGCGGCTTCTCGGTGCTGGTGATCCTGCTGGTGGTGCTCATCAGCATCAACCAGAACAAGGCCGCCTCTGTGGAGAGCCTGGACCTGGGCGCCTACGCGGAGCTCCCCCCGGAGTGGATCCAGGGCAAAACCCTGGGCAACCCGGAGGCCAAGGTCACGGTGCAGCTGTGGGAGGACTTCCTCTGCCCAGCCTGCGCCCGGCTCAACCAGGCGGTGACCCCCCGCTTCAAGGAAGAGTACGTGGTCACAGGCAAGGTGAAGCTGGAGTACCACCAGTTCCCCCTGAGCATCCACGACCCCGCGGCCACCCTGGCGGCCAACGCCAGCGAATGCGCCGCGGACCAGAACGCCTTCTGGCCCTACCACGACCGCCTCTTCCAGGTGGCCAGCGCCCAGGGAGCCAGCGGCTTCACCGTGGAGAAGCTCATCACCTACGCGGAGGAGCTGGGGCTGGACAAGGACGCCTTCAGCCAGTGCATGAACAGCCAGAAGCACTGGGATGAGGTGCGGGCCTCGGTGAACCAGGCCATCGCCATGGGACTGAACGCCACCCCCTCCGTCCTGGTCAACGGCCAGCTCGTGGAGAACCCCTTCGACTACGACGCCCTGGCCAGCGAGGTGGAGCGCCTGCTGGCCGCGGCTAGCCAGTAGCCCTGGAGGCCATGGACACCCCCATGGACAGATCCATGCCCAACCGTCCCCCCATCCGCCTGGCCGCAACGGGCCGAGCCCTGGCTCTCCTGGCCCTCCTGGCTCTGACCCTCCTGCCCGGGAGGCCGGCCCTGGCCCAGGTGAGCTCGGGCATCACGTCCCCGGCGCCGGGCAGCGCGGTGAGCGGCGCAGTGCCCATCATGGGGACCGCGGTCATCGAGCCCTTCCAGCGCTACGAGCTCTACTACAAGCTGGAGCCCAGCGGGGATGACTCCTACGTCTACTTCGACGGCCAGACCCAGCAGGTGGTCAACGGCCAGCTGGGGGTCTGGCAGACCGGCGACCTGGCCCCCGGGATCTACACCCTGCGCCTGCGGGTGGTGAAGACCGACGGCAACTACGCGGAGTACTTCGTGCCCAACGTGAGCGTGAACCAGGGCCCGCCCCCCACCCCCACTTCGGACCAGCCTACGCCCACGCCCATCCCCACGGCCACCTTCACGCCTGTGCCCCAGCCCACCGTGGCCGTGGCCCAGGTGGAGCAGCCGGACCTGGGCGAGACCCCCACGCCCGAGCCCACCCCAGCCCCCATCGCCCTGAGCGAGAGCCCGGCCCAGGAGGCCTCCACCGCTTCCGAACAGGTGGCCGGACAGGAGAGCAGCCTCACCCGGGAGCTGGGGCAAGCCCTGGCCCTGGAACGCCTGCGGGCCCAGTTCTTCAAAGGGGTGCGCCTGAGCGCGGCCGCCTTCCTCCTGGCTGCGGCCCTCCTCCTGGGACGGCGGCTGCTGGCCTGGGCCCTCACCCAGTTCCGCTGACCTGGATTCACCCTTACGGACACAAGCCGCAGATTATGTCAAACTTGAAAATGGTCGTGGGCCTGGGAAATCCAGGCCCTAAATATGCCCGGAATCGGCACAACATCGGCTTCCAGTGCGTGGATCTCTTCGCCCAGCGCCACGGGATCGCCTTCTCGCGCCGGCAGTTCAAAGCCCGGATCGGCGATGGCTGGGTGACCCGCCCCGGCACAGATCCCCTGGACCTGTGGACCCCGCCGGAGCGGGCCAAGGTGCTCCTGGTCAAGCCTATGACCTACATGAACCTGAGCGGCCAGGCCGTGGCCCCCCTGGCCCGCTACTACCAGGTGGAGCCCAAGGACATCCTGGTGATCTACGACGACCTGGACCTGGAGCCGGGCCAGCTGCGGCTGCGGCCCAAGGGCGGCGCCGGCGGCCACCGAGGGGTGAAGTCCATCATCCAACACCTGGGCACCCAGGAGTTCCCCCGCATCCGGGTGGGCATCGGACGGCCGCCCGGGCGCATGGACCCCGCGGACTACGTGCTCCAGGACTTCAGCCCGGAGGAAGAGGCCATCTTCGGCCCGGTGCGGGAACGGGTCTGCGACGCCATTGAGTGCTGGCTCTTCGAAGGCATCGAGAAGGCCATGAACGAGTTCAACCGGTGAACTGACACCCGGTGAACTGAC
>CAYQEB010000059.1:11750-20430 GCA_964416395.1 uncultured Caldilineaceae bacterium | reverse complement strand
CCCGGTGAACTGACACCCGGTGACGTGAGGAGCCCGCCCCTGTCCAGCCGCTGACTTGGCTGCCGACGGGTCAGCCAGGCCGGGACGGGTGCGGCAGACGAGCAATCCATGAACCTGAACGGTCTCCGCCAGCTGCTGGCTCGGCTACCAGCCTACCGGGGGCTCCTGGAGCGAATGGGGGACACCCCCCTGCCGCCCCAGGCCCTCTTCCACGCCGCGCGCCCGCTGATCGCCGCCGGCCTGGCCCAGGACCGCCCGGGCCCCCTGCTGTTCGTCACCGCCACGGAGGAACAGGCCCAGCAGGCCCTGGAGGTCCTCCAGCACTTCCTGCCCAGCCAGGAGGACGGGGGCCCGCCCCTGCTCCTCTTCCCCCAGCCCGACGCCCTGCCCTACGAGCGCATCCCCTGGACGGACCGCACCCGGCAGCAGCGGCTCACGGCCCTGGCCGCGCTGACGGATCCCGAGGCCCAGCCGGTGATCCTGGCCAGCCTGCCGGCCCTGCTCCAGAAGACCCTGCCCCCCCGGGAGCTGCGCCTGGCCCTGCGCCCCTTGCGGGTGGGCAGCTTCCTGCGCCTGGAGAGCGCGGCCCAGCGCTGGGTGCAGATGGGCTACGAGCCCACAGAGGTGGTGGAGGAGCCAGGAACCTTCGCCCGCCGGGGCGGCATCGTGGACATCTGGCCCCCCAACCTGCCCCACCCGGTGCGCGTTGAGCTCTTCGGCGACGACGTGGAGAGCCTGCGCATCTTCGACCCGGCCACCCAGCGCACCATCCGCCCTGTGGAGGAGGTGGCCCTGGGACCGGGCAGCGAGGCCCTGGGCAAATACGGCCCCCAGGCCCTGGAGCGCCTGGGAGATCCCCTGGCCAGCCATCGCCTTCTCCTGGCCATCCAGGAGGAGATGCGCCGGGAGCTGGAGCGCCTGGCCCAAGGCCACAGCTTCCGGGGCGTGGAGTGGTACCTGCCCTACTTCTACCCTCAGCCGGCCAGCCTGCTGGACTACCTGCCGGCCCAGACCACGCTGCTCCTGGACGACGGCGGCGAGATTCTCACATCGCTACACGAAGTCACTGCCCAGGCGGGACAGCTGCGCCAGGAGCTGGCCGAGGCCGGGGAGCTGCCCGACGGTTTCGCCAGCAGCTTCTTCAAGCCCGAGGAGCTCCTGGAGCGGCTGGCGGCCCGCACGCCCCTGATCCTGGGCTTCGGGGATCTGGAGGGCCGGGGCCACAGCGCCAACACCCCGCTGGCCCGCAGCTTCGCCCCAGCCCCCCGCTACGCCGGCAAGATCAAGCAGGTGCGTCAGGAGCTCCAGCGCCATCTGCGCGCAGGGCAGAGAGCGCTCCTGGTCAGCCACCAGGCCCAACGGCTCCAGGAGGAGCTGGCCCAGGGCGGCCTCTTCGCCCAGCTCCAGGATGCCCTGCCCGAGCCGCCAGGACCGGGCCTGACCCTGCTCCAGGGCGTCCTGCCCGAGGGTTTCCTGATGAAGGGCCTGGCCCTGGAGGAGCAGGGCCCGCCCGTCACCCTGCATCTGCTCACGGACCGGGAGCTCTTCGGCTGGAAGAAGGCCGGGGCCCGGCGTCCCCGCCGCCGCCAGAGCAAGGTGGCGCCGGAGATCTTCTTCGCCGACGTCAAGCCCGGGGATTTCGTGGTGCACATGGAGCACGGCATCGGCCGCTACCAGGGGCTGGTGAAGAAGGTGGTGGACGGGATGGAGCGGGAGTACCTCCAGGTGAACTATGCCCAGGAGGACAAGCTCTACGTGCCCGTGCACCAGGCGGATCGCCTGAGCCGCTACGTGGGCGGGGAGAACCGACCGCCCCCCATCACTCGCCTGGGCGCCGCGGACTGGCAGCTGGTCAAGGAGCGGGCCAAGCGGGCCGTGGCCGACATGGCCGAGGAGCTCCTGGCCCTCTACGCGGAGCGGGAGCTGGCCCCGGGCCACGCCTTCAGCCCGGACAATCCCTGGCAGGTGGAGATGGAGGAGCAGTTCCCCTACCAGGAGACGGAGGACCAGCTGGCGGCCATCGAGGCGGTGAAGCGGGACATGGAGCGCCCCCGGCCCATGGACCGGCTCATCTGCGGGGACGTGGGCTACGGCAAGACGGAGGTGGCCATCCGGGCCGCCTTCAAGGCCGTGCTGGACGGCAAGCAGGTGGCGGTGCTGGTCCCCACCACGGTCCTGGCCCAGCAGCACTTCCGCACCTTCCGCCAGCGCCTGGCCCGCTTCCCCGTGCGGGTGGAGATGCTCTCCCGCTTCCGCACCCGGGCCCAGCAGGAGCGGATCCTGGCCGGCCTGCAGGAGGGCACAGTGGACATCGTCATCGGCACCCACCGGCTCCTGAGCAAAGACCTGGCCTTCAAGGATCTGGGCCTCCTGGTGGTGGACGAGGAGCAGCGCTTCGGCGTGGCCCACAAGGAGCGGCTCAAGCAGCTGCGCACCCAGGTGGACGTGCTCACCCTGAGCGCCACCCCCATCCCCCGCACCCTGCACATGGGCCTGAGCGGCGCCCGGGACATGAGCGTGATCAACACCCCGCCCCGGGAGCGCATGCCCGTGCACACGGTCCTCTCGGAGTACGACGAGGTGCTCATCCGCCAGGCCATCCGCCGGGAGCTGGACCGGGAGGGGCAGGTCTTCTTCGTCCACAACCGGGTGCAGGGCATCGAACAGATGGCCGCCCGGATCCGCCGCCTGATCCCCGAGGCCCGGGTGGACGTGGCCCACGGCCAGATGCCCGAGCGGGAGCTGGAGGAGGTCATGCTGGGCTTCGCGGAGGGGGCCGTGGACGTGCTGGTCTGCACCACCATCGTGGAGAACGGCCTGGACATCCGCAACGCCAACACCATGATCATCAACCGGGCGGACCATTTCGGCCTGGCCCAGCTCTACCAGCTCCGGGGCCGGGTGGGCCGGGGCGCGGTGCGGGGCTACTGCTACCTCCTCTACGACCGGCACAAGGCCCTGACCTTCGACGCCCGACGGCGGCTGGAGGCCCTGCTGGAGAGCAGCGAGGAGATGGGGGCCGGCTTCCGCATCGCCATGCGGGACCTGGAGATCCGGGGTGCGGGGGAGCTCCTGGGCCCCCGGCAGCACGGCCACATGGCCGCGGTGGGCTTCGATCTCTACACCCGGCTCCTGGCCCAGGCCATCAACGAGCTGCGGGAGAAGAAGAAGCGCTTCGACGCCCTCCAGGACGAGGAGGCCGCCGCTCCGGTCCAGGAAGCCTCCGCCCCGCCCACCACCCCCTCCGCCCAGGAGGAGCAGACGCCCTTGCCCTTCGCCCTGGAGGATCCCCTGGCCCCGCCCGTCACCCTGGACCTGCCCTTGCTGGCGGAGATCCCGGAGGAGTACGTGCCGGACAGCAACCTGCGCCTGCAGCTCTACCGGCGCATCGCCGGGCTGACCCGGCCGGAGGAGATCCAGGCCATGCGCCAGGAGCTGCTGGACCGCTTCGGCCCGGACCGGGCCACCCGGGGCCTACCCCTGGCGGTGGAGAACCTGCTCTTCCAGATCCAGGTGAAGAACCTGGCGGTGAAGGCGGGCGTCAGCCGCATCGGCCGCCAGCGGGACCACATCGCCATCCGCACCGGCCAGCTCACGGACCGGCAGCGTCGCCAGCTCCAGCAGGAGCTGCGCCTGGGCCTGGGCCAGCTGGACGACGAGGAGCGCTTCGTGCCAGATGAGAGCGTGCGGGTGGGACGGCAGGCGGTCACCATCCCCATCGACCCAGAGGAGCGCTGGCGGGAACGGCTGGTCCGGGCCCTGGAGGTGATGGGGACAATGGAAAAGATGGAAGCGTAGCGGTTCACCGTTTCCGCCCCGTTTCCCACGCCTGTGTGGGAAAATGTGGGATAGCTGTGGGAAAAATGTGGGATAGTGTGGGATATCCGGAACGCCAGAGGGGGACGCAGTGGTGAGCGCGTCCCCCTCTGTGTGCCTGTGGATCCCTGGCCGGGCGCCTGCCCCACGCTGGGCTAGGTGGTGGCCAGCTTGCCCCGCAGACGCACATACTCCGCGTAGTCGATGGGCGTGCGACGGCGGACGTAGTCCCGGGTGCTGGGCGCTCGCCGCTGGGCCTCCAGCACCCGCTCCGTGACCTGCAGGTCGAAGGCATCCGAGCCGGCGCCGCTGCCGTAGCTCACCAGCAGGATGCGTTGCCCCGGCTGGGCCACGTCCAGGATGGCGGTCAGCCCCACGATGGCCGAGCCGGCGTAGGTGTTGCCGATCTCCGGGACCAGCAGGCCGGTCTGCCACTGCTCCGGCCGGAAGCCCAGGGCCCGCATGGCCCGCACCGGGAACTTGACGTTGGGCTGGTGCACCACCACATGGTCGTAGTCCTGGGGCTGGGCGCCCATGAGCTGCATCATCTGCTCCGCGGCGGGGATCACATGGCCGAAGTAGCCGGGATCGCCGCTGAAACGCTCCGCGTGCCGGGGGTAGTGGCTGCCGGGCCGCCGCCAGAAGTCCGTGGTGTCGGAGACGTAGCTCAGGCTGCGCTGGATCACCGCCACCGCTTCCTCCGCCGGACCCAGGATGAAGGCCGCGCCCCCGGCCCCCGCGGTGTACTCCAGGGCGTCGCCAGGACGCCCCTGGGCCGTGTCCATGCCGATGGCCAGGACGTAGCGGGCCATGCCACTGCCCACGAAGCCGATCCCGGCCTGCATGGCCTCGGTTCCCGCCTTGCAGGCGAACTGCCAGTCCGCGGCCTGGGTGGCCGGTGTGGCGCCGATGGCCTCGGCCACGATGGCGCCCGTGGGCTTCACCGCGTAGGGGTGGCTCTCGCTGCCGATCCAGACGGCGCGGATCTCTCGCGGGTCGATCTGGGCCCGGGCCAGGGCGTTGCGGGCCGCCTCCACGCTCATGGTGGCCGTGTCCTCGTCCAGGCCAGGGACCGCTTTCTCCTTCACAGGGCTGCGCTCCGCGCCGTGGCTCCAGATGCGGCTGATCTCCGAGCCAGGCAGCCGGTAGCGGGGAATGTAGGCGCCGTAGCCCACGATGCCCACGGGTTTCACAGGTTGGTTCAACATGGTCTGCCTCCTTTGGGGACAGAGGAGCAAGAAGAGCAAGTCATCGGGCGATCGGGCGATTGAGCCGAAGACAAGGACGCATCTGACCCCTTCACCCGGTCACGCTCCACCCTCCGACTCCGAACTCCCAACTTCTAGCTTCCGCTTTTCTGCCAACAGCTCTCGGGCCCGGGCCAGGCGGATCTGCCCTTCCTGGACCAGGAGCCGGGCGATCTCGTCCACTTCCTCCTCCCGGGCCCCTGCGGTGATGGCCACCTGCCGGGCATGGAGGCGCATGTGCCCCCGCTGGATGCCGTGGGTGGCCAGGGCCCGCAGCGCGGCCAGGTTCTGGGCCAGCCCCACTGCCGCCAGGATCTCGCTCAACTCCCGGGCGCTGGTCACCCCCAGGATCTTCAGGGCCACCTGGGCCGTGGGATGGGAGCGGGTGGCGCCCCCCACGATGCCCACGGCCAGGGGCATCTCCAGCCGTCCGAAGAGGCTGGGCGTCGGCTCCTCCACCAGCCGCCACTCGGTCAGGGCCCGGTAGCGGCCGTCCCGGGCGGCGTAGGCGTGGCCCCCCGCCTCCACTGCCCGCCAGTCGTTGCCCGTGGCCAGGAGCACCGCATCGATGCCGTTGAAGATGCCTTTGTTGTGGGTGGCCGCCCGGTAGGGGTCCGCCCGGGCGAAGGCGTTGGCCGCCACGATGCCCTGGGCCACCTCCCGGCCCGGGTAGTCGATGGTGCTGAAGGCCCGCACCGGGATGGTCACCTCGGCCCAGGCCCGGCGCTGATCCGTCAGGTTGCTCAGGATGCGCAGCAGGGCCCGGCCGCCGCTGAGCTGTTCCAGATGGGGGGCGATGATCTCCGCCGCGGTGTTCACCGCGTTGGCCCCCATGGCGTCCCGGGTGTCGAAGAGCAGGTGGACGATGGTCATGGGGCCCGCGTCCGTCTCCGGCAGCTGACGCACCTGAATGTCCACTGGACCGCCGCCCAGGCGGGCGATGGTGGGGCTGGTGTCGGCCAGGGCCAGGAGCTGCTCCTTGGCCGCCAGGATGGCCTGCTCCGCCAGGAGCGAGTCGGGCACGTCCAGGAGCTGGATCTGGGCGATCATCACCGGCGCCGTGCTGCCAGCCCGGAAGCCGCCCCCCTCCCGGGCCAGGCGCGCGGCGTAGCTCACCCCGGCCACCACCGAGGGCTCCTCGATGGCCATGGGCACCAGCCGCTCCTGGCCGTTAACGATGAAGTTGGCGCCGATGCCCAGGGGCAGGCTGAACCGGCCCACCACATTTTCGATCATCTTGTCCGCCTGGGCCAGGCTCAGCCCCTCCTGCAGAACGGCCACCTCCTCCGGAGTGAGCTGGGCCCACTCCGCCAGGATGCGCACCCGCTCCTCCAGGCGCTTCTGGTAGAAGCCGCTCAGGCGGGAGGAGGGTCGTTTCGAGGAGGTGCTGGGGGTGCTCATGCCGTCGCGCTCCTTGTGCCGTGGATTCAGCTTGCCGTGGGTTCAGCGGCCAAATGCGATGAGGATCTGGTTCACAGGCCCCTCCAGCAGCTGGGGCGAGACGGCCAGGCTGGCGGTGATGAGCAGGGCCAGGATGGCCGTCCAGGCGGAGGCCGGCTGCTCCGCGGGCAGGCTGCGGTTGACCAGAGGGCCGAAGAAGACCCGCACCAGCCGCACCGCACCGAAGACCACCCCCGCGGAGGCCACCAAGGCCACCGCGGCCAGCCGCCAGTCGTTCTCCGCCACGCTCTGCAGGGCGGCCCAGTGACCGGTGAACCCGGCGCTCAGAGGGAAGCCCGCCAGCCCCAACACGCCCAGCAGGAAGGCCGCGGTGTTCCAGGGCAGGCGACTCCCCACCCCCTGGAGGCCGGGCAGGGCGATGGTCCCCGCCTCCTGCTCCATCTGGGAGAGGCCCGCGGCCCCGGTCAGCAGGCTCACCGCCCGCAGGGTGAAGAGGAAGATCACCAGGGGCCAGCTGCGGCTGCCAGGCAAGGCCAGGGCCATGAGGATCAGCCCCCAATCGTGGAGGGCGGCGTAGCCCCAGAGCCGCCCGGGATGGGTGGCGCCGGCCGCGGCCACCCCGCCCCAGGTCGCGGTGATCACCCCCGCGCCCAGGAGCCAGAGATAGAGGGGGGTGGCGTCGGCCACGAAGGGAAAGACATTGAGCGTGCGGTGGAGCAGGTCCAGGACAGCCAGCTGGTAGAGCAGGGTGAGCAGGGCCGTCACCACCGGAGGCGCCGTCTGGGCGGTGGAGGGCTGAGCCCCGTGGAGGGGCACCGGCGCCAGGAGCAGCAGCAAGCCCAGGGCCACGAGCCGACCCGCGGCCAGGGTGGGGCCGAAATCCTGGGGGTTGAGAGGGATCCGCTCAATATACCAGGCGGCCAGGAGAAAGAGAGGGAAGGCCAGGGCCGGTGGGATCAGGGTGCGCAGGGGCCCTGCCGTGGCCGTCAGGCGCCCGGCCTGGAGGATGAAGATGCCCCCTGCGGAGAGGGCCACCAGGAAGAGGGGAGCCATGAGCACCGGCGGTAGAGGCGCCACCACGGTCATGGAGAGGAGCAGATAGCCCACCAGGAGGGTGAGGCAGAAGGGCACGAAGCTGCGCCCCTGGCTCACCCGGGCGGCCAGGAGGAAGGCCGCGGCCACCAGGAGCAGGCTCAGGGCCGTCACCGGCTGGATGGCGGCCTGCAGCTGGAGCACCAGGCCGAACTGCTGGACCACCCCCTTCAGGTCCACAGTGGCTGGCAGCAGCCAGAGTCTGTGCAGGGGCTCGTCCAGGTTGGCCCGCCAGATCCAGAGGCCCAGCCCGCCGGTGACGGCCGCGGCCACCAGGGCCACAGTCCGCTCCCAGCGCCGGAAGAGGTAGGCCAGCACAGCCAGCAGCAGCAGGCTGCCGATGAGGAAGGTGGGCAGGTCCAGGGTGATCATGCGCGCCTCTTGAAGGGCAGTGACCAGCGGCTGAATCGGGCCCAGACCGCCTGCCAGACCAGACCCGACTGGGCGCCGACGCCCACAGTCCGGGATGGCTCCTCCACAGGGAAGACCACCTCGGTGATGGGCTGCACCTGGGCGGCGCGGACGCTGTCCTCGGCCACCACCAGGTAGCTGCAGGCCAGAACCACCAGCAGCTGCGCGCTGCCCAGGACGGCCACCAGGGGCGGCAGGGGCAGGATCACCGGGGCCACGCTCTGCACTGGGATGAACCAGAGGAGCAGGCCGAAGGTGGCGTGGAGGGGCCGATCCGTGAGGGCCAGGATCAACACGCCGCAGAGGAGGAGCCAGATCACCAGCAGGGAGGTGGACTCCTCCAGCATGGGCAGGCGCACCTGCACATCCAGGAAGGCCAGGCCGATGCCCAACAGGGAGAGGAGCACCGCCCGGAAGAACCAGTTGGTCAGGTGAGGAGCGCCGCCGCTGGTTTCGATCTGGAGCATGGAGAGCCCCAGGATGACCCCGGAGAGGCCCAGGACGAAGATATGGATCAGGGCCCAGGCCGGGGCCATGCCGTAGCGGACGATCATGATCTGGTCCAGCCCCACCTGGATCAGCAGCAGGGCCGGCAGGCTAACCCGCCAGTCCCAGGCCAGGATGATGATGGCCGCCAGGCCGCCCAGCGCGAACAGGGTCACCGGCGACGTCCAGAACTGTACATCTCCCACGCGGATCGGTCCTTTCCAAAC
>CAYQEB010000059.1:1704-11650 GCA_964416395.1 uncultured Caldilineaceae bacterium | reverse complement strand
GCTGCACCGAAACCAAACAACGTCGGCCCTGGGCGCAAGGTTCCCGGTCTGTCCTCAGCTCAGGAAGAGAAAGCCCAGGAGAATGAAAGCGATGAGCCAGCCGATGTAGCCGGCCCCCTCCACGATCTGCAGGCCGTTGTCCCACACCCTGCTGATCTGGACCGTCCCCCATTCCCACAGACGGTTGAGCCACTCCAGTCCCGTCAGCCGGGAAACGGCTCCGGACCAACCGTTCTGCAGCAGGCCCAGGCGGGGCCGCACCATGGCCAGGACAATGCCCAGGAGCAGCGGCAGGCCCAGAGTGAGCCAGACCGTGGGGCCAGCCACCGCACTGGGCGGATTGCCCAGCCCCTCTGGGATGGCGTTGGGCATGGCGGCCAGTGCGGCGATGGCCTGGGGGAAAAGCCCGGCCAGAACCAGGGGCAGGGCCAGCATCACGCTGCCAGTGACCAGCCGGGCCACCACGGCGAAGTGGAGACCGGTGGGCTCCCGGGGCTCTCCGCCCCAGCTGCGCAGCAACGCCGCCACCTGGAGGGTCTGGGCCAGGATGTAGACGCCGAAGAAAAGCCCGGCCGGCCCCACACTCAGCTGACCGCCCAGCAGCCGGGCCACGAAGGGCTGGGTCAGGAAACCCGGGGTGAAGGGCACTCCCACCAGAGCCAGCGCGCCCACGCTCACCGGGATCTGCCAGCCCCATTCCCGCCAGGCCCGCTGCCCCACCAGCCAGAGCCCGCCGCCCAGGGCGAAAGCCGTGGTGGGCCAGATCAGGGCCTCCGGCCCGTTGGCCGGGGAGAGCAGCCCCACCAGGCCGGCCAGGCTCACCGAGGTGATGAGCACGAAGGCGGTGTGCTCCCCCCGTCCTGTGGCGGTGAAGGCGGCCAGGGCGCTGCCCACCAGGGCCAGGAGCCCCAGGCTGATGAACTCTGGGCGCAGGAGCATGGACTCGCCCCCCAGGCCGATGCTCCAGCCCAGGAGCCAGAGGCCGCAGAGGGCAGGCGCCAGATAGCCGGAGAAGAACTCCGAGAGGCGGATGGAGTCGGGCCGGTCCGAGAGCAGCCAGAAGTGGAAGGGGTAGGCCCCCGCCCGGATCGCCGAGGCGACGACCAGGAGGAAGACCGTCTCACCGGGCAGCTGGCCGCCCTGGAGAGGCTGGCCCGGCCCCAGGCTCCCGGCAGGCAGCAGGCTGACCAGGAGCAGAAGCGCGCCCAGCAGGCTCAGGCCGTGGCTGTAGTTGGCTCGAGTGACAGAGGAGGAGGCCACCGCGGGGACCAGGGCGTGCCGGGCCAGGATGAAGACATCCATGGCCACCCAGGTCAGGGTGACGGTGAGCAGGTTGCCGCTGCCCACGAAAAGGAGCGCCGTGGCCAGCACGCCCAGATGGCTGGCCAGAGTCACGGAGTTGCGCAGCAGATCCCGGCGAGAGGCGGGCTGGGTGGCATAGCTGTCCAGCCCGTTGAGGATCACCGCCACGCCCCCCAGCAAGATCACCAGGAAGGAGACGTACCAGTTCCAGCCATCCCCCACCCAGAGGAGGTGGGCCCCGCTCAGGGAGAAGGGAGGCCGCCAGGGCCGGCTGAAGACAGGCACCACCGGTTGGAGGCGCAGCCCCAGCACCTGCCAGGCCGCCACTCCCCAGAAGAGGAGGGCCAGGATCCGCTGTCCCCGGGGATGGCCCAGGCGCCGCCCCAGGGAAACCTGGGCTATGAGCCCTACGATCAGGACAATGGCCGGACCGAGGGGAGAGATCAGAACGTTCCAGGCGGTATTCACAAGCAGAAATTGTAGCACAGGCCCGGTGCGGGCAACAAAGCGCGGGGCCGGGTGCGTCCGAGATGTTCGGCCAAGGTCTGGATGCAGCTCTCCGGGGACTGGATGCTTCCGGAAAGCCGAGCCCTTTTGCCCCAAAGCCCAGAAAGACGTCCGGGGACCGGGCGCCCAGGGGCCCGGGTCAGCGGCGGGTGCGGTTGTATTCCACCAGGATGCCTCCGGCTGCACAGAGGGCCCCGGCCAGCAGACTGAAGCTCCAGTTGCCCGGCAGGATGAAGATCATCAACACCAGGGCGCTGAGCATCCCACCGATGAAGGCGTGGATGGCGCTGCGCCGCTGCACGTAGAAGCCGGTCATCACACCGGCCAGCAGGGCCAGGATCAGGATCAGGCCGTTCTCCAGCAGGTGGGGCCAGGGCGCGTTCTGGGCCACGAAGAGCCCCAGCGTGACCAGCAGCAGGTTCAGCGCAAAGGCCAGGACGATCCCGGTCCAGCTGATGGATGATCGCGGAGGATGGCGGTGATTGTTCCGGCCCATGAGTGCTCCAGAAAGCGGTGTACTGTGAAGGATGCCATGTTCGATGCGGGGGCTCGGGAAGGGGGATGCTGGGGGGAGGCCTGGCCTCATCCAGGCCTCCTCAGGTCACGACGCCGATCTTTGGCTCGGGCGGAGCTGGCTCCAGTCCGGCTCGGTGTAGGTCTCCCGCCGCCAGCGGAAACCCGGCTCCAGGAGGACGCCTGGCTCCTGGGCCTCCAACAGCAAGCGCAGGGCCAGGAAGATCATGGTGCGCTGCTGGGCCGGGTTGTGGGGCTCGCCCAGGGGATGGCCCAGGGGCCACTTCACAAAGACGGCCCGGGGCGCGCCCACAGCCAGGGTCAGATCCTTGGCGATGGAGATGCTCACCGTGGGGATGCCCACAGCTTCGATGGCTCTGGCGATCAGTCCCACGGACCGATTGCAGTAGCCTCAGGCCGGGGTGAGGAAGGCGAAATCCACCCCGTCGGCCAGGAGCTTGGCCGCCACCTCCGGCCCGGTCCGCTCCACCAGGATGGGCAGCTGCTCTCCCTCGATGTGGCCCATGAAGCTGAAGTGACGGGGCGCCACCTGACCGATCACCCCCCGGCTGGCCAGATCCCGGAAATGGTCCAGGGGCAGGATGATGTTGGGATCCGCGTCCGCGTCCTTGTGGTTGTAGTATTTGTGGGTGATGACCAGCCGGTCCAGGGCCGCGTCCCCGGGGATCTCCCGGTAGCTGGCGTCCCCCTCCGGGTTCTCCATGTCGAAGGGGGGCTGCTCCGGCAGGTGGATGCCCCCGGTGGTGAGCAGAGCCGCCCGGCATTGGTCCAGGGGCTTGGTCAGACGGGCGAAGGGGATCTGCTCTCCGGAGTCCTGGCTGCGCCGAGCCAGGAGCCTGGCCCAGAGCTGGGCCACCGCCGGGATGCCGAAGAACCAGTTGCCGAACCGGTCGCCCAGGGTGCGTTTCTCGGTCATGGGATGGTGTCCGTTGGGATGGTTGGATGAACTGCAGGTGAACTGCGCCGAATTATTGTAAACAACCGATCCCGGTCTGACAAATGGCAGGGAACGAAAGGGTGGGGTCAGGGGCCCAAGCCCGCCCCTTGCCGCGCAGATCCGTCACCGGTAGCGGACCCGCCCCACCTCCAGGAAACCGCCCTCCCCTGGGGGTTGGACAGGCAGCCACTCCCCTTGGAAAGGCCGCACCCCCACGAGCACTCGGTAGAGGCCCGGGCTGGCCGGGTCCGGGGCCAGGCGATAGGGATCGGCCAGGATCGCCCCAGGCGGCCAGCGGTCCGTGGCGTAGCGCCCCTGGGCCGGGCTGTGATCCCGCTCCGCGGCCAGCCAGCCATCCTGGTGGACCAGCCGCACCACCGGGCGCAGGTCCTGGGCCAGGGGCGTGGCGGCCCGCCAGTAGAGGGTCAGGGGCAGGGGCTGGCCCAGGGGCAAGGGATCCTGGGGCAGCTCCGCAGCCAGGAGCTCCAGCCCCTCCCCGAAGCGGGCCAGGGGCGCCACCTGGACGAAGCGGGCCGGGTCCTCGGGCCTGGGAGGAGCGAAGGCCGGCCGCACCACCAGGAGCAACGCGGCGAGGCCCACCCCGGCCATGAAAAGCAGGAAGCCCCCCACCATCTTTTCCAGCCCCCAGGAGCGGCCCTGGACGGTCCCGTCCAGGAGCCCGGCGACGCCCGCGCCGACCCAGACGGCCAGGGCGGCGATCCCCGGCCACATGAGCCGGGCCTGATCCGTGCCCAGGGCGATGGCGCTGTAGCGGACGATGCTGGCGATGACCAGGGCCGGGGCCAGGGCCAGGATGGCCAGGACGAAGCGGGTCTGAGGAGTGAAGGGCCGCTGTCGGGACAGGGTGCGGAGGATCCCCGCCAGGAGGGCCAGGGAGGCCAGGCCCGCCACCGTGTAGGCCCAGCGGGGCAGCCAGATCTGGCCGATGGGCCCGAAGCGCCCCCAGAAATAGTGGTAGAGGCCCCGGGCCAGCCAGCGGTAGTCCTCCCAGGTCAGGGGCGCGGTGCGCTGGTCCACTGTCTGGCGCACCAGGGCCCAGCCCAGGGGATCCCCGTAGAGGCGGACGTTGCGCAGAAGCCAGGGGGAGGCCACAGCCAGTCCCAGGCCCACCGTCAAGGCCAGATGCCCCGCCCCGATGATCCACGCCTGCCGCCGAGTACGCTGGGGCCAGAGCCCGCCCAGGACGGCCAGGCCGGTCAGGGGCCAGAGGGCCAGGGTCCCCACTTTGGAGAGCAGACCTAGCCCCAGGACCAGCCCCAGGAGCCCGGAGCGACGCCAGGAGAGGCCCCGGCGCACGCTGGCCACCAGGAGCCAGAGGGCCAGGCCGCCGAACGCCCCGGCCGCGTTGTCGTTGTTCATGGCCCCGCTGATGAAGAGGAAGCCCGGCAGCCCGGCCAGGAAGGCCGCACCCAGCAGGCCGATGGCTGGCTTCTCGGGGAAGCTCTCCTGGCCCAGCCGCCAGGTGGCCCAGAGGGTCACGCCCCCCAGGAGCACGGAGAGAAAGCGGGCCAGGTGCAGGGCCAGGGGGCCGTCTCGCCAGGGGAAGGCCTCCAGCCGGGTGTGGACGAAGAAGTTGGGCGGCGCGTCCGGGCCCAGGGGGAAAGCGTCCGGATTGGCCCGCAGGAAGTCGAAGCCCATGCCCGTCCACCCCCCCAGGAGGGCGGCCAGGCCGTGGTAGAGGGGCGGGTGCTTGCCCTGGGTGACGGTGGGCCCCACGGGCAGGGCCCGGTGCTGGGCCAGGTAACGGGCGTAGGCGTAGTGGTCCGCCTCGTCCGGGGCTTCGCCCAGGGGCACAGTCACGGAGAAACCGGCAGCCAGAAGCAGGTAGACGACCAGGATGGCCAGGAAGAGACGGCGGGATGTCACGGCGCGCCTCCCCGGTCAGGCAGGAGGGCTGGGCCCAGCTCCACCCGGTTGTCCGGGGTGGGTGGACGGGTGGCCAGGTTGCGGAACGTTCCCTCCTGGAGTTCGTAGAGACCGGCCCGCAGGCTCTGGCCCTGGGGCGTCCAGCCGGCGGGCAGGGGGATGCGGTGGGTGTCGACCAGGAGCTCCCCGGGCCGCCAGCGGCTGGTGGGGGTGAAGCCGCCCACAGGATGGCCATCGTGCTGGGCCACCACCTGGCCATCCGCTCCCAGGAGGTGGACGAAGGCCTTGTAGTCCCTGGCCGTCTCCCGCAGGGCCAGCCAGTAGAGGGTCACCTCCAGGACGTCCCCGCCCCGGGCCAAGCGACTCTCCGCGCCCACCAGCAGGGCCACATCCTCCAGCTGGGCCTGGATCGGCCGGGGAGTGCGGTAGCGGCGACCCAGCCCCAGGCCGTTCAGGGCCAGAGCCAGGGTCAGCAGCCCCAGGAGCAAGGCCGCGCCTGGCAACAGACGATCCGAGCCCGAGCCGGACCAGCGCCAGGCCAGGCCGATCCAGCACAGGGCGGCCAGGAGGGCCAGGACCGCGCCCAGGCGACGGGCACCGGTGGCGCCGAAGCGCAGCTCCACCTGGTGGGTCCCAGCAGGCGCGTCCACGCTGACCAGGCCCAGCTCGCCGGAGGGGTAGACCGGGGCGGGCAGGCCATCCACCAGCCCGTTCCAGCCGGGCTGGGCGAACTGGTGCAGGCGCAGGACCCAGGGTTGTTCCCTGGCCAGCTCCAGGCTCCAGGCCGCGTAGCCCACCCGAGTGAGGGTCACCTGGGGCCGGGGCTGGAGGGGTGGCCCGTCCTCGGCGCCTGCCCGGGGGCGGCCCAGGGCCCAGCGCTGTTCCGGCACCGTCACCGGCAGGAACTCTCCGGTCCAGGTGGCGCCCACCTGGCCCGCCTCCGCGTCCTCCCGCCACATCCGCTCCGGGGACCAGGCCTCCTGGGCCGGGAGCTCCAGAGGCTGGACGGGCAGGCCGGGCAGGGAGACCAGCAGGAAGGCCAGGGTCATCCCAGCCAGCCAGGCCCAGCCGGGGATCCGGGGCAGGAGCCGGGGCAGGGCGGCCCCGGTCACCGCGGCGGCCAGGGCCACCAGGCCCAGGAAGCGCCAGGGGTACTGGAGATAGCCCAGGAGCGGGGTCAAGGGGCGCCAGAGGGGCAGGCTCAGGGTGGTGGTCATGGCCAGGGCCAGGAGGGCCAGGGCCAGGTGAAAGCCCAGGATCGGGGCGTTGGGGAGCAGGCGTCCCCGCCCGTTCTTGGCCAGCCACCTTCTCCCCAGCCAACCCTTCCCCAGGAAGAGGAGCAAGCCCAGGACCAGCAGGGCCAAGGTGAGGCCGCTCAGGGGATAGACCAGGGCCAGGCCGGTCGCGTCCCGGTAGGGGTAGAGCAGGGAGCGGGCCAGGAGCTGGCCCAGGGTCAGCAGATGGTCCTGGTAGCCCTGGGAGGGGCCGGCCGCGCCGACGCCCACGGCCCGGCTTTCGGCCAGCACCGGGAGCCAGTAGCCGGCAGAGAGCCCCACGGCCAGGAGCAGGGAACCGGCCCCGGCCAGGAGCCGCCGCCAGCGTCCGGTCCAGACGGCCAGGAGCAGCAGGTAGGCCAGGGTCACGGGCATCATGAGCAGGGCCGTGAGGTTGTGGGTGAGGACCAGCCCGGCCCAGGCCAGCGCACCCCAGAGCCAGGAAGCCCGGGGCCGCTCCTCCCGGAAGGCCCGGGTGTAGGCCCAGAGGATCCAGGGCGGGAAGAGGAAGGCGAAATGCTCCGGGATGGCGCCCCGGGTGTAGGCGTCGGCCAGGTGATAGGGGAGATAGGTGTAGATCACCCCAGCCAGCAGGCCGGGCAGCGCCCCCCACAGGGCCCGGACGTAGAGGAAGATGGCCAGCCCGGCCAGGAGGAAGCCCAGGCCGATGGTCAGCTTGGCCCCCAGGACCGGATCGCCGGTGAGGAGGGCGGTGAGCGCGCCGGGCCAGTAGCTCAGGGGGGAGTAGAAGTTGAGCACGGCCTGGCCATAGCCGAAGCCGAACTCCGGGAAGAGGCGGGGATGGAGCACCCCCTGCTCCCAGGCTCGGGCCAGGGCGGCCATGCGGTAGACGTGGAAGCGGCCATCGTCGGAGACGAAGAAGCCAGGGCGCAGGAGGGGCCCCAGGGCCGGGAGCAGGAGGAGCAGGCCCAGGGGCAGGGACCATCGAACCAGCCAGCTTGGCGTTTGGGCGTGCTCCCTCGCGTGGTGGATCATGGCCGCACCGTCACACTGCCCAGCAGGAGTTGGTCCGCGGTGTTGCCGGCCTGGTCATAGACGGGCCGTCGCGCGCCGGTGGCCGGATCGTAGAGGCCCATGCGCAGCTGGTACTCGCCCGGGGGCAGGTCCGGCGGCAGGAGCAGCTTGTAGGTGTCCGGGATGAACTCGCCGGGCTGCCAGCGGCTGGTGGGGGTGTAGAAGAAGCCGGGCTGGCCGTCGGTCTGGGCCCGGCTGACGCCCTGGAGGTCCACCAGGGCGACGAAGACCTGGTCGTTGTCCGTGACCCGACGCAGGGCCTGCCAGTGGAGGGTCACCAGGAGGGGCTGGCCGGGGCGGGGCGGGCCCCAGACATGGTAGCCCAGGAGCTGGGCCCGGCCGTCGAAGTTGGTCCAGGGCTCCGCGGGGGGTGTGGGGGTGTAGATGGCGCTGGCCCGGCTCTGATGCCACTTCAAGGGGAGGAAGATCAGGGCGCCAACCAGGAGCAGACCCAGGAGCAGACCCCAGAGACGCCTCCAGACCACTAGGCCCAGGAGGAGAAGCAGGGAGCCCAGGGAGATCCAGCTCCCCACCCGGCGGGGCGGCGTGGACTCGAAGCGCAGGGTCACCCGGTGTTCCCCGGCTGGGACCGTAGCGGTGACCAGGCCCAGCTCCGTGGAGGGTGTGGTCTTCACCGGCTCCCCGTCCACCCTGACCTGCCAGCCAGGGAAGTAGAAGATGCGCCAGCGCAGGGTCACGGCCTGGGGTGTCTGGACCGTCATCTCCTGGAAGAGAGCGGCCTGGCGGCCCAGCTGGATGCGAGGGATCACGGGCAAGGGGGGCTCAGTGGGCGGGCCCTCGTCGGGCAGGAACCAGCGGTCCCGCAGGCTGTCCGCCCAGATGGGCATGTACTCGAAGAGCCAGGGGCCCCCGTGCTCCCGTAGCCAGAGGCCGGTCTGGAAGTCGTACTTGGCCAGGATGTCCGGCTGCAGGTCCGCCTCCTCCAGAGGCTTCTCCTCCCCGGGGACCGTGGCCACCTCCGCGATGTTGCTGGGCAGGGAGCCGGGTACAATCCAGAGCAGGGTGACCGCCACACTCACCAGGGCCAGCCACCCAGGCGGCAGACGGCGGTAGCCTTTGGGAAGCCAGGCCACCAGCAGGGTGATGCCGCCCACCAGGTAGGCCATGGCCAGGGAGAGAGGACCGTACCAGCGCCAGGGATACTGGAGGTAAAGGAGGGGGCGGAAGCTCTCCCAGAGGGAGCTGGAGAGGCGGCTGGCCAGGAAGAGGGAGACCAGGGCCATGCCGGTGAAGAAGAGGTGCTGCCAGCGCTCCAGCCGACGCAGCCGGGGCCAGGTGAGGAAGGCGGCCAGGGCCCCCACCAGGGCCAGGAAAGGGGTCCGGGAGGCGTTGGTCAGCTCCACGCCAGGCCAGGGCAGGGCGAAGAGCTGATCCAGACGCTGGATCATGTACTGGGCGTAACGGCGGGTGCCGGCGATGATCTCCGCGGCCTCCGCGGCGTGGACGTAGTCGATCTCCATCAGGGCCGGCAGGGTGAAGAAGGCGGTCAGGCCTACGCCCAACAGCCCCATGACCAGGCACCCCACCAGGGCCGAGGGAACCGTCTTCCCCGGGGCCAGGCGCAGTTGGGGACGGGGTCCCGCTCGCCGCCAGTCCGCCACCACCCAGACCGCCGCGTAGGCCGTCAGGAAAGGGGCGAAGAGGAGCACGCTCAGGTTGTGAGTGAGGATGAAGCCAGCCAGGATCACCCCGCCCAGCAGGGCCCAACGGAGGCTACGGGAGCGGCCGATGTGCCAGATGGCCAGGAGGAGCAGGGGCGGAAAGAGAAAGGCCCAATGCTCCGGCAGGGCCCCTCGGATGTAGCCGTCCCCGACCCGGTAGGCGGCGTAGGAGTAGAAGAGGGCGCCCAGCAGGGCTCCGGCCCGATCCAGGGAGTGGCGGGCGAAGGCGTAGAAGGCCCAGGCGGGCAGGACGAAGCCCAGGGCGATGAGGGCCCGGAAGCTGTCCAGGAAGCCCAGGCCCAGGATGTGGAGCAGCTCCCCTGCGTAGTAGATCAGGGGAGCGTAGAAGTTGAGGACCGGAAAGCCGTAGCCAAAGCCCATCTCCGGCAGCCAGCGGGGATAGAGCGCGCCGGCCCGCAGGGCTCGGTCCAGGGTGTAGAGGCGGAAGATGTGGTGGTAGCCGTCGTGGGTGGCCGGCAGGTAGGGATTGGTCAAAGGCCGGAGGAGGGGGAGCAACAAGAGCAGGATCAGCGCAGCCGGGGCCAGGACCGTTCCACTGGCGCGCAGGTGCGCCCCGAGGAGTCCCGCCACGCCGGAAGGTCTGCTTGCCGCCTGGATGTCCGATGAAGGATTGCGCAAAACCATGGAGCCCATTATACCAGGTGCAAAGTCCGGATCTGAAAACGGCATCCGGAAAAGCAACCCGCGAAAACGCCGCTCGGAAAACGCAACCCGATTGGGGCATGTGCTATAATGGACGCCACGCCAGCCCCGTTTGGCGCTGCATC
>CAYQEB010000059.1:0-1604 GCA_964416395.1 uncultured Caldilineaceae bacterium | reverse complement strand
ACGGCCGCCTTCGGTTCGCCGGAGCGACGCAACCACGACGCGACCGCCTTCTACGCCGGTCGGCTCTACCAGGGGCTGCCCCAGGAAGAGAAAGCGCCCGAGCTGGAGAACCCCATCCCCCCGGAGAAGCTGGACCGCATCTTCTGTCGATCTGCGGAGGAGATGGCCGAGCTGCCGGACGCCAGCGTGCACCTGATGGTCACCTCGCCCCCCTACAACGTGGGCAAGGAGTACGACGAGGACTTCACCCTGGACGAGTACCTGGCCTTTCTGGACCGGGTCTGGCGGGAGGTCTATCGGGTGTTGGTGCCCGGTGGGCGGGCCTGCGTGAACGTGGCCAACCTGGGACGCAAGCCCTACATCCCCCTCAACGCCTTCATCGCCCAGGGGATGATGGCCGTGGGCTTCCTCATGCGGGGGGAGATCATCTGGAACAAGGCGGGCAGCGCCAGCCCTTCCACCGCCTGGGGCAGCTGGATGTCCCCGAGCAACCCCACCCTGCGGGACGTCCACGAGTACATCCTGGTCTTCTCCAAGCAGCGCTTCGGCCGCAGCAAGCGCCGCCCTGCCGACCCAGACGCCCCGGAGCCTCCACAGGAGCGGACCAGCACCATTAGCCGAGATGAGTTCCTGGAGTTCACCAAGAGCGTCTGGACCTTCCCGCCGGAGCCGGCCCGGAAGGTGGGGCACCCGGCCCCCTTCCCGGTGGAGCTGCCCCGGCGCTTGATCCAGCTCTACACCTTTCAGGGGGACGTGGTGCTGGACCCGTTCATGGGCAGCGGGCAGACAGCGCTGGCCGCCCGGCGCACGGACCGACGCTACGTGGGCTACGAGATCGACCCCAATTATGTCGAGCTCGCCCAGCAGCGCCTCCAGGCGAATCGGGGTCAAGGGAAGGGCTGAGCCGAGCCTGCGCCTCGAGAGGATGCGAGGAAATGGTAGCCAGGCCCACTAGGCGAAACCCCACTCGTTCTGCTATACTGGCGGTAGCTACTGCACCCCAGGCAGCCTGCGCCTGGGAATCCCATCCCTCAGGAGGAACCGCGTGAATTCCAGCTGGACACGGAACGCCTTTGTCTATCTGCTGATCATTGTGGCCGCTGCGGCCCTCTTCTTCAATGTTTACGGCCCTCGGGAGTCGCCCAAGAGCATCCCCATCAGCCAGGTGGTCCAGCAGCTCAAGGACGGCCAGGTGGAGCAGATCAACGTGCGCGGAGAGGAGCTGCACGTCCTGTTGAAGGGCAGCGAGCAGCCCTACGTCAGCCGCAAAGAGCCGGACATCCCCCTCACCGAGACCCTGCGGGGTCTTGGGGTGGACGAAGAGGATCTGGCCCGGGTCAAGATCGTCTACGAGCCGCCCAGCAACAGCAACAACTGGTTGACCCTGGTGGTCAATCTGCTTCCCCTGCTGCTGATCGCCGGCCTCTTCCTCTTCCTCTTCCGCCAGGGCCAGTCGGGCAGCAACCAGGCCCTCTCCTTCGGCAAGAGCCGAGCCCGCCTCTTCACCGGGGACACCCCCACGGTGACCTTCGACGACGTGGCCGGCGCGGAGGAGGCCAAACAGGAGCTCCAGGAGGTGGTGGAGTTCCTCAAGGAGCCCCAGA
>CAYQEB010000058.1:19337-24882 GCA_964416395.1 uncultured Caldilineaceae bacterium | reverse complement strand
AGCCCCCGTTTCTCCTGGGGATCCTGGCGCGGGCCGGTCAGGACACTGATGGGAAAGCCGTCGATCCCAGGGGAGGCCTCTTTCGGGACCGCGTCGAAGACGAAGGCGTGCTCTGTCTCGGAGCGCACCGATTGGCTGACCCAGATCTGCCCTGCGCTGGCCCCTGCCGCGATGGCCATCGCGTACTGAACCGGCGGACCGGTCACCACGAACTTGCGCCGGCTCCCGGAGCCCAGGTAGCCGCCCACCACTTCGCCGGCGCTGATGCCCCCAGCAAAGGAGATATCCAGCAGATCTTGTTCCTGGATCTTGTGGAAGGCCTGGGCCATCTCCCAGGCTGTCTCCACCGCCAGGGTGAAGTCGTCTTCGTGGGAGACGGGGGCGCCGAAGACCAAGGTCAAGCCATCGTTGCGGCGGATGATGGAAGCGCCCTTGGCCTGGCCGATCTGGATCCACACCGGAAGCAGTTGGCCCAGTTGCTCCAGGATCGCCTCATCGTCCTGGGCCGAACGTGAGGACCCGGCGGCATCGGGGGGGCGCAGCTCCAGGCAGAAGACCACAGCCCGGTGCTTCTCCCCATCGGGGATGCGATGGGGGTGCTGGGTCTGCTGCCAGATCGGGTGAGCCGGGGATGAGGCGGGGGGCATATCCCTCAGCTCGGCCAGGAGGCGCTGGGTCCGCTTCAGCTCATAGGCCGCCCCCAGGGCCTGGAAGAGTTCCTGAGCCCGAACGCCGGCCTGGAGGGCATGGCGATGCCATTCCCAGCGCTCCGGGTTGTCCTCCCGGACCGCCTGGCGATAGAGCCGGGCCAGCTCCAACCAGCCCTGGCCCTCCCGCAGGGCGTCCTTGCGCTGTTGGGCCAGGGTGATGGAGCGACGCAGCTCCTGCTCCGCGTCCACGAAACGGTCCTGCAAGGCGCAGATCCGCCCCAGAGTCCGGTGACAGTCGATCTGCTCCTCCTGCATGCCCGTCTCCTGGGCCAGATCCAGGGCTTCCTGGGCCAGGGCGGCGGCCGCGTCCAGCTCCCCTTGCTCCGCCCTCAGCCAGGCCTGCATCCAGCGCAGTTGGATCCGGTGGTCCTGGTCCGCCATGGCGATCCGCTGCTGGGCCGCGTCCAGCCGTCTCGTCAGCTCCTCCCAGTTCTCCTCGGTCAGGGCCAGGAGGGCCAGGGCCACCTCGCCGCAGAGGATGCCGTAGTCGTAGCCGAAGCGCTGGCTGATCTCGATGGTGGCCTGGATGTCCTGTCGAGCCTGGTCGTGCTCCCCCATGGCCCGGCGCAGGTGCCCCAGGTTGCGCAGGTTGGTGATCTGCTCGGGCACGAAGCCCTTGGCGGACTGGAGGTTGGCGGCCCGCTCGTACATCTCTGCCGCCTTGGGCCAGTCCCCCAGAGCCCAATGGAGGACGCCCAGGTTGGCGTAGGCCACGCCGATCCCCCAGGCGTAGCCCTGCTCCTCGTACAGGTGCAGGCTGCTCTCCACGTAGGGGATGGCCTCGGCCGGGTTGCCCTGCTGGTAGGCGATGCCGCCCAGGGTGTTGTAGAGGCTGCCCAGGAGGGTGTAGGGCAGATCCACCCCCTGCTCCTCCACCTTCTGGGTGGCGTTGCGGGCGATCTGGAAGGCCTCGTCCAGGCGGCCTTGGCGGAAACGAACCCAGGCGAACCGGTCCTGCAGGGCGTACCAGAGGGCGGGGTGCTCCTGGGGATCCGCGACATCCAGGGCGGTCTGCAGGTACTGGACCGCCTTCTCCAGCTCCCCAGTGCGTTGCCCCACATCGGCCAGCTCCCGCAGGTTCTCCAGGTAGAAGGCCATGTACTCGGACGGCACGCTCTCCATGGCCTGGAAGCGCTCCAGGGACATCTGGAGGATCTGCTCGGCCTCCTGGAACTCCCCGGAGAACTTCAAGGCCTGCCCCAGCCCGATGTGAACCCGGAAGCACTCCTCCAGGAAGTTGTCCCGATCCTTCTCCATCAGGGCCAGGATGTGGCGGAAGTGCTGGATGGCCGTCTCGTAGGCGCTGCGCCGCAGGGCGTTCTCTGCGGTGGTGAGGAGGTAGGGGATGGCCTGGGTGGGCTGCTCGCCCCGGCCGTAGTGGTAGGCCAGGGCCTCGATCTGCTCGTCTCGGGGCAGGTAGGCGCCCTCCTGGATCACCTGGGCCACCCGGTCATGGAAGCGACGCCGATCCTTGCGCAGCAGGGTGTGGTAGACAGCCTCCTGGATCAGGGCGTGACGGAAGGAATAGCCCTGCTCCTCCCCGAAGGGCTCCACCACCAGGAACTGACGCCGGGTGAGCTCCTGGAGAGCCACCACCACCTCCCCGGCCGGCGCGCCGCTCAGCCTCTGGACCAACCGCACGGGGAAGGAGCGTCCGATGACCGCGGCCTTCTGCAGGAGCAGGCGCAGGTTCTCTGGCAGGCTGTCGAAGCGGGTGAGGATGAGCCCCTTCAAGGTGCCCGGAACGGCATCCAGCTGGGATTCCAAGAGCTCCACCGAGACGTTCTGGCCGGAACCCAGGGGGAGCTCCCCCTGGTCCAGGAGCATGCGGATGATCTCTTCGATGTAGAAGGGATTGCCCTCGGTGCGCTCCGCGATGCGCCGGGCCAGGTTGCCCACGTTGGCCCCCACTTTCTTGAGGAGCTCCTCGATGAGCTGCAGCTCCTCGGATTTGGAGAGGGCCTGGAGCCGGATGTCCGCGGCCATAGCCGGGTGCTTCTGGAGCAGGGTGAGGATGGGCGCCAGGACGGTCTCTCGCTCGAAGTCCCGGGAGATGAGGATGACCAGGACCGGCAGGTCAAAGAGCATGCCCAGGAAGTCCACCAGGAAGCTGCGGGAGGCGGGATCCACCCAGTGGAGATCCTCGAAAATGTAGACCGTGGGGGCCTTGCGGGCCTCCGCGCTGAGCACCTGCTTGAAGGCGGCGTAGATCTGGCGCTGGAGGGTGGCCACGTCCTGTTGCTCCACGATCTCCGCGCCGCCGGGATCCGCGTGCTCCAGCCCCAGGACGCTGATCAGGTAGGGGAAGTAGCCTGCGGCATCCTTCCCCAGTTGCCTCAGGTAGGCCTGGAGCTTCTCCCGCTGCAGGGCGGCCGGATCCGTGTCCGCGATGCCCAGGATGTCCCGCAGCAGGGAGGCCAGGATCCAGAGAGGGGTGGATCGGGCGAAGGAGAGGCATTGGCCTTCATAGACGTTGAAATGGGGGGGCAGGAGGCGGTTGCGGAACTCGTTCACCAGGCGGCTCTTGCCCAGGCCAGCCTCCCCCGTGACCAGGACGATCTGGCTGCGGCTTTCCCGCGCCACCTTCTCCGCGGCCTCCTCCAGCTGGGCCAGGAGATCTCGCCGGCCCACCATGGGCACCTGCAGACCAGGCAACCCCCGCACCTGGCCAGCCCGCTTGCGCACCCCCAGGGGACGGTAGGCCTGGATGGGCTCGGGCTTGCCCTTCACCTGGATGGGCGGCAGGATCTGGTACTCGAACAGGGGGCGGGTGCGCTGGTAGGTGGAGAAGCTGACCAGCACCGTGCCTGGCTCCGCGGCTGTCTCCAGGCGGGAGGCCAGGTTCACCGTGTCCCCGATGACCGTGTACTCCATGTGCAGGTTGCTGCCCAGGCGGCCGGCCACCACCAGGCCAGTGTTGATGCCGATGCGCACCTGGAAATCGAAGCCGTACCGGGCCTTGGTTCGCTCCCGCAGGGGCTGGAGCGCGGCCTGCATCTCCAGGGCCGCCCGCACGGCCCGCTCCGGGTCGTTCTCGTGGGCCACCGGCGCCCCGAAGAGGGCCATCAGCCCATCCCCGGTGAACTTGTCCACCGTGCCCTCGTACTTGTAGATCACCTCCACCAGCAGGCGCATGGCCTCGTCCACCACCAGGTAGACGTCCTCGCTGTCCAGGAAGTGGCTGACCGCGGTGAAGTTGGTGGCGTCCAGGAAGAGCACCGTGACCTCCCGCCGCTCCCCCTGGATGCCCACCGCGGCCTGGGCCATCTTGTCGGCCAGGTTGGCGGGGATCAGGTCCCGCAGGCTCTGGAGGCGGCTGTCCAAAGAGGGCGGGGCCGGCTGGGCCTCGGACGGGGGAGCAGAGGAAGCGAGTTCCGCTGAGGAGGCGGCGGCGGGCGCCGGCGCGCCACACTGGCCACAGAAGCGATTGCCCGGGGGCACAGGGTGACCACAGTTGGTGCAGAGACGGGGTTGCTGCAGATCCGCGCCGCACTGGCCGCAGAAGCGATCCCCGGGGCTGGCCGGGTGGCCGCAGGCGGGGCAAACGGGCCGCAGGCTGGCCGCGCAGGCCAGGCAGAACTCCACCTGAGAGGGATTTTCGTGGCCGCAATGCTGACAGGTGATCATGCTGCCAGCATATGCCATAACTTTGACGATGTAATTGCTCCCATTCTCCCATCCCGGGCCGATGGAACAGACCGGCGCCACAGGCCGGTGGAAGGAAAATGGATAGGCGCAGAAGGCGCGAAAAAACGGCCCCGCCCAAGGGGGAAAGCCCCAGGCAGGACCGTTTCGGACAGCGTCAAGTGGAGGGGCCGGCTAGACGTTGAAGCGGATGTTCAGGATGTCACCGTCCTGGACCACGTACTCCTTGCCCTCCAGGCGCAGCTTGCCATGCTTGCGGGCCTCGGCCATGCTGCCCATGGCCATGAGATCCTCGTAGGAGATGACCTCGGCCCGGATGAAGCCCTTCTGCATGTCCGAGTGGATGACCCCGGCCGCCACCGGCGCGGTGGCCCCCTTCTTGACCGTCCAGGCCCGCACCTCGTCCTCGCCTACGGTGAAGAAGCTGATGAGCCCCAGGATCTGGTAGCAGCGGCGGATGGCCCGGTTCAGCCCCGGCTCCTGGATGCCGAAGTCCGCCAGGAACTCCGCCGCCTCCTCCGGCTCCATCTGGGCGATCTCCGCCTCCAGCTTGCCCCGCAGGAAGAGGGTGTTCTCGTCCAGCAGGTCGGCGAAATCCGCCTCGTCGTCCTCATCCCCCGCGTTGATCACCCGGATCAGGGGCTTCAGGGAGAGGAGGCCGAAGCCCCCCAGCCGCTTGCGCTCCTCCTCGCTGAGGCTCAGCTCCCGCAGGGGGGTCTCCTCCTCCAGCGCGGCCAGGAGCCGCTGGAGCAGGGCCTCCTCCTGGGCCATCTGCTGCCGCTCCTGGGGCGTGCCCCGCAGCTTCTGGGTGGCCAGACGCTCCAGCCGCTTCTCGATGACCGCCATGTCGTTGAGGATCAGCTCCGCCTCCATGCTGGCCATGTCCCGGACTGGGTCCACGGAGCCGTCAGGATGGGGCACGTTCTCGTCCTGGAAGGCCCGGACCACCAGCATGAGGGCGTCATTGGCGGCGATGGCGTTGAGCAGGGGCCCGCTGATGCTGCCCGAGCGCCCCGCGCCCTTGGCCAGGCCGGCGATGTCGTTGTAGATCACCTGGGCGTAGACCACCTTGCGGGGTCGGAACATCTCCGCCAGGCGATCCACCCGAGGATCCGGCACGTTCACCACGGCGGTGTGCACCTCCAGCTGGCCGCTGGAGTAGCTCTCCGTCTCGGTCTGGCTCCGGGTCA
>CAYQEB010000058.1:17015-19237 GCA_964416395.1 uncultured Caldilineaceae bacterium | reverse complement strand
GGATCCCGGCCAGCCAGCTTGGCCTGGACCGTCGCCTGGTCCGGGCCGAAGACCAGCCCGGTCATGAGGGAGCGGCGCACGTCCTGGGGCCTGCGCCCCGCCTCTTCCAGCAGCCGGTCCAGGATGGCGCTGCGCTCTGCGAACTGTTCGGGGGTCAGGTAGACGCCGTTCCACTCGGCCGCGTAGCGGGCGGCCAGGGGCAGGGTGCGCTTGATGCCGTTGCCGCCGACGAGGATGGGCGGTCCGCCGGGCCGGGCTGGCCGGGGCAGGAGGATGGCGTCGTGGAGGCGGTAGTAGTTCCCCTGGAAGTCCACCGGCTCGTCGCTGTGCAGGAGCCGGGTGACCACCTCCAGCCCCTCCTGGAAGCGCTGGAAACGCTGGGGCAGGGGCAGGAGATCCCAGCCGTAGTTGCGGTGCTCCCGCTCCTGCCAGCCCGCGCCCATGCCCAGGGTCAGCCGCCCGCCGGAGAGGTCGTCCACCGCGCTGGCCATGCGGGCGGTCATGGTGGGGTGGCGGAAGGAGACAGGCGTCACCAGGGGGCCGAACTCGATGCGGCGGGTGTTGTCCGCCAGCCAGGTCAGGGAGACCCAGAGCTCCAGGGAGTCCTGGTCCGGCGGATTGGCGTTGGTGTAGTGGTCCGAGCGGTAGAGGCCCACGAAGCCCAGCTCCTCCACCGCCCGCACGATGCGTTTCCAGCGGGGCCAGTTGAGGCCCATCTGCCCTTCGACCATGATGGCGATCTCGACCATGGAAGCCCTCCTGTGTGGTCTGGGGCGCGCGGATCTCTGGGTCTTTCCCAAGCCCGAGCGCGCCGTGTCGGCCTCATCGCAGCTCGTCCATTGCACCTCGTCCTTTGTACATCCCTTGCGCGTCCATTGTACCCCAGGGGCGGAGGGGATCAAAGCAGTGGCTCGGAGAAGGGCATGGAAATTTGGCAAATGTCCAGGAAATCGATAGAATAGCAACGTTAGGCACCGAACACGAGGCTCCAGCGAGATTTTTTCCTGGATACACGCTTCGACACGAACTAGACAGACACGAACTAGGGAAGGACAACGTCCTCATGGCGCGAGTAAAAATCCTTTTGGTCCAAGATGTGCCCGAGCTGGGCCAGGCCGGCGAAGTCTACACCGTGGCCGGCGGCTACGCCCGCAACTACCTGCTGCCCCGGGGCATGGCCATCCTGGCCACCAAGGGCGCCCTGAAGCAGGCGGAGCAGATCCGGGAGGCGGCCAACCGACGCCGGGCCCAGGAGAAGGCCAACGCGGAGGCCCAGGCCAAGCTGATCGAAGGGCAGCGGCTCCTCTTCCAGGTGAAGGCGGGGGAGAACGACCGGCTCTACGGCTCCATCACCTCCGGCGACATCACGGAGCAGCTGAGCGAGAAGGTGGGCTTCGAGATCGACCGGCGCAAGCTTCAGCTGCCCCAGCCCATCCGTGAGCTGGGGATCTTCCCCATCACCATCCGCCTCATGCCCGAGGTGACCGCCACGTTCCAGGTGGCTGTGGTCCGGGAAGGGGAGAGCTGGGAGGACGCAGAGAAGCGGCAGGCGGAGGCCGAGGCCAAAGCTGCAGAGGAAGCGGCCCAGCAGGCGGAGGCCGCCAGGCAGGCCGCGGAAGCCGAGAAGGCCGCCGCGGAGGCAGCCCAGCAAGCGGAAGAGGCGGGCGAGCCCGAGGCCGCCGAAGCCTAGGCCGACCGGCGCCACCAACCAGACAAGAGCGCAAGAAGCTCCCAAGCCGGGGGCTTCTTTGCATTGGGCGCCCGCCAGCGCCCATCAAGGCCCCCAACCGGAGAAGGCGGGGCTACTCCGCCAGGGGCAGGGTCAGCTCGGCCAGGTGCACGAAGCCCTGGTCCGTGGCCCGGTAGAGGATGACCAGAAGCCCGTCCATCGCCCCCTGGGGAAGGGGCAGACGGTAGGCGTCGGAGATGATGCCCTGGCCGGGCAGGCGGCTGAAGGGAAGCAGCCCGTGGACGGGGCCTGGGCTGTCCTGCTGGAGGGGCTGGCCATCCGGGCCAGTGACGGGAGCGCCCCGCCGCAGAGGCCGCACGCTGATGGCCCAATCCTGGGGCGTGGCGTCTGGAGAGGCCCGCCAGTAGAGGAGAACGTCCGTGGCCGGCTGGGGCTCTGAGATCACGGGCTGGCCCTGGGGTCCTGGACGGACCGCGTAGCCAGCCAGGAGGATGCCCTCCCCCAGAGCCTGGCCCAGGTAGCGGGCTGGCTC
>CAYQEB010000058.1:9129-16915 GCA_964416395.1 uncultured Caldilineaceae bacterium | reverse complement strand
GGCCAGGAGGCGTCCCAGCGCCAGGCCACCGCCAGGATCAGCAGGAGCAGGGGCAGGCCGGTCGCCAGGCGTGGACCTCCTCGCTCCTTCAGCCAGGCCTGGAGCCGCTGGGCCAGGGGCGCCACCCCCAGCAAGATCAGGGGATAGGCGGGCATGATCACCTGGAACCAGTTGCCGAAGCGATCCACCCAGGAGAGGAGAAAGTAGAGGAGCAGGGTGGCGTAGAGGAGCACGGCCAGCCGCTTTCCCAGGAGGGCGATGCCGGCCAGGCCCAGGATCAGCAGGGGCAGGCTCAGCTCCTGGACGATGAGGGCCGGGAAGATGTCCGTGAAGAGGGACCGTCCGGCCTCCAGGCCCCAGCTCAGCTCCTCCTGGCCCTGGCGGGTGAGGAGGAAGCTCCAGAACCACTCCCGGGGGGTGGACCAGGCCCCCTCGCCCCACCACTCTGGATGGCTGGCCCCTCGCAGGTAGACATAGGCGTAGCTGAGCAGGGGCAGCCCGGCCCAGAAGAAGCTCCCCAGGATCAGCCGAGGACGCCGGAGCAGGGCCGGCCGCTCCCAGAGGATCACCGCCACCAGAGGCGGGACGATCAGGGCCACGGTCACCATGTGGGCCAGGGAGAGGCCAGCCAGGAAGGCCAACAGGTAGAGGAGACGGCGGGCCCGACGGGGATCCCGGTCCCCGGCCTCTCGCCAGAGCAGATAGACGTAGACCAGGGCCAGGGTCTGGGCCACCGCGCTGCTGTACTGCTCCGTGGTGGTGGCGTAGTACCAGAAAAAGTAGGTGAGCCCGTAGAATCCGGCGAGGAGAAAGGCCAGGGGCCAGTTCCCTGCCGGCCACTCCCGGGAACGGGTCAGGCGGCAGAGGATGCGGTAGAGGAGCCCCAGGGCCAGCAAGGCCCAAAGCGTGCTGTAGCTGCTCAGGATGGGGATGGGGTTGGGCAGGGGATCCCCCAACAGGTGCAACAGCCCTCGGATGCCGTGGAACCAGAGCCAGCCCCCCATGGTGTAGAGGGGATAGCCGGGGGCGTTGCTGGGGCGAGCCTGGACCTGGGCGTACTGGTGGGTGATGAGGTCGCCCCCCTGCAGCTCGTAGGGCTGGAGCCCGGTGTCCAGGGTGGCCAGGTAGAGGGCCAGGAAGAGGGCCAGCAGCAGGCGACCGGCCCAGGTGACGACGCGCTCCTGGGCCCCGGAGGTCTCGGTTGGATGGAAGGAGGGCAGCAGGTGAACGGTCACAGGGAGCGGGCCTCGACTTTCCTCGCGGTGACGGCGGCCAGCCCAGGATGTGCTGGGTCCTGGCGCCTGGCTCGGGTGTCGGAATCCGGTGAGAGATCCCACGGAACCCACCGCTGGGTGATGCTAACATGAGGGTCACAGGCTGTCAAAACAGGCCCGAAAACCGCAGAGAACAGCACGTCATCTTGCCAGGGCTGGGGCTCCCGGCTATAATTTCAACAGCCTGACAGCCCCTTTCCAGCGGCCCCGACGGGCCTGCTGAACCGGCGCTCACCCGGGAAAAGGACTCCCCTTCATGGACAGAGATCTCCGCAACCAGCGGCTGTTGACCCAATCCAACGACGGCGGGCAGCCCCTGGAACGCCCCCTCATCGGCGTGCCCATGGGCCGGGAGCGCTCCCAGCGCTTTTTCGGCCTGCCCATGTACATCATGAACCAGACCTACATCCGAGAGCTGGAGAAGCGGGGCGCGCTGCCGGTGATGATCCCCCTGAACATGAGCGAGCAGACCCTGCGAGGCATCTTCCAGCGGCTGGACGGCCTCTTCCTGCCTGGGGGCGAGGACATCGATCCGGCCAACTACGGCGAGGAACGTCACCCCCAGCTGGGGCCGGTGGACAAGGAGCGGGACCGGACGGAGCTGCTCCTCACCCGCTGGGCCCTGGAGGCGGGGATGCCCGTCCTGGGGGTCTGCCGAGGGGTGCAGATGCTCAACGTGGCCTGCGGAGGCAGCCTCTACCAGGACCTGATCAGCCAGCGGCCGGACCTGGAGAAACACGACTACTATCCGCCCAAATTCGAGCGCTTCCGCATCAGCCACCCGGTGCGCATCGAGCCGGACAGCAAGCTGGCCCGGGCCCTGGGCGCGGTCCACGAGATCAACTCCATGCACCACCAGGGGATCAAGCGGCTGGGCCAATGCCTGCGGGTGGTGGCCACTGCGCCGGACGGTCTGCCCGAGGCGGTGGAGATCCCGGCCCTGCCCTTCGTGGTGGGGGTCCAGTGGCACCCGGAGGAGCTGGCCAAGACGGATCAATACAGCGTGGACCTTTTCGGCCAGTTCGTGGAGGCCGCAGCCCAGGATTGGCGCTCCCAGGTGCCGCCGGACTGGCCAGAACGCTTCCGCCGGGCCCTGGCCTTGGCCCAGGAAACGCGCACCGCGCCGGACAGGCCGGCCGAGCCCTCAGCCCAGCCTCGGCCGGAGCCGCCCCACCCCACCCAGCCCGTCAGCGATCCCGAGACCGTGGCCCAGTTCTGAGCCAGACCACCCTGAGCCAGACCACCCTGGGCCGGATAGCCCTAACCGATCATCCCCTCGAAGGGAGCCCCCCATGAAAAAAACCTGGGAAAAATCCCGGGAGCAGAGCCGTTTCCGCCTGCCCTTCCTTCGGATCGCCTCTGCTCTCCTCTTCCTGGCCGGGCTGCTCACCGGCTGGCGGGCCAACCCTCGGCTGAGCGCCCAGTTTCCCCAGCCGGAGCCGGTCTTTGGGCCGGAGCTGCGGCTGATCACCCTGCCGCCAGCAGCCCTTTCCCAGCTCCCGGTCGGCCTGCGTCTCCACGCCCGGCTGGGGGAGGGTAGCCGCTTCGTGGCCAGCGTGGACGAGTCCGCCCTGGCCCAGCTGACGGCCGCGGGCATCCCCAGCCAGCTCCTGGATCGCCCCACCGGCCAGGAGGCCTACTACTTCGTGGACGCAAGGGCGCCGGGAGCTCTGGCGGCCAGCGCCGCCCGGGGAAGCGTGCTCCACCAGGACGAGACGTTGCTCCTGGTGCGGGTGCCCCGGGCCCAGGAACAGGCCTTCGTGGAGGCCTTGCCGACCCAGGGCATCCCCATCTCCCTCCTCACCCCCCAGCGCCTGGCCTTGGAAGAGGAGAGCCAGGCCGTCCAGGAGGCGGCCAGCGCCCCCGCCCAGGAGCCGGACCCCTTCGTGGCCTCCCTGCTGCCCCAGCTCACCCAGGCGGACCTGGAGGCCCTCATCCGGCAGATCAGCGGGGAGACGCCGGTGGAGCTGGACGGCTCCCAGGTGACCCTGAACACTCGCTACACCTTCTCCGGCCGGGTCCGAGATGCGGAGCGCTTCGTCTACCAGTACTACGCGAACCGGGGCATGGACGTCTCCTACGTCAACTGGACCTACGGCAACTACAGCGGGCGCAACGTGGTGGCAGAGTTGCCCGGGACCCAGAACCCGGAGCGGATCTGGGTCATCGGCGGCCACCTGGACGACATCTCGGACGCGCCCTACAGCCTGGCTCCAGGCGCGGACGACAACGCCACCGGCACCGCGGCCACCCTGCTCATCGCGGAGATCCTGCGGGCCCACCGCCCCCAGGAGACCATCCGCTTCGTCCACTTCACCGGGGAGGAGCAGGGCCAGTGGGGCAGCAAGGTCTACGCGGCGGCGCTGAAGGCCGCCGGGGAGCAGATCCAGGGCTACATCGACCTGGACATGATAGGCTGGGATGGGGACGGGGACCAGGTGGTGGAGCTCCACACGGGCACGGGCAGCGGATCCAACGCCCTGGGAACCGCCTTCATCGACGCCAACCAGCGCTACGGCCAGGGGCTCTCCATCGAGCGCAAGAGCAGCACGGCCAGCCGCTTCTCCGACCACTCCCCTTTCTGGGACAACGGCTTCCCGGCCTTCCTGGCCATTGAGAATTTCTTCAACGACGCCATCCCCCGGGACCGCAACCCCTGGTACCACACCAGCGGGGACCGGCTGGAGCGGGTGGACCTGGGGTACGTGGAGCGCTACGCCCGCACGGCCCTGGCCACCATCGCGGAGCTGGCCGGGGTGCAGCCGGGGGATGGCACGCCGGTCCCCACCTTCACCCCCACCAGCACACCCACGGCCACGGTGACGCCCACGCCCCTGCCCACGGCCTGCGCGGAGCTGCTGGCCAACGGCAACTTCGAGGACAGCGGCGGCTGGAGCTACGGCTCCACCCCCTACCCCGCGGCCATCACCGGGGAGCTGGCCCACGGGGGCGGCTTCTCCCTGCGCCTGGGCATCCCTGGGGAGGCGACCAACCGGCTGGCCCACTCCTCGGCCTTCCAGCAGGCGGCCATCCCCGGGGACGCGGTGCAGGTGACCCTGCGTTACTGGCAGCGGACCGGCGGCCAGGCCGACGGCACGGACTACCGGGAGGCCTTGCTCCTGGACGGGGGCTACGGCTTCCTCGCCCGCCTGGAGCGGGACGGCGCCGACGGCACGGAGAGCTGGGCGGAGCGGGTCTTCGACCTGACTGGCTTCGCCGGCCAGACGGTGACCGTCTACTTCAACGTCTACAACGACGGGGCGGGGGGCCAGCTCTGGAGCCACGTGGACGACGTCTCCCTGCTGGCCTGCAGCCAGGTCCCGGAGACGCCCACCCCTACGATCACCCCTACGACCACCATGACGCCTCCCACCGTCACCGGGACGCCCACCCCTTGGGGTCAGCTCTACCTGCCCCACGTGAGCAAGGGAGGGTCCACAGCCACACCGACAGCCACACCAACCCCGACGCCCACCGGCAACAGCACCATCCCTCTACCCACGGACACCCCTACCCCGCCTCCCCAGGAATAGGCCCAAATCGCGGGGCGTCAGCCGAACCCTGGCGGCCCTTCCAGGAGTGGGATCCAAGGCTATCGGCCACAACCCACCGGCCTGGCAGCATCGGTTGCCAGGCCGGCCGCGCGCGGCAGAAAAGTGTGCGACGCGCCGCACGTTTGTTCCAAACCACCCTGGGCCACGTTAGGAAAATCGACCAGAATAGGGTATAATTGGACAGGTTTTCCAGTCGCATTTTTTCTCTGGGAGCCTTCCAGGAAACGGCCTGGAAGCGCCCCAGGGCGGGGAAGTTAGCAGAGCCTGGCCAGGCGTTCCCATTCCCCCGACCCGATCCCGTTTTTCGCCTTTCGTGCAGATGCCATTTTGCGCCCATCCTGCGCAGAGAGAACGCCGGCCAGTGAGGAGCAACGAACTGTATGAGTGACCACATGCAACCGAACGGCAATCCCACCCCCCAGGATGGCTTCTCGGGCAATGGCGCTGGCGACAGCCAGGAGATGAAGTTCGCCAGCACTGTGCACCCCATCGCCATCGACCAGGAGATGCGGGCCGCCTACCTGGACTACGCGATGAGCGTCATCGTGGCCCGGGCCCTGCCCGATGCCCGGGACGGCCTCAAGCCGGTGCACCGGCGCATCCTCTACGCCATGTACGACATGGGCTTGCGGGCCACCGGCTCCTACAAGAAGAGCGCCCGGATCGTGGGTGAAGTGCTGGGCAAGTACCACCCTCACGGGGACAGCGCAGTCTACGACGCCATGGCCCGCATGGCCCAGGACTTCAGCCTGCGCTACCCCCTGGTGGACGGCCAGGGCAACTTCGGCTCCATCGACGGGGACAGCCCCGCGGCCATGCGCTACACAGAGGCCCGCATGACCCGGCTGGCCGAGCTCATGCTCCAGGACATCGACATGGATACGGTGGACTGGAGGCCCAACTTCGATGACAGCCTCCAGGAGCCCCAAGTCCTGCCCGCGGCCATCCCCAACCTGCTGCTCAACGGCAGCGCCGGCATCGCGGTGGGCATGGCCACCAACATCCCGCCCCACAACCTGTCGGAGATCGCCGACGCGGTGGCCTACATCATCGACAACTGGGAGCGGCGCAACGAGATCGGCCTGGACGAGCTCATGACCATGGTGAAGGGGCCGGACTTCCCCACCGGGGGCATCATCCTGGGCACGGAGGGGATCCGCCACGCCTTCGCCACAGGCCGGGGCAAGCTCATCGTCCGGGCCAAAACCCGGATCGAGGAGATGCGCAACGGCCGCTTCCGCATCGTCATCACCGAGATCCCCTACCAGCTGAACAAGAGCACCCTGCTGGAGCGCATCGCGGAGCTGGCCCGAGGCGGCAAGCTGGACCAGATCAGCGACCTGCGGGACGAGAGCGACCGCAAGGGGATGCGCATCGTGGTGGAGCTGAAGCGGGGAGCCTCCCCGCGCAAGGAGCAGAACCGGCTCTTCAAGTACACGCCTCTGCAGACCACCTTCGGGGTCAACGCGCTGGCCCTGGTGGACGGAGAGCCCACCACCCTGAGCCTGCGCAAGGCCATCATCATCTTCATCGATCACCGGGTGGAGGTCATCACCCGGCGCACGGAGTTCGAGCTGGGCAAGGCCCGGGAACGGGCCCACATCCTGGAAGGCCTGCGCATCGCCCTCCAGTTCCTGGACGAGGTGATCCAGACCATCCGCAACAGCCCTAACGTGGACGACGCCCGGACCCAGCTCATGGAACGCTTCGGCCTGAGCCAAGTCCAGGCCCAGGCCATCCTGGACCTGCAGCTGCGCCGGCTGGCGGCCCTGGAGCGGCAGAAGATCGAGGACGAATACCAGGCCATCCTGTCCCAGATCGCCTACCTGGAGGACCTGCTGGCCCACCCGGCCAAGATCCGGGCCCTGATCCGGGACGAGATCCTGGAGCTCAAGGAGAAGTTCGGCGACGAACGGCGCACGGAGATCCTCCCCTACGCGGACGGGGACTTCCGGGAAGAGGATCTGATCCACCAGGAGAACGTGCTCATCAGCTTCAGCGCCGGCTCCTACATCAAGCGCACGCCGGCCAAGGTCTTCCGGGCCCAGGGCCGGGGCGGCCGGGGCGTGAAGGGCATGGCCACCCGGGCCGAGGACCAGGTCATCGACCTGCGCTTCGCCCGCACCCTGGACTACATCCTCTTCTTCACCGACCAGGGCCGGGTCTACAGCAGCCGGGTCTACGAGCTGCCCGAGGGGGGGCGCACGGCCAAGGGGGTGCACATCGCCAACGTGCTCAACCTCCAGTCGGGCGAAAAGGTGACGGCCATGCTCACCGTGGCCGACTTCGAGCACGCGGAGTACATCACCCTGCTCACCCGGCAAGGGCGCATCAAGCGGGTGCAGGCCTCGGCCTTCGCCAACGTGCGGCCCAGCGGCCTCATCGCCATGACCCTGAGGGATGACGACTCCCTGGAGTGGGCCCGGCTCACCCAAGGGGACCAGGAGTTCATCATCGTGACCCGCAACGGCAAGGCCCTGCGCTTCCACGAGAGCCAGGTGCGGCCCATGGGCCGGGCCGCAGCCGGGGTGCGGGCCATCCGCCTGCTGGGGGACGACCTGGTCACCAGCTTCGACGTGGTGGAGCCAGGCGGGGACCTGCTGGTGCTCCACGAACGGGGCTGGGGCAAACGGGTGCCCCTGGCGGAGTTCAGCCCCCGGGGACGCCACACCCAGGGCGTCTGGGTCACGGACCACACCCGGCTGGGCGAGGTGGGCCCCATCGTGGCCGCCCGCATCGTCCACGAGCAGGACCAGATCACCGTCATCACTCGGCAGGGCATCGTCCTGCGCACCCCGGTCAAGGGCATCAGCCGCATGGGCCGCCTAACCCGAGGCGTGCGCATCGTGGACCTGAAGCCGGGGGACACGGTGGCAGCCCTGGCCATTCTGGACCACGAGGACCTGAACCGGAAGGTGGAGGCGGTGGAGGCTCAGCCTCCGGGCGAGGATCAGGTCG
>CAYQEB010000058.1:0-9029 GCA_964416395.1 uncultured Caldilineaceae bacterium | reverse complement strand
CACCCTCCGGGGACGGCCCCGCCCCAGCCATGCCCGAGCCAGGGCAGTAGACGCAGACGCGAGCCAGGGCTGCCCCAGGAAGGCGCGATGCCGCCTGGGCAGCCCTGATGGCTTTCCCTCGGCCTTTCCCTCGGTACAGAGCAGCCCAACCCCATGACCACACTCAAAACGCTCCTCAAACAAGGGCCCGGCCCGGAGCTGGCCTTCCTCCCTGAAGCGGACCCGGAACAGATCGCCGAGCACCTGGTGGCCTTCGCCAACGCGGGCGGCGGCACCCTGGTCCTGGGCGTGCACCCCAACGGCGCAGTGGGGGATCTCTTCCTGGACGAGTCGGTGGGGGACGCGCTGGCCGTGGCCACCTCCCTCTGCCGGCCGCCGGTGCGCACCGAGTGGCAGCAAGTGGAGACGCCCGGCGGCGCGGTGGTGCTCCTGCGGGTGGCCCAGAGCCCGGAGCTCCACACCCTGGCCGATGGCCGGACCCTGGTCCGAGCTGGCCAGGAGAACCGCCCGGTGAGCGGCCCGGAGCTCCAGATCCTCTCGGCCAACAAGGCCACCGGGGATTTCGAGACCCAGACCGTCCCCGGCGCCAGCCGGGAGGACCTGGACGAGGAGGTGATCCAGGAGTACCTGGAGAAGCGGCAGCAGCGCAACCCCAAGGGCACGGTCCTGCCCACGGACAAGCTGCTCCAGCAGATCGGGGCCATCGACGAGGAGGGCGCGCCCACGGTGAGCGGGATCCTGCTCTTCGGCAAGGAGCCCCAGCTCTACCTGCCCCACAGCCGGGCCGTCTTCGTGAAGTTCGCGGACACCCAGCCCCGAGGGCCGGAAGGCAGCTTCGGCTACGGCCGCCGGGAGGAGATCACCGGCCCCCTGGCCCGGATCGTGGAGCGCAGCTGGCGGGTTATCTGGGAGGAGATGGACAAGAAGGCGGTGGTCCGGGGCCTGCAACGGGAGGAGGAGACGGAGTACCCCCCTTTCGCGGTGCGGGAGGCCTTGGTCAACGCGGTCTGCCACCGGGACTACCGGCTGAAGGGCAGCAGCATCGAGATCCGCATGTACACGGATCGCATGGAGGTCATCAGCCCGGGCGGGCTGCCGGCCTACATCACCGTGGACAACATCGTGGAGGAGCACTACAGCCGCAACCCGCGCATCGTCAACGGGCTCTACCAGTGGGGCTACATCGAGGAGCTGGGGCTGGGGGTGGATCGCATGATCGAGGACATGGTCAAGGCCGGCCATCCGCCGCCGGAGTTCGAGGCCAAGCCCCACCGCTTCACCGTGCGGCTCTACAACAAGAAGGATCCCAGCCGGGTGGTGCCGGAATGGGAGCAGGATATGAACGAGCGGCAGATCAAGGCCATGCAGTACGTCCAGAGCCATGGCAGCATCACCAACCGGGAGTACCGGAAGCTCTGCCCTCACGTGAGCGGAGAGACCTTGCGGCTGGACCTGGTGGACCTGGTGGCCAAGGGCCTGCTGCTCAAGATCGGGGACAAACGGGGCACCCGCTACATCCTCAAGTGAGCCCGGGCAGGTGAAAAAAGGATCGGGCGAGAAAAGGGCAGGCCCCTCCGAATCCGGCGAATTTGGGTTATTTGGGATAGAATTTGGGATATCTGGCCGGGTTTGGGATTGTTCTCACGGAAAATTGGGTTATTTGGGATATCATTTGGGATATCCCAGGGCTCGGGACATGTCCAGGAGGGGGCGACCGGGCCCGGGCAAAGGAAGGCCTACCGGACGAAAATTCGAGCAGTTTGTGCACCCGGTCACCTTGTTGGGCGTGGAACCTGAGTGCTATAATGGTCAGATGCAGGAGCGCCCAACACCCAGGAGCTCCTGGGCCGGGAAGCCCTATCCACCCGTGATTCTTCCAGGATTCCACCTGGCAGAGAACCGATCCAAAGCGAGCGATTTCCGTGATTGCCAACGACCCTGACAACCAGCCAATCCAGAACCATCCCCAGGAACAGGCCGCCTCTTCCTACCCCAATGGCCAGGATCCGGACGACCTGCTGGAGCTGACCGTGCCCTTCCAGGCCGGCCAGGGAGAGGCCTTCCCCGGAGATGTCGGCCCATCCACACCGGCCCCCACCCTGATGACCAGCCCAGGGACCGGCGCCACCGTCCACGTCAACGGGCAGGCGGCTTCTCTGTCGGACGGCTTGCCGGAGGGCCTGCCGCCCGGCCTCTCTCCAGACGCGCCCATCCAGGCCCACCCCGAGGAGGTCCAGGAGGGCAACTGGTTCCTCCTCTTCCTGCGGGAGCTGGTGGAGACCCTGGTCCTGGCCCTGATCATCTTCTTCCTCATCCGCACAGTGGTTCAGAACTACCGGATCGAGGGCCACTCCATGGACCCCAACTTCCAGGATGGGGAGTATCTGCTGGTCAACAAGCTGGCCTACCGCATCGGGGAGTACCAGCGGGGGGATGTGGTGGTCTTCCGCTACCCCAACGACCCCAGCCGGGATTTCATCAAGCGCATCATCGGCCTGCCCGGCGAAACGGTGGAGATCCGGGGTGGGGTCATCTACATCGACGGGCAGCCCCTGCAGGAGCCCTACGACACCGTGCCCATCAACTACGAGCGGGCGCCGGTGCTGGTGGAACCGGGGCACCTCTACGTGCTGGGAGACAACCGGCCCTACTCCAGCGACAGCCACCAGTGGGGGCTCCTGCCCACGGAGCTGGTCATCGGCAAGGCCTGGCTGGGCATCTGGCCCCCCTCAGCCTTCGGGATCGTTCCTCACCAGGAGCCGACCCTGGGCAGCGAGATGGCCCAGGGCCCCTGATTTTGCCTGAACACCCATCCCGACACACCCATCCACGGAAGGCAGGAAGAGATGCCCGCAAAACCGAGTTGGCCCATCGATCCCACCCAGCTGGCCCAGTTCATCGACCACACGCTGCTGAAGCCCGAGGCCACCGAGGCCCAGATCCGGGCCGTCTGTGAAGAAGCGGCCCAGTACGGCTTCGCCAGCGTCTGTGTCAACCCCACCTGGGTGGCCCTGGCCACGGAGCTCCTGGCGGAGAGCCCGGTGCGGGTCTGCTCCGTGGTGGGCTTTCCCCTGGGCGCCACCCTCACCAATGTGAAGGCCTACGAAGCCCGCCAGGTGGTGAGCCAAGGAGCCCGAGAGGTGGACATGGTCATCAACGTGGGCCGGCTCAAGAGCGGGCAGGACGACCTGGTCCGGGAGGACATCGCCCGGGTGGTCAAGGCGGCCCGGAAGGAGAGCCCGGATGAGCCGGTGACGGTGAAGGTGATCATCGAGACGGCCCTCCTGACCCGGGACGAGAAGATCCGGGCCTGCGAGCTGGCCATGGCCGCGGACGCGGACTTCGTCAAGACCTCCACCGGCTTCAACGGCGGCGGCGCCACCATCGAGGATGTGGCCCTCATGCGCCGGGTGGTGGGGGAGAAGCTGGGCGTCAAAGCCGCGGGAGGCATCCGCACCCTGAAGGACGCCATGGCCATGCTGGCCGCGGGGGCCAACCGCCTGGGAGCCAGCGCTGGGGTGAAGATCGTCCAGGAGGCCCTGAGCCAACAGCCGGAAGGATCCACCCCTCCCGGAGGGAGCTACTGATGCACCACGAGCGCGTTCGCGACTACCTGATCATCATCGGCCACACCTGGATCTGCACCAGCTGCCGGGAGAACCTGCTCAACGACCCGGACTCCATCCTCGTGGGGCATAAACTCTCGGAGGAGGAGCGGGAGCACCTGCTGAACTTGACCGAACAGTCCTTCCGCACCATGATGGAGCTGGACGAGGCCACCGGCCTGACCATGGAGGAGCTCCAGCTGGCCATCGACCACCCCCGCTCTCGCCTGCGCCACCTGGGCATCAACCGGCGAGGCGTCAAGCGCCGCCGATGAAAGCGATCCTTCCCGGCCTCTGGGACCTGACCCCGCCCGACGCCTTCGTCCACTGCTACCTCTGGCAGTGGGATGGGGGCCTCACCCTCATCGACACCTGCCTGCCCGGCCACCACGTCCCCATCCTGGAGAGCATCCGGGAGCTGGGCCACACCCCCCAGGATGTGAAGCGCATCGTCATCACCCACGGGGATATCGACCACATGGGCAGCGCCCGGGCCCTGCAGCGGATCACCGGCGCGCCGGTGGCCTGCCACGCGGTGGAGAAAGCCCTCCTGGAGCACCCCGGCCAGCGCAAGCCCAGCCGCACCCTGGCTGGCCTGGCCATCCGCCCCTTCTTCGCCCTGGCCCATCTGCTGCCCCGCTTCCGGGTGGAGCCGGTCATCCCGGACCAGCTCCTGGTGGACGGGGAGAAGCTGCCGGAGGGGCTCACCGTCATCCACACGCCGGGCCACACCCCAGGGCACATCTCCCTGCTCCACCCGGAGAAGCGCATCCTCTTCACCGGGGACGCGCTGCACAACCGGGGAGGCAAGCTCCAACCGCCCCCGCCCATCTTCACCCCGGACATGGACAACGCCATCCGCAGCATCTGGAAGCTGGCCCACAAGTACGGCAAGCAGATCGACGCGGCGCTCTTCGGCCACGGTCCTCCGATCCTCCACGGCGCCGGGGAGCGGATCCGCGCCCTGGCGGACGAGCTTTACCAGGCCGAAGGTCGCTAGCCCCACGCTTCAATCCAAAAACCAAGAGGCGGGTGGAAATTGACTCCACCCGCCTCTTTTGACTTTTCAGGAAGAGCTATCCGCTCTCTGTCAGGTAGTCACCGGCCCAGGTAGTGGCTCACGTTCACCAGGAGCTTCCTGCCGTCCTCGGTCATGGACGTGGGCCCGGCATTGTAGCCCCACAGGGCGAAACTGCGACTGCCCTGCGTCTCCACCACCACCGGGTAGTGGGTCTGGTTCTTCTCCTCCCGGGCGATGGGGGTGACCCCCGTCACCGGGTCGGGGATGTAGACGCCCAGCTCGGTCAGCGGCTTGGGGTAAAGCTGCACCAAGGGATCCCTGGGATCCACCGGGATGTCCAGGGGCTCGTGCCAGAAGATCGTCCCTGGATCCACTGCGTAGACATTGTTGTTGCTGGAGAACCAGGTCTGGCCGTAGTCGATGAAGAGATTCAACTCGGAGAAGAGCGCGGCTCCTCCCTCCCCCAGCCCCAGGATGGGCGTGCCCCACTGGGCCAGGGTGGCCGCGGCGGCCTTGTCGTCGAAGTCGTAGTGATAGCCTGTCTCCGGCCCCACCAGGATCAGAGCGTAGGGCCGGAAGTCCGCGGTGGGCGCCTCTTCCAGCGTCATGAGATCCACCACCCAACCGTTCGCCTCCAGCAGGCTCTCGTAGTCCAAAGCCGTGTCCACGTCCTCGTTCCAGAGGTAGACGGCCCGAGGACGCACGTTGAAGCCGGTGCTGGCGTAGCGCAGGAAGGTTTCGCCCTGGTTGTTCGTGCCAGAGGCCACCAGCTTGACGGTGAAGCCGCCCGGCTCCCGGACGAAGAGGGTGTTGGCGTAGAGGCCATCGCCCGCCTTGCCGTCTCCGTGGGCCCCGTCGTCGTAGAGCTGCAGGAAGGCCGTCTCGTTGGTCCCCGCAGCCGAGGCCTGCTGAGGCGCAAGGCCCGGCCCGGCGACCAGAGCGAAGACATCCGCCTGGCTCTCGCCGATGGGCCCGCGGTCCGTGAGGACGCCGTAGATGGTCACGTACTGGTAGGGCGTGTGCTGCGCCGGATCGCCCCCCACCGCGGCCAGGAGGGTGGTCATCGTCTTGCCCGAGAGCATGAAGTGGTACTCGGCCGTGGGTTTGAGGATGCGGATGCGCACGGTCCACAGCCCAGAGGAGGGGCTCTCCACCACCAGTTGGTGATGGGTGTCGTCCCGGCGCTCCGCGTCCGGCGCCACCGCCATGCCGCTGGGATCCTCCAGGAGCAGCTCCAGGTAGCCCAAGGGGTCGTTCCAGTTCAGGGTGAAGATGGCCTGGGGCAGTCCCTTGTCCACCGCTACCTGGAACTCGATGGTCTGTGGCTCCTGGGCGGAGCCGGTGCGCTCGGCCAGGCGCTGGAGGCCATGGGTCAGCTCGCCCACCGCGATGTAGGTCTCGGCCAGGCGGTTGGGCAGGGTGTTGGGGATGGCCAGGGGCGGCCCGGCGCTGAGAGCGGCCGGGGCGACAGAGGAAGCAGCGGCCGTGGTGCTGGGCGGGTTCACGTCCACGTAGAAGTACTGGCCGTGTTTGGCTCCGGCGATGCTCTGGAGCAGGGACTTGTCCGCGCCCTCGCCCAGGGCCACGGTGTGGACCACCGCGTCGGTGATGCCAGCCTCCACATCGGCCCAGTAGGGGGCCACGTTCTCCCAGCCGTCGCTGAGAAGCACCAGGGACCAGTCGTGATCCGGATCGCCGTTGCTGGTCAGATCGCTGTAGCCCTGCTGGACACCCTGGCCCAGGGCTGTGACGCCGGCTGGGCTCAGTCCACCGATGGCGGTGATGGCGTCGGCGCGCACCGTGTCCGTGGTGATGACCGTCAGCGGATAGTCGGTGCTGGCGCTGCTGGCGAAGCTGGTCACGCCGATGGCGTCCCCATCGTTGAGGAAGTCCACGAAGGCGCTGGCGGCGTTCTGGGCCGCCTCCATCTTGGCGTCGCTGCTCATGCTGCCCGAACGGTCCAGGACGATCACCTGGTCCTTGGGCGCTTTGGCCAGGTAGTAGACCGCGTTGCTCTCGCTGTCCGTGCCTACGCCGGAGAGAGTCACCTCCAGGTCGAAGTAGGCGGCAGAGCCCTTGGTGGGGGGTTCCACCACCAGGAAGTAGGTGTCCGCGGAAGGGTAGGCGGCGATCACGTTGGCCGAGTCCCCGCCGATGGCCACGCTGAAGTCGCTGGCCGTGAAGGAGGCCGTCCCGCCGGCAGGCGCCGCGGTGCTCACCTGGACCAGGATCTTGTCCGGCGCGGAGGGGTCGCCCGCGTTCTCCGGCTCCACCTTCAGGGGGTAGAGAATGTCAAAGAGGGGCACGCAGGCCTGGCTGCTGGCGCTGTCGAAGTTGTCCGTCTCCCCCGCGTCGAAGATGCCGTCATAGTCTGTGTCCTCGCAGCCATCCGGGGAGCCGTCGTTGTCGTTGTCCGGATCCACCTCCTTGCGCAGGCCGTCTCCGTCCATGTCGCTGTTGCGTGTACTGAAGTTGCCCACGGAGTCGAAGACGTACTCCCGCATGTCCCGCTTGTCCGGCACCCAGTCGCCGTCCGTGTCCGCGTTGTGGGGATCCAGGCCGAAGCGGACCGTCTCGTCGAAGTCCATGATGCCGTCGCCGTCGCTGTCCGTGGAGACGCTGGCCTCGTCCTTGCGTCCAGTGCCGCTGGCCGGCCCCACCCAGTACCCGTCGATGTTCTGGCTGTCGTACTCCTGCCAGCGTTCGAAGTCCGGCGGCTGGTCCGGGTCCAGGACATGGATGTACTCCTCGCCATCCACCACCTTGTAGCCGTCCATGACCATCATGTGGCCCGGCCTGCGGAACATGATGGGCCGGTTGGCGTCGATCCAGGTCTTGATGTCTGAGAAGGCCGGTTTGCCGCCGGGCGTGTTGATGGTGGTGTTCAGAGCCCAGGAGATGCCTTGATCTTCCTCGTCCGGGTAGTACATGCCCCGGGCATAGCCCAGGTCGTTGTCCGGGATGCCGTCATTGGCGCCAGGGTGGGAGTTGCCGCTCCACTCCTCCAGCACGTAGTAGCTGATGCGGTCCATGCTCAGCTTGGCGCCGCCGTTGTAGTAGCTGGCCATCATGCGGATGGAGGCCCGCACGCAGTAGTTGCTGCCGTGGGCGTACTTGGTGGTGTCCGCGCAGGGGGGCTCCGTGCAGGGGGCGGGAGAATCCCAGGCGTCCTCCGGCGTGTTGGTGGTGGGGTCACCCTCCGGCGCGCCGTCCAGGCCCAGCAGGTAGCTGTCCTTGTTCTGGCGCACCCGGCTGATGCCCAGGACCTTCTCCGCGCTCGCACTGGCCGCGCTCACGCTCAGATCCACCGCCTGGATCTGGAAACTGCTGCTCCAGCCGCTGGCCTTGCCCCGGCGGATCGGGTTGATGCGCCAGTGATAGACCCCAGGCTGCAGGGCCGGGTCCGGTTTGAAGTAGGTGTGGCTGGTGGTCGCGTCGATGAGCGGGCTGGAGAAGTCGCTGTCGTCGTCCAGCTGGAAACGGTAGGCGGTGGCGCCGGCGGCGGCTCGCCAGCTCAGGGAGAGGGTGGCGGTGTCCACCTTGGCCCCGTCCTCCGGGGTGATGAAGGTCACCGGTTGGACGGGGTTGGCCGCGCCAGGGGTCAGGCTGGCCTGGGGGTAGTTGGCCCAGGCGACCGTCCCTCTACCGCTGGCGCCAGGATAACGACCAATGGACTCGTTGGTCTCCAGGATGTCGGCTTCGCTGATATCGCCGAAGCCGTTCTCGAAGCTCACCGCATGGCCGTTGGGCCAGACGCCAGCCGCCACCGCGTTGGCTCCTCGGACGGCGTCGAAACCGCCCCAGGCCACGAAGTCCACGATGGTCTGGCTGCTCAGCGCGCCGGGCCGGTAGAGAGCCACCTGACCGGCCTCATCCGGAAAGACATCCCCCAGGCCGGCGGAAGTGTGGAGCACCACCTGGCCGTCCGAGGCGTCGTAGTCGTCCCCGCCGGGCCCCTGGCCGTCGAAGAGGATGAGCACGTAGGTCTCGTTGGGCAGGGCAGTGAGCTGATCCGGGATAGTGTAGACCTGGCCGTCCTCATTGCTCACCTGCCACCCGGCCAGGCTGATGGTGGCCTGGGCTGCGCTCTGGATCGAGCTCTGGAGTGAGGCCGCGCCGCTCTGGGCTGTGCCGGAGGCGCTGACCAGCGGCAGGTAGATCCGTTCCATGGCCTGCCCCACCAGGAGTTCCACCCAGGCCGCTTCGCCGCTGTCCGGTTTGGGCATCACCTCGTTGATGACCACGGACAGAGCGCTGGCCGCGGCGGGGTTTTCGGCCTGATCGGCTTCCAGCCGACGGTCCAGGTCCGCGCCCAGGGCGGAAGCCGGGGCCAGGACCAGGATCGTCAAGAGGAGCCATGTCAGGGCACGGTGGATGGTGCGTCGTTGCATGGGATTCCCTCC
>CAYQEB010000057.1:21843-24924 GCA_964416395.1 uncultured Caldilineaceae bacterium | reverse complement strand
TCCGGCTACAGCCTGGTGACCGAGCTCCTGGACGCCTGCACCGCGGAGACGGTGGCGGTCCTCCATCAGCTGGCGGAGTGAGCCCGAGACGCGGACCTGGCCCTCTTTGCACCGGAACGAACGAAGCCGCCCGAAAAGGGCGGCTTCGTCGCGTGCGGGGGATCCGGATCCTGGCGGATCCTGGCGGGATCAGCGCTGGTCCACGGGCACATAGTCCCGTTTGTCCGCGCCCAGGTAGATCTGGCGCGGCCGGGCGATGCGCTGCTCCGGGTCCTCCAGCAGCTCCACCCACTGGGCCAGCCAGCCCGAGGCTCGGCCCAGGGCGAAGAGCACCGGGAACATGTCCGTGGGGAAGCCCATGGCCTGGTAGATGATGCCGCTGTAGAAGTCCACGTTGGGGTAGAGCTTGCGCTCGATGAAGTACTCGTCGCTGAGCGCGATCCGCTCCAGCTCCAGGGCGATGTCCAGGAGGGGGTTCGTCCCGGTGACCTCGAAGACCTGGTGGGCGATCTGCTTGATGATCTTGGCTCGAGGATCGTAGTTCTTGTAGACCCGGTGGCCGAAGCCCATGAGCCGCACCTCCCGCTTCTTGACCCGCTCCATGAAGCCGGGGATGTTCTTCACGTCCCCGATCTCGTTGAGCATGCGCAGGACGGCCTCGTTGGCTCCGCCGTGGAGGGGGCCGTAGAGGGCGGCGGCAGCCCCGGCCATGGCGCTGTACGGGTCCGCGTGGCTGGAGCCGATGGCTCGCATCACCGACGTGGAGCAGTTCTGCTCGTGGTCCGCGTGGAGGATGAAGAGCACGTCCAGCGCCTTGGCCAGCACCGGGTTCACCTCGTAGTCGCTCTGGTTCATGTAGTCCAGCATGTAGAGGAAGTTGCCTGTGTAGCCCAGGGAGCTGTTGGGGTAGTTGTAGGGGCGGCCGATGCGATGGCGATAGGCGAAGGCGGCCACGGTGGGCAGCTTGCCCAGGATGCGCCAGATCTGCTTCAGCCGCACCTGGGGATCGTGGATCTGCTTGGCCTCCGGGTGCAGGGTGGACATGGCCGCGATGCTGCTCACCAGGATGCCCATGGGGTGAGCGTCGTAGCGGAAGCTCTTGATCATGTCCGCCAGGTTCTCGTGGATGTAGGTGTGGCGCATGATCCGGTAGACCCAGTAGTCCAGCTCCTCCTTGGTGGGCAGCTCGCCGAAGATGAGCAGGTAGGCCACCTCCAGGAAAGTGCTCTGCTCCGCCAGCTGCTCGATGGGGTAGCCGCGGTAGCGGAGGATGCCTTTGGCCCCGTCGATGAAGGTGATGCGGCTCTTGCAGGAGGCGGTGTTGGTGTAGCCGGGATCGTAGGTCATCATCCCGAAATCGTCCTCCTGGACCTTGATCTGGCGCAGCTCCAGGGCTCGGATGGTGTCGTACTCGATGGGGATCTCGTACTGTTTGTCAGTACGGTTGTCGGTGATGCTCAGGGTGTCCTTGCTCATAACTCCACTCCTTTGTTGGGGTTGGAAGGATGGCGGGCGGCGCAGTTCTCCGTGCAGGGGGGAGCTGTGGAGCGCCCAGACGATGGGACCGATCTGCAACAGCCGGTGGGCTGTCAATGCGCATGGCTGGGCTCAGCCTGGGGGGCAGGCAGTGGCCGGATTTCGGCCTGGTTCGATGTTCTAATTATGCCTCTGGGCAGCAGATTTTGCCAAAATACCGTCCCCGGATCCTTCGCGTAGAAACCCAGGGCGCGGGGAACTCCACGGGTTTGGCCTGGGGGCGTGGGTGGGCCGGCGGATCAGCCTGTCTCGGGGTAGTTGACCTGGGGATTGACGCAGTGAGGGAGGGGACGCCGCTGCACGCCTGCCAACAGGTTCTCCGCAGCCATGAGGGCCATCTTGAGCCGGGTGGCGATGGAGGCGCTGCCGATATGGGGCAGGATCACACAGTTGGGCAGACTCAGCAGGGGGTGGTCCGGAGGCAGGGGCTCCGGATCCGTCACGTCCAGCCCGGCCGCCCCGATCTCCCCCTGAGTCAAGGCCTGGTAGAGGGCTTCCTGGTCCACCACACCGCCCCGGCTGGTGTTGATGAAGACGGCGCTAGGCTTCATGCGCTGGAAGGCGGCACGGTCGAAGAGGTGGCGGGTCTCGGGCGTCAAGGGCACGTGGACGGAGACGAAATCGCTCTCCGCCAGAAGGGTGGGCAGATCGACAAAGGTGGCCTCCAGCTCCTGGGCCAGCTCCGGCTTGGGATGGCGGCTGGTGTAGAGGATGCGGCAGCCGAAGCCCCGCAGGCGCCGGGCCGTGGCCGCGCCGATGCGCCCCAACCCCACGATGCCCACGGTGCTGTGATGCACGTCCCGGCCGGTGAGCCACATGGGCTTCCAGGTGGTCCACTCCCCGGCCTTCACCGCCTCCACCGCCTCGGGCAGGCGGCGGGCCGTGGCCAGGAGCAGAGCCACCGCCAGGTCCGCGGTGGTCTCGGTGAGGACGCCGGGGGTGTTGCCCACAGGGATGCCCCGGGCTGTGCAGGCGGCCACGTCGATGTGGTCGTAGCCCACGGACATGGTGCTCACCACCTTCAGGCGGGGCCCGGCCGCGTCCAGGAGCTCGTCGTCCACCCGCTCGGTGAGCAGGCAGTAGAGGCCATCCACCCCCTGGATCCACTCCAGCAGGGTGGCCCGGGGGATGGGATCGTCGCTCTCCCACAGGCGGGTCTCGCAGACGGCTCGGATCCGCTCCAGGGCTTGCTCTGGGATGCGGCGGGTAACCAAGGCGAGGGGGCGGGCGTCGGGCTGGGTCATGGCGATCTCACTCCTGGGCGTGGTCGGGGCGTTCCGGGTCGATCTCATCCGCAGATTCGTTCACAGATCTATCCGCTGATTCATCCGTTCGGGCTTGCTCGTCCTGCTCCTGGGCAGAGCCGGGGCCTCTCTCTTTCTGGCTGGAAGGCTCCTCCTGCCAGTAATCGGCGAAGCGGCCGGCCAGCACCACCGGCACCCGCCCCTCCAGCAGGGTACCTTCCGGCGTGTGCTCCTCCCTGGTCACCTGGCCGTACTGGTGGAACTGGGAGACCAGCTCCCCCTGGCTGTAGGGGATGAGCAC
>CAYQEB010000057.1:12341-21743 GCA_964416395.1 uncultured Caldilineaceae bacterium | reverse complement strand
GGCCGTACTGGTGGAACTGGGAGACCAGCTCCCCCTGGCTGTAGGGGATGAGCACTCGGATGGGCACCATCTGCTTGCGCAGCACGTCGTCGATGGTGCGCAGCAGATCATCCATCCCCTCGCCGGTCAGGGCGCTGATGGCCACCGGGTTGGGGTAGTTGGCCAGGGCCTCCTCCAGCTTGCGCCGGGCCTGGGGATCCGACCGATCCAGCCGGTCGATCTTGTTCAGGGCAGTGACCACCGGCTTGTTCCCTGCCCCCAGCTCCTCCAACACCTCCTCCACCGCGGCCACCTGCTCGTCGCTGTTGTTGTGGGAGATGTCCACCACGTGGAGGAGCAGGTCCGCCTCGTTGATCTCCTCCAGCGTGGCCCGGAAGGCGGCCACCAGGGCGGTGGGCAGCTTCTGGATGAAGCCCACCGTGTCGGTGAAGAGGGCCTCCCGTCCGCTGGGCAGGGCCACCCGGCGGGTGGTGGGGTCCAGGGTGGCGAAGAGCTGGTCCTCGGCCACCACCTGGGCGTCGCTGATGGCGTTGAGCAGGGTGCTCTTGCCGGCGTTGGTGTAGCCCACCAGGGCGATGACCGGCACAGGATTGCGCCGTCGGCGCTGCCGGTACTGCTCCCGGTGTTTGTGGATCTCGGCCAGCTCCTGCTTCAGGTGGGCGATGCGCCGCCGGATCTCCCGTCGGTCCACCTCCAGCTGGGTCTCGCCCGGGCCGCGGACGCCCACGCCGCCGGTGGCGCCCCCGGCCCGTCCACCCGCCTGCCGGGCCAGGTGGGTCCAGGCTCGGGTCAAGCGGGGGAGCCGGTACTCGTACTGGGCCAGCTCCACCTGGACTGCGCCCTCCCGGGTGCGGGCGTGGCGGGCGAAGATGTCCAGGATGAGCGCGGTGCGGTCGATGACCTTCACATCCTCTCCCAGGGCCTTCTCCAGCTCCCGCTGCTGCCGAGGAGAGAGCTCCTCGTCGAAGACCACCACGTCCGCGCCCGTCTCCTGGACCAGGCTCTTGAGCTCCTCCAGCTTGCCCTTGCCGATGAAGGTGGCCGGGTGGGGGTGATCCAGCCGCTGGGTCAGCTGGCCCACCACCTTCAGGCCGGCGGTCTGGGCCAGGAGGCGCAGCTCGGCCAGGGAGTCCTCCATGCGCAGGAGGCTGGGCTTGCTGGTCAGCTCCACCCCCACCAGCACGGCCAGCTCCTGGGGCCCCTCGGTGCTGAGCAGGCCCGAAGCGTCCCGCTGCAGACGGGCGCGCTCCCCGGACGAGCGGGAGCCGTAGTCGTCCACCTGGGTGATGGAGGGTCGATTCTTGCGGTATTTGTTGGGCATGGTCGGTTCCTGGGAAAGCGTGGGGCCGGGAGAGGCCAGGCGCACGCGTGGTCTCTGTTGGCGGGGGATTCGGGGCGGATGGCGGCCTGGGGAGACGCCCGGGGGAGCCGGCGGAGACGCCTCAGAAGAGGTGTTCGTCCAGCTCCTGGGGGCCGGGCCCGGGGCCGCTGACCAGCACCTCCTGGACTTCGGGCATGGCGGCCAGTCGCTCCCGCAGAGGACCCAGGCTCTCCGGCTCGCAGATCAGGTGCACGTTGGGCCCGGCGTCGATGGTGAAGTAGACGGGCAGCCCTTCCTGCCGGCGCCAGCGCCGCACCGCGTGGAGCAAGGCCAGGGTGGCCGGCTCCCAGTAGAGGAGGCTGGGGGAGCTGGTCATCATCACCCCGTGCATGGCCAGGGCGTCCAGCTCGATGATCGGGCCCAGGCGGGCCAGGTCCCGGGTGGCGATGGCCTCCCGCACCTCCACCAGCCAGTTGTGGACGTGGGCCAGGCGCCCCTCCAGCAGGGGACTGGTGGTGGCCAGGGTGTGCCCTCCGGCGCTGCTCACCGCTTTGTGGGCCCGGCTCACCACGGCCACCACGTCCAGCAGGGGCCAGTGCTCCGGCGGGAAGAGGGGGTGGGCCACGCTGGTGGCGTCGTCCGCGCCCTGCTCCCACTCCACGAAGCCGCCGAAGAGGCTGCGGCTGGCGGATCCGCTGCCCCGGCGGGCCAGGGCGGAGAGGCGTGAGGCGTCCAGCCGGAGGCCGGCCGCGGCGCAGGCGGCCACAGTCAAGGCGGCGAAACCGCTGGCCGAGCTGGCGATGCCCGCGGCCATGGGAAAGTTGTTGCGGCTCACCACCCGTGCTCGGTGTTGGAAGCCGGCCAGGGCCCGGATCCGGTCCAGGTGGCGCACCAGGCGTTGGGCCGTCTCGGGCCCCAGGCGCTGGCCGTCCAGGACGATCTCATCCTGGGCGAGCTGGCCCTCCCTGTCCCAGGCCACGGTGGTCACCGTGACCGCGTCGGCCAGGGTCATGCTGATGGAGTTGTTCAGGGGGATGTTCAGCTCCGGATCGGCCACGCCCCAGTACTTGATGAAGGCGATGTTGCTGCCGACTCGAAAGGTGGCCTTGGCCTGGGAAGGGGTGTCGGTCATGGGCTGGTGGATGGCTTGGTCCTGGGGGGCTGAAGGATTGGGTCACCAGGACGGCGGGCGAGAAGGCGCTGGGTGAAAGAGGGCAGACGAGGGACGCAAGACGGGCTGGGGAGATCCAGCGCGCCCCAGCTCCCAGCTCCCAACTTCCAGCTTCTCTCCTACCGTCCCGCTTCCCGCCAGGCGGCCTCCTCGAAGCGGCGCAGCAGATCGTCCAGGAGCTCTTCGTGGGCGTCGAAGTGGACGGTGACGCCGCCGCCTGTGGCCTCGATGCGGGCCTTCCAGCCGATGGCTTCCAGGAGCTGGTGCTTCTCCACCACCGCGCCCCCCAGCCGCTTCAGAATGAGCTCGGCCTGAGCCGGGGTGAGCCCGGACAGCTCCAGGGATTCCTGGTCGAAGAGCTCCTGGCTCCCGGGGGCCTGCTGTGGGTCTCGCTCGTTGTTCGGGTCGAAAGATGGTGTGCTGATCGGCATGGGATGGTCCTTGATCTCTGGTTCTCTCCAGTTCTCTCCGGTCATGCCCCGGATTTTGCCTCTGGTGCTTGTCTCGGGTGCTTCTCTGCCGCTTGTTCAGGCTGTCTGCTTGTCTGCCAGTATAGCACGGCCCCACCTGTTCGTGAAGGCCTGATCCCGAACCGGGGTTCCCGCAGCTATTCCCGGCTCTTCAGCAGAGGGTCCCCGTGGGCGTCGGCCACGCCCAGGGCCCGGAGGAAGCGGGGCACCAGGTTGTGGAGGAAGGCCACCCGCTCGGCAGGGGTGGCATTGGGCAGGTGGATGCGTCCGCCGGCCATGGTGTCGTGACCGCCAGCCGTGCCGTTGCGCCCCACGATGGAGCGGACCAGCCGCCCCGCCCGGGCGTCTGGCACGTCCGTGCGCACGGAGATGACGATGCGCTCCTCGTAGATGCCCAGGCAGATGGCCCAGGAGACGTTCTCCAGGCGCATGAGCAGGTCCGCCACCTCCGCGGCCATGTCCGGCCGGGTCATGTCGAAGAGCAGGCTCACGGTCACGTCCCCCTCGCAGGGTGGGATGCCGTTCTCCTCGCCGTTGGCCTCATTGCGCCCGGTCCGTTCGGGGCCATTCCGCTTTCGGCCCGAGGAGCCGGACGTCGGATTGGGGGCCGTCTCCGGGGCCGTTTCCTCTTCCTGACTGTTCTCCGAGTTGACCGCGGCGCAGTGGTAGATGGTGGTGTTGGCCAGGGCGTCGCTCAGGCTGCGGAAGTAGGAGCGAGGCAGGCGCACCTGCTCGATCTTGTTGAGCAGCTCGATGTCGGCCAGGTTGCGGGTGGCCATGTAGGCCCAGGTGTCCAGGGGGGTGGCCTGGCGGCTCAGCCCTCGGGTGTCCGACTTGATGCCGTAGAAGAGGGCCGTGGCCAGGGCCGCATCCGGGACCAGGCCCACCGCGGCCAGATACTCGGCCAGAAGGGTGGAGCAGGCGCCGATCTCCGGCCGTACATCGTGGACGATGGCCCGGGTCTGGCTGCGCCGGGGCGGGTGGTGATCCACGGCCCAGACGATCCGCTCCAGGGGCGTCTCCGTGCCGTAGAGCAGATGGTTCCCCGCGGCCGGCTGGGTGTCCACCAGGACGATGGCATCGAAGACGTCCAGGGCGCGCTCTTCCGTCACCTCCAGCCGGGAAAAGTGGCGCAGGTGGGGGGTGAAGAGCTTCACCATGGTGCGGTTCTCTGCCCGGCCGATGAGCCCGCCGTGGCCCAGGGTCAGGTCCGCCTGGGGGAGGAAGTGGCGGATGATCTGCTCCATGGCCCAGCCGCTGGCGATGGCGTCCGGGTCCGGGTCGTTGTGCATGAGGACCAGGATGCGCTTGCGCTGGGCCAGGATCTCCATGGCCTGCTGGATGCGGCGTTCCACCGCGGCCCGCTTCTGGGGCGTGTACTCCTCGGGCAGAGTGAAGGGAGGACGCTCCGGGCCGTCACCGGCTGGCCTCTCCTGTTCCTTGGCCTGCTCTCGATCTTGGGCCTGGTCGCGTTCCCTGGATTCAGTGGATGGGTCTGTGGACATGCCTTGCTGCCGTGATGGTGGGCGGGCGTCCGGCTCGGGCCTCCCGCTTGGCTCTCCGTCGTCTCCTCATTATACCTTTATCTGGAAGGGTTGGGAGAATTTTGTCTCCCTCGTCTCTCGGATCTGGGCATCCAGATCCGGCTCCGCGGCCCAGCAGCCTGGGGTGTCAGCTGGACCAAGCCTGAAATTTTTCTCCAATTTTACAGCCTGGCCCACTCTGTTGTATGATGGGGCCCACAGCAGCAACGAATCCCCCTCTTGTTCTTCCCATCCCTATCCACGTTAGGCAGGAGTCTCTCCCCATGAACATCCGCAGCTTCGTCATTCCCATGGAAATGAAGCACGGCCTGGGGGCCGTCCGCACCCTGGCCGACGAGGCCAAAGCCCTGGGCATGGCCCGTCCCCTCCTGGTGACCGACCCGGGCATCGTCAAGGCGGGCCTCCTGGACCGGGCGCTGGAGCCCTTCAAGGCGGCCCAGATGGACGTGGTGGTCTTCGACCAGGTGCGCCCCAACCCACCCATCGAGCTGGTGGACCAGGGGGCCGCCTTCTATCGCCAGGAAGGGTGTGACGGCCTCATCGGCCTGGGAGGCGGCAGCTCCATGGACACGGCCAAGGCCATCGGCGTGGTGGTCAGCAACGGCGGCTCCATCCGGGACTACGAGTGGGCGGATCCCCAGCCCATCCGGCAGCGCATCCCGCCCACCATCTGCGTGCCCACCACCGCGGGGACGGGCAGCGAGGTCACCCTTTGGGCGGTGATCACCGACCCGGAGCGCAAGATCAAGTTCAACGTGGGCGGCACGCCCCTCATCGGCGCCTGGCTGGCCCTCATCGACCCAGAGCTGACTGTGGGGCTGCCTCCGGCTGTCACCGCGGGGACGGGCATGGACGCCCTGGCCCACGCGGTGGAGTGCTACACCTGCGCCTATGCCCAGCCCCTGCCCGACTCCGTGGCCCTGCTGGCCATGGAGTACATCGGCCAGTATCTGCGGGTGGCCTTCGCCCAGGGGCGCAACCTGGAGGCTCGCTACAAGATGAGCATGGCGGCCATGTTGGCCGGCCTGGCCTACGGCACGGAGAGCGCCGGCGCGGCCCACGCCATGAGCCAGTCCGCCGGCGGGGTTCGGGATGTGCCCCACGGCCCCTTCACCGCCCGGCTCCTGGGCCCGGTGATGGAGTACAACTACATGGCCGAGCCCCAGAAATTCGCCCGCATCGCCCAAGCCCTGGGCGAGGACATCCGGGGGCTGAGCGTCTGGCAGGCGGCGGAAAAGGCCGTGGAGGCGGTCATGCGCCTGACCGAGGACCTGGAGATCCCCACCCTCCAGGAGCTGGGCTTCCAGGAAGAGGAGATCCCCATGCTGGCCCGCATCGCCTACGAAGATCCCCAGACCATCGGCAACCCCCGGGACCTGAGCGTGAAGAGCTACGAGCAGATCTACCGCCGCACCTTCGAGTTGGGGAAGAGAGGGTAGGCGAGGAGTTGGGAGGCAGGAGTTGGCGGCGTCCCCTGTAGGCCACCTCCTGGAGGCCGCCCCTCCCGCCTTTCGCCCGGAGCCCCGGCTACCAATCATCCAGTCGTTCAACCGTCCAATCGCCCGATCGACGAACCGCCTAGCCTGGTCACCTGCCCATGTCTGACACCATCGCAGTCTCCTGCCAGCACATCTGGAAGATCTTCGGCCCCAACCCGGAGGGCGTCCGCGCGGAGGTGGACGCGGGGGCCAGCAAAGCGGAGATCCTGGACCGGACCGGCCACGTGGTGGCGGTGAAGAACGTCTCCTTCGACGTCCGAGAGGGGGAGATCTTCGTGGTCATGGGCCTCTCCGGCAGCGGCAAGTCCACCCTGATCCGCTGCATCTCCCGGCTCATCGAGCCCACCTTCGGCCACATCTTCATCGACGGCATGGACCTGGCCTCCCTGGACGAAAAGGCCCTGCGGGACGTGCGCCGCCACAAGCTGAGCATGGTCTTCCAGCACTTCGGCCTTTTCCCCCATCGCCGGGTCATCGACAACGTGGCCTACGGCCTGGAGATCCAGGGCATCCCCAAGGAGCGGCGCTACGCCCGGGCCCGGGAGGTGCTGGAGCTGGTGGGCCTGGCCGGCTGGGAGCAGCACTACCCCCAGCAGCTGAGCGGCGGCATGCGTCAGCGGGTGGGCCTGGCCCGGGCCCTGGCCGTGGACCCGGCCATCCTCCTCTTCGACGAGCCCTTCAGCGCCCTGGACCCCCTGATCCGGCGGGAGATGCAGGACGAGCTCCTCAACCTGCAGCAGATGATGCGCAAGACCCTCATTTTCATCACCCACGACTTCCTGGAGGCCCTGAAGCTGGGGGACCGCATCGCCATCATGCGGGACGGGGAGTTCGTCCAGGTGGGCACGCCAGAGGAGGTGGTGGCCCATCCCGTGGACGACTACGTGCGGGCCTTCACCCAGGACGCGCCCCGGGAGAAGGTCCTGGCCGCCCGCAGCATCATGCGCCCGGCGTCGGAGACGGGTCCGGCGGACGCGACCCGCGGCCCCACCGTCTCCCCGGACGAGCGGCTGGAGCGGATCCTGCCCCTGCTGGCCCAGCAGGCGGATCCCCTGCCGGTGGTGGACGAGGCGGGCAACCTGCTGGGGCTCATCGGCCCCCGGGAGGTGGTCCAGGCCCTGGGAGGGAAGGTCTCATGACCACGTTGCCGGCTGTGGAGCGACGGGAAAGGGCGGGGAGCCGTCCAGGAGGACGTTGGCTGCTGGTGGTGGGCGGCGTGGTCGTCCTCCTGGCCCTGAACTACGCCCTGGGGGATGTGGGGGGCTTTCCCAAGGCGTGGAACCTGGGCCTGCGCAAACCCATCGACGCCTTCCAGCTCTGGGTCATCGTGAACCGGGCCCACCATCCTCTTTTCGTCTACTTCTTCGAGCCCCTGAGTGACTTCATCGACTGGGCCCTGCGAGGCGTGGAGAGTTTCCTGCTGGGCTTGCCCTGGTTCAGCCTGGTCCTGGCCTTCTTCCTCTTTGGCCTGGGCACAGGCGGGCTGCGCACCGGCCTCCTGGCGGCTGTGGGCCTCCTCTACATGGGCGCGGTGGGGCTCTGGCTGGAGAGCATGCAGACCCTGGCCCTGATGGGCGTGGCCGTCCTCCTGGCCCTGGTGGTGGGCATCCCCCTGGGCATCTGGTCCGCCCGGAACGACCGAGTGGAGATGGCCCTGCGTCCGGTCCTGGACACCATGCAGACCATGCCGGCCTTCGTCTACCTGATCCCGGTGCTTCTCTTCTTCGGCGTGGCCCGAGTGCCCAGCGTGGTGGCCACGATCATCTACGCCATTCCTCCGGCCATCCGCTTGACCAACCTGGGCATCCGCCGGGTCTCCAAGGAGAGCCTGGAGGCCGCGGAGGTCTTCGGCTCCACCCCCCGGCAGATCCTGGTGAAGGTGCAGCTGCCCCTGGCCATGCCCACCATCCTGGCCGGGGTGAACCAGACCATCATGATGGCCCTGGGGATCGTGGTCATCGCCGCGCTGATCGGCGCGGGGGGCCTGGGCCGGGAGGTGCTCCTCTCCTTGCAGCGGCTCCAGGTGGGCCGGGGCGTGGAGGCGGGCATGGCCATCGTCTTCCTGGCCATCCTCCTGGACCGCATCAGCGAGGCGGTGAGCCGGGCCGCCGCGCCCAAAGTGGGAAACCAGTGGCGCTCCTTTGCCCTGCTGCCCCCCTCCTGGGAGCGCTTCGCCTGGGCCCGGGCGGTGGAGGGCGGGTTGGCCTGGGTGGGGCGAGGTTTCGGCGTCCTCTTCCAGGCCGCGGCCGCTCTGCTGGGCGTCCTGGCTGGCCCCTTGGCCCTCCTTCCCGGGGTGGAGCGGGACGGGGTGGGGGCCTTCCTGCGTCGGCACGCCTACTGGGTGGGGGGCTTCCTGCTCCTGGCCGCCTTGACCTGGCTGGGCCAGGGCCTGGGCTGGCAGGAGTTCCCGGGCTGGCTGCGCCTGAACCTCCGGGATGGGGTGGACGGCGCGGTGATCTGGATGCGGGACAACCTCTACCGCATCGGGGATCTGCCCATCGGCACCGGCCCCTTCAGCGACTTCATCACCATCTACGCCATCACGCCCCTGCGTCGTCTCTTCCAGGAGCAGCTGGCCTGGCCGGTCTTCATCCTGTTGGCCGCGCTCATCGGGCAGCTCTCCGGCGGCTGGCGGCTGGCCCTCTTCACGGCCCTGGGGCTCTTCGGCCTGGGGCTGCTGGGCATGTGGGAGCTGAGCATGGACACCCTGAGCCAGACTCTGGTGGCCGTCTTCCTGTCGGTGATCATTGCCATCCCCACGGGCATCCTGGCCGCCCGGAACGACCTCTTCGAGGCTGCCCTGCGCCCGGTCCTGGACACGTTGCAGACCATCCCCTCCTTCGTCTTCCTGGTGCCGGTGATCATGCTCTTCAACGTGGGGCGGGTGCCGGGCATCATCGCCTCGGTCCTCTACGCCCTGCCCCCGGCCATCCGCCTGACCAACCTGGGCATCCGCCACGTGGCCCAGGAGACGGTGGAGGCCGCCCAGGCCTTCGGCTCCACCTCCCGGCAGATCCTCTTCAAAGTGCAGCTGCCCCTGGCCATGCCGGCCATCATGATGGGGGTGAACCAGACGGTGATGATGGTCCTGGCCATGGTGGTCATCGCCGGGCTGGTGGGGGGCGCGGGGCTGGGGCTGGAGGCGGTGAAGGGGCTGGCCCGGAACGAGACGGGCCGGGGCATTGAGGCGGGGCTGGCCATCGTCATCCTGGCCATGATCCTGGACCGGCTGACCCAGGCCTGGGCGGCCAAGTGGCGGGTCCCGGAAGGGCACTGAAGCCAGGGAGGCAGCGGGGCCGGGGCGGGTTGGTCGGCGGTGCAGAGGTTTTCGGGGCAGAACATCTGTCCCTCCTTCTGCACTCTCCCAGCGTTTTTTGACTGCTCCTGTTCATTTTTT
>CAYQEB010000057.1:0-12241 GCA_964416395.1 uncultured Caldilineaceae bacterium | reverse complement strand
TCACATCCCTTGTTCACATCCCTGTTCACCTTCCTGTTCACACACCATCTGGAGGAGATGCTATGAGGAACCATCGAAGAATCCGTTTGCCCAAACGGGGCTGGCTGTTGGCCCTGGTCCTGGTGATGGCCCTGGTGACCGCCGCCTGCGCGGCCCCACCACCCCCGGCGTCGGAAGGAGGAGCAGCCCCAGAGGCCGGTGAGGCCGCCCCGGCCCAGGCAGGGGAGAAGATCACCATCAAGCTGGCCGAGAATCCCTGGACCGGCTCCCAGGTGAACGTGGCCGTGGCCAAGAACATCCTGGAGAACCAGCTGGGCTACAGCGTGGAGATCGTCACCATCGACGAGAACGCCCAGTGGCCGGCCATCGCTGCAGGGGACATCCATGCCAGCCTGGAGCTCTGGCCCTCTGGCCACGCGGAGAACGTGGCCCAGTACATCGATTCGGGCGTGGTGGAGAACGGAGGGCTCCTGGGCGTCATCGGCCGCATCGGCTGGTACGAGCCCACCTACGTGGTGGAAGCGCATCCGGAGCTGGCCACCTGGGAGGGTTTCCAGGATCCAGAGCTGGCCAAGCTCTTCGCCACCGCGGAGACCGGCGACAAAGGGCAGTTCCTGGCCGGGGACCCCAGCTGGGTCCAGTACGATGACCAGATCATCGAGAACCTGGGGCTGCAACTGCAGATCGTCTACGCCGGCTCCGAGGAGGCCATCCTGGCCGCGGTGGACTCAGCCTTCAGCCGCCAGGAGCCCATCCTCTTCTACTTCTGGACGCCCCACTCGGCCTTCACCCGCTTCGACCTGACCCGGGTGGAGCTGCCTCCCTACAGCGACGAGTGCTACGCCAAGGCGGACGAAGGGGGCGTGGACTGCGACTATCCGCCGGACGAGCTGTTCAAGATCCTGTGGCCCGGGCTGAAGGAGAAGGCGCCGGACGCCTATCAGCTGCTGAAGAACATGCAGTACACCAACGACGATCAGATCCAGATGATCGCCGCGGTGGAAGTGGACGGCAAGACCCCGGATGAGGCGGCCCAGGCCTGGCTGGACGCCAACCAGGATGTCTGGAAGGCCTGGCTGCCCTAGCGGAGACCGAGCCTGGGCTGAAAAAGCAGGCCAGCAAAATCCATCGGAGCACCTGGAGGCGACCAAGACGGTCGCCTCCGCTGTTGTGGGCGGGCGGACAGCTCAGTCACCGCGGCCGGCGGGAGTGTGCGCTAGATCACACCGCTTCTGTGATCCCAGCCCTAGCGAGAGCAGGGGATGGCCGGTATGCTGGGGCTGCACGATACGGAAGACACAAACGAGCACGACACAAGCAACCCCGGGCACTGGCTGCCTCCCCCGATAGCCAGTGTCCTGAAGTCCAGGAGGGCTGCATGCAGCACGTCGACGCGACTCCCTGTTCTCATCTCTACCTGTTGCACATCTGCACCTCGCCGGACTCCGAGGATGACTGGCACGGCCAGATTCTGCATCTGGCCAGTGGCGAAGTGCGGTTCTTCCAGGGCAAGGAAGCGCTCCAGCGCTGCCTGTGCGAGACGGTTGCCGCCTTTACCCTGGAGACCCAGAAACGTTCGATCCACGGACAGTGAGTAGGTGGCCTTGACGCCCTGTTCGCTGTTTCTCTCCCGACATCCCCAATTTCCCCGTGTGGGCTGGGAGTGCAGGCTGGCAAGGTTGCCATCCATTCCGGCGTAGCTGCCATCATCGCTTCTGTTTTGGCCCGGTTCACACCCTTTCCTCTCCGCCTTCTTCACCGAAGGCGAACCCTCTCCCCGCGAAAAGAGCGGACGGTCCGTGGCCGCCCGCTCTTTTCCGCGCTGGCTTCTGCTCTTCGGTCCGTTCCCTTCGTTTCGCCTGTTCCAGAAGTGCAGGGAACCGTCGGGAGCCAGACCTTTGCCGGCTACAGAGGGATCCAGGCCTTCTCCACGTTGCTGCGTCGGCAGGCCTCCAGGGCCCGCTGCACCTTCAGCCCGTCGTAGAAGCTGGCCGCCTCCGAGATCCAGGTCTGCCCCTGGGCCAGGGCCTGGACCACCGCCTGGGCCAGGTAGACGCTGCCCCGGGCGAAGGCGTTCTTGCTGGGCAGTTCCTCCAGCTCCCTGGCCGGATCCTCCACCGGAATCTCCTCCCACTCGCCGTTGGGGAAATTCGGGCCCCGTTTCCCCCAGAGCCGGTCCTCCCGGTCCAGCCAGAGGACGCCGTGGGTGCCGTAGAGGGTGATGGATGCGCCCTGGTGCCCCGCGGCGATGGCGCTGGTGGTGATCACCCCGTCGATGCCGTTGGCGAACTTGACCCCGATGTGGGCGTGGTCGTCCGCGGTGACCTGTTTGGGCAGGCCAGTGGTCGGGTCGATGCGGTAGTGGTGGGCCGTTTTCAACTGGGCCGTGACCGCGTCTATGCGTCCGAACATCCAGCGGCCCAGGTCCAGGAAGTGGCTGCCCACCGCGAAGAGGGCGCCGCCGCCCTGCTCCGCATCGCTCCACCAGTTCCAGGGGCGCTCTGGGTCCAGCCGATGGCTGCTGAACCAGGTCATCTCCAGCCAGATGGCCCGGCCCACGTAGTTCTCCCGGAAGAGGCGACGCATGGCCTGGCGCTGGGGAGTGAAGCGCAGCTCGTGGTCCACGATGGCCAGCTGCTCCGGCGCGGACTGGGCCGCCGCCAGCATGGCCTCCGCCTCCAGCACGTTCAGGGCCATGGGCTTCTCGCAGATCACGTGCTTGCCCTTCTCCAGTGCGGCCATGGAGATGGGGCCGTGGAGGGCAGGGGGCGTCACGATGCTGACGAGGTCCACGTTCTCCGCCTCCAGCATCTCCTCCCAGCTGGCGTAGACCTGGGGGATGCCGAACTTCTCCGCCACTCGCTGGGCGTTCTCCACCCTCCCCGCGCAGATGGCTTGAGGGATCAACCCGCCCAGGCGGAAGGCCGGGATCTGGACCCGTTCCGTCCAGCCGGCGCCGATGAAGCCGACGCGGGGGCCCTGGTTCTCCGAGGGGTTGTTCGACATGGCCTGCTCCTTGACGTGAAGTGGATGGATTCTTTGTCGGGCTGTCTCTTCAGCCAGGGGAAGGGCGGCGAGAGATCCGCCGCCAGTGCGTTTTTCCTGGGGGCGCTTCAAGGGTAACCCAACGGGGCGGGGATGCGCAAGTCCTGCCCGGGATCTCAGCCCCGAACTTCGCCTCGATAGACCGCCTCCAGCCGAGGCAGGATCCGCTCCCAGTCGTAGCGGGCTGCCACGAAGCGTCGGGCCTCCCGGGTCAGCTCCTGGACCAGAGCCCGGTCCGTGTGCTGGCTCTCCAGCAGCCTCGAGACCGCCTGGGCGAACTCCTGGGGCGTGTCGGCCAGCAGCAGATGCCGTCCGTCCTCCACGTCGATCCCTTCCACCCCCAGCCGGGTGCTGACCAGGGGCGTGCCGCTGAGCAGGGCCTCCAGCACCTTGAAGCGGGTGCCGCCGCCCACCCGCAGGGGCGCCACGTAGACCGCAGCTCGGCGGATGTAGGGGCGCACGTCCGCCACCGCCCCGGTGATCTGGATGCCCGGGTTGCTGCGCAGCGCGTCCAGGCGGGGGGAGGGGTTCATGCCCACGATCTGGAAGCGCACCCCGGGCCAGCCGGCCTGGATGCGGGGGAAGACCTCCTGGCCGAACCAGAGCGCGGCGTCGATGTTGGGCCGGTAGTCCATCTTGCCCACGAAGATCAGGGTGGGGGGATCCAGGGCTGGCGGGCTGTTTTCCTCCGGGTAGACGCTCAGGTCCATGCCGTTGGGGATGAGGGCCACCGGGGTCCTGGGCGCCAGCCGGGCCAGGATCTCCCGGTCCACCTGGCTCACCGCCAGGACCGCATCCACCTGGCGGCAGATGGCCGCCTCGTAGCGGCGCAGTTTCCACCACTGGGCCAGGCTGTAGGCTGCCGCGATCCAGCGCCGGGGCTGGCCCAGGTCCACCAGCGCGGCCCGCTTCTGGAGCAGGTGCTCCACGTTGTGGTCGTCGAAGATCAGCCGGGGGCGTGGGCCGTCCGGGCCCTGGCTCCCCCGGGCCAGGAGGCCGTACCCCGCCATCTCGATCCCCTCCATCTGGACCACATGGTAGCGGTTCTCCGCCAGCAGGGCCTTCACCCGGGCCTGGGCTCCGGGGCTGTGAAGGCGCAGCCCCATGTCCGGCAGGGGGGCGATCAGGGTGTCCAGGGCCCGGCGGCCCAGGGAGCGGCGGGGTTGAGGGGCGGTCTCGATGCGCTGGCAGAGCCCCCAGAGGGGGTTGTCCGGCGTCAGCTCCTCCCCTGGGGCCAGGAAGGTGAAGAGGTGGAGCTGGTGGTGTCGGGCCAGGTAGCGGATCAGGTTGTAGTTGCGGATGGTGGTGCCCTGGCGGGGCGGGTAGGGCAGCTGGGGCGTGAGCAGCAGGATCTTCATGGGTGGGGCGGCCTGTGGGCTGGTGACGTTGAACCAGCCAGCTGAACCAGCCAGTCTGGCCGGTTAGTCAGACCGGTTTAGTCAGACCAAGATGTGGCCTTGGAGGTGGGGACGTTGCGGGGCTCCACCACTCGGCGGTAGACGTCCAGGGTCTCGGCTGCCGCCCGTTTCCAGTTGAAGATGCTGGCCCGGCGCAGCCCCTTCTGCCGCAGCTCCGCGTGGAGGTCATCGTCGGTGAGCAGCCGGTGGATGGCCACGGCGATCTCCTCCCAGTTGTAGGGGTCCACCAGCAGGGCCGCGTCCCCCACCACCTCGGGCAGGCTGCTGGTGTTGCTCACCACTGTGGGGGTGCCGCAGGCCATGGCCTCCAGGGGCGGCAGGCCGAAGCCCTCGTAGAAGGCCGGGTGGACGTGGCAGCGGGCGCCCACGTAGAGGCGGCGCAGATCCTGGTCCGGCACCCGCCCCACGAAGAAGGTGCTGTCCTGGAGGCCCAACTCCTCCACCGTCTCGAATATCTCTTCGTATAGCCATCCTGGCTTCCCGGCCAGGACCAGGCCCACGTCCTTCACGTTGTAGCCCTCTCGCAGGTGGCGGAAGGCCCGGAGCAGGCCGTCGATGTTCTTGCGGGGCTCGATGGTGCTGACGAAGAGGATGTACTGTTCTGGGATGCCGAAATCCTGGGCCACGGCCCGCCGGGTCTCCTCCCGGGGGAGGGGGGTGTAGAGGGGCGCCGCGGCCTCGTAGATGACGCTGATCTTCTCTTCCGGGACGCCCAGTTGGCCCACCACGTCGTTCTTGGTGCTCTGGCTGGGCACGATGATGTGCCGGGCGTGGCGCACGGCCCGGTCGATCTGGCCGTAGTAGGCCGCCGCGTCCTTGGTGAGGAAGTGGGGCCAGCGCAGGAAGCCCAGGTCGTGGACCGTGATCACCGAGGGCACTGGCGAGAAGAGGGGCGGGATGAAATCCGGGCTGTGGAGCAGATCCACAGGATGAAGGAGGAGCTCCCCAGCCAGGAGGAACTGTTCGATGCGGTGGTGGGTGGGGGTGTAGAGGGTCACACGCTGGAAATTGTCGGCGTGGACCAGGGGTTTCAGATGCTTGCGATGCTGGAAGATGACGTACTCGTTCTCCCGATCGAGCCTCGCCATTTCCACCAGCAGATTCTTTGTGTATCGGGTGATTCCCGCAGGCTGATGATGGGTCAGGCGGGCGTCGATACCAATTCGCATGATGGCGGTCTCATGACGCTAGGGTATCCATGGAAAGGGCCGTCGAGTTTGGGCGCCCTCTTGCCTACACCGGAAGGGTCAGGAAAACTCAGGTGAAATTCGGCAAAGGTCAGCGCGGAGGTCTTCGGCAGGCTCTCTGGTCCCAGTGGTTCCGGTGTTTCAGGAGGTTTCCAGTGCGTTCGGGCTGGTGTGTTCGGGCTGGCGGCACAATCGGACTTTGCACGGCGATGGAAGCGGCCGGCGCCGGCGGTGGGGTGGCAAAGTTCGCGGGCCTGAATTGTAGCAGCCCCATCCGGCTACGGTCAAATGGCCCGGGCCGCGAATCCGGGAAACCCGGCCTGGGCGCCCCAGCCGCGGACCTGTTTTGGCTGGCCCGGTTTGGATGGTATAATTTCAGCCAGTTTGCGGAGGAAAATCCCAGGAGATCCCGGAGAGACCCTGCGGGGAACGTGGCGGCGCAACCCGTCATTGAGCAGAACAAGGTGAGCCATGGACATTGCACAACTTGCCCAGATGATCAACTGGCTGGACGAGGAACATCGCCGAGATCGGGCCGAGATCGCCCGCCTGCAGCAGCAGATCGAGACCCAGGCCGCGGAGATCGTGGAACAGACCCGGCGCATCCAGGACCTGGAAGGTCGCCTGGCCAGCACCCAGGCCCAGTTGACCCGCTTCACCCAGCTGGAGCAGTCCATCCAGACCATGAAGCAGGAAGTGGCCCTCATGATCGAGCAGGAGGAGGAGGCTCGCTCCCAGGCTGTGCGGGAGATCGAGCGGGCCCGCCTGGGGGACCGGGAGGCCCTGACCCGGGAGATCGCCGAGGTGCGCCGTGAGCTGCCCCGCATCAGCCGGGTGGAGGAGGCCATGGAGATCCGCCAGACCGAGGACGAACGCCTGGGTGAGCTGATCATGGGGTTGCGCAATCAGGTGGCCCTCCTCTCCAAGGAGATCGAGGAGCGCACCCGCCAGATCCCCTTCCTGGCGGAGCAGCGCTCCAGCGACACCCGGCGCATCGCCCAGCTCCAACAGGAGACGGTGGAGCTCTTCAAGCGCACGGAGGCCCACACTGGCCGCCTGACCATGCTGGAGGAGAACGCCCGCAAGGCCCTCATCGAGGTGGAGAAGTTGCGCCCCATCCCCGCCCAGCTGCGGGAAGAGCAGCAGACCTTCATGGAACGGATCCGGGTGGAGACGGTGGATCGCATGGCCGTCCTCAACCGCTGGCAGGAGGTCATCGACGAGCACAAGTCCCTGGTGGCCAAGATGCAGGAGAAGATCCAGAGCTTCACCAAGGAGATCGAGGAGAGCCGCCGGGCTGTGCAGACCATCCGGGAGTTCCAGGAAAGCATCCGTCGGGACCAGGCTCAGGTGGAAGAGGTGCAGCGCCTGGCCGAGGAGCGCCTGCGCCGAGAGATGGACGAGTTCCGAGAGGAGTACGAGAAGCGACGGCGCAAAGAAGAGCTGCGCCAGGAACATCTCTGGAAGGAGCAGGAGAAATACAACAAGGAACTGCTGGAGCACTTCCCCCCCATCCTCCACGATCTGAAGGTGCACGAAGAGCTCCTGCGCCACCTCTGGAAGCTCCAGGAAGTCTACGGCACCCGCCACCTCAACGCCGCCCAGGCCTGGCTGGACAGCCTCCAAGAGGCCCTGAAGGCCCGGGATCAGGAGCTCAAGATCATCGAGGACGAGTGGCAGAAGCAGCGGCGCAACGCGGAGCTCTACGCCTCCCAGGGCAACACCCGCCGCACCGCCGGCATCGTCTCCGGTGAACCGCCCAACGCCCGCTAGCCTGACCGCCCACCCCGTTCTCAGCCCAAAACCATGCGCGTAATCGCCACCGCCGGCCACGTGGACCACGGGAAATCCGCCCTGGTCCAGGCCTTGAGCGGGATCAACCCGGACCGGCTCAAGGAGGAGCAGGCTCGGGGCATGACCATCGATCTGGGCTTCGCCTGGATCGACCTGCCCGCGCCCCCGGGCCAGGACGCCCCCCCGGAGAGCGTGGGCATCGTGGACGTGCCCGGCCACATCGACTTCATCAAGAACATGCTGGCCGGGGTGGGCAGCGTGGACGCGGCCTTGCTGGTGGTGGCCGCGGACGAGGGCGTCATGCCCCAAACCCGGGAGCACCTGGCCATCCTGGACCTGCTGGCCGTGCCCACCGGCGTGGTGGCCCTGACCAAGATTGACCTCATCGACGAGCCCGAGTGGCTGGAGCTGGTGGAGCTGGACGTGCGGGAGCTCCTGGCCCCCACCCGCCTGGCCGACGCCCCCATCGTCCCGGTGAGCGCCTTCACCCGAGCCGGGCTGGACCAGCTCCAGGAGACCCTGGCCTCGGTTCTGACCCAGCTGCCCCCTCGCCGCAACCGGGAACGGCCCCGCCTCCCCATCGACCGAGTCTTCAGCCTGAGCGGCTTCGGCACCATCGTCACCGGCACCCTGAGCGATGGCTCCTTCCAGGTGGGAGAGTCGGTGGAGATCCTGCCTCCGGGCCGCAGCGCCCGCATCCGAGGCCTGCAGAGCCACAAACAGCCCATCGAGACGGCCCTGCCAGGCAGCCGGGTGGCCATGAACCTGAGCGGCGTGGGCACCGACGAGATCCGCCGGGGGGATGTGGTCTGCAAGCCGGGCAGCCTGCGCACCACCCTCCTGGTGGACGTCTCCTTCCGTCTCCTGTCCGACGCGCCCAAACCCCTGGTCCACAACCAACGGGTGGACTTCTTCAGCGGCGCCGCGGAGATCCCGGCCCGGGTGCGCCTCCTGGGCACGGAGGCCCTGCAGCCAGGCGAGACGGGCTGGCTGCAGCTGCGTCTGGAGCGGCCCACCGTGGTGGCCGCCGGGGATCGCTACATCCTGCGCCAGCCCTCCCCCAGCCACACCCTGGGCGGCGGCGTCATCCTGGATCCCCACCCCCGACGCCGCTACCGCCGCTTCGATCCCGCTGTGATCCAACGCCTGGAGACCCTGGCCAAGGGCGCGCCGGACGAGATCCTGCTCCAGACCCTGGAGCGGACCCCGCTCCTGACCCGGGAGGAGCTCATCGGCCAGAGCGGCCTGGGCGTGGAGCCGGCCCAGGAGGCCCTGGCCGAGCTCCTGGACTCCGGCGCGGTCATCGCCCTGGGTCAGGGGGAGGGGGCCCTGCTCACCGCCACCACCTGGCAGGCGTTGCGCGGGCAGATCCAGGCCCTGCTGGCCGACTTCCACCGGCAGAACCCCCTGCGCCAGGGCATGCCCCGGGGGGAGCTGCGCAGCCGTCTGCGGGTGACGGGCGCCCGGCGGCAGCAGCGGGAGATCCACGTGCGCCTCTTCAACGATCTGCTGGAGCGGCTGGCCCAGGAAGAGCTGATCCAGCGCAACGACCGGGTGGTCTGGCTGGCCGGGCACCGGGTGCTCCTGAGCCAGGAGCAGCAGGCCCGGGTGGATCGGCTGCTGGCCGCCTTCGCCGCCGCCCCTTTCTCCCCGCCCAACGCGGGGGAGGTCCTGGCCCTGCTGGAGGGGGACGAGCTGCTCCTGGAGTTCCTGCTGGAGCAGGGGAAGCTCCTCCGCCTGGGCGGAAACGTCTTCTTCCGTCCTCAGGACTTCCAGCGCATGACCCAGGCCATCCAGGCCCACATCCAGGAGCATGGCTCCATCACCCTGGCCCAGGCCCGGGATCTCTTCCAGACCAGCCGCAAGTACATCCAGGCCGTCCTGGAGGAGCTGGACTCCCGGCGCATCACCCGCCGCCAGGGCGACATCCGGGTGCTGCGCTAGCCCGGCGCTCCCACCCCGCCCCATCCGCCAAATCTCCCAGGATCCACGAAAGGAACTTCCCATGCGCTACCGCCGATTGGGTCGCACCGGCCTGAAGGTCTCCGCCCTCTGCCTGGGCTCCATGCAGTTCGGCTGGACCGCGGACCAGGCCGAGGCTTTCCGGATCATGGACGCTTTCACCGCGGCGGGAGGCAACTTCATCGACACCGCGGACATCTACAGCTTCTGGGTGGAGGGCAATTCTGGGGGTGTGAGCGAGCGCATCATCGGGCAGTGGCTGGCCCAGCGAGGCAACCGGCGGGAGGTGGTCATCGCCACCAAGGTGCGGGGACGCATGTGGCCTGGGCCCAACGGAGAGGGGCTGAGCCGGGCCCACATCATCCAGGCCTGCGAGGACAGCCTGCGGCGCCTCCGGACCGACTACATCGACCTCTACCAGGCTCACTGGTACGACGAGGAGACCCCCATGGATGAGACCATGGAGGCCTTCCACCAGCTGCGTCAACAGGGCAAGGTGCGTTACCTGGGCTGCAGCAACTACCCCGCCTGGCGTCTGATGGAGGCCCTCTGGACCAGCGATCGGCTGGGCCTGGCCCGCTACGACAGCCTGCAACCCCACTATAACCTGGTCCATCGGGCCGAGTTCGAGCGGGAGCTCCGGGACGTGGCCCAGGCCTACGGGCTGGGGGTGATCCCGTACAGCCCCCTGGCCGGCGGTTTCCTCACGGGCAAGTACCGGCGAGGAGAGCGAACGGAGAGTGTGCGGGCGGAGGGGGTGGCCCGGCGCTACGTCAAGGAACAGAGCTGGCGGATCCTGGACGTGGTGCGGGAGGTGGCGGAGGAGGTGGGGGCGTCGCCCGGCGCGGTCGCCCTGGCCTGGCTCCTGGCCCAGCCCACGGTGACCGCGCCCATCCTGGGGGCGAACTCGGTGGAGCAGTTGCAGGCCAACCTGGCCGGGCTGGAGGTGGAGCTCTCCGCGGCGCAGCTGGCTCGCCTGGACGCGGTGTCGTCCTGGCAGGAAGGGTGAGGATCGGTGGGCTGGAAGGCTAGGCCGCTGCGGGGGTCTGGGCTTTGGAGCTCTGGCCGTTGTCGCGGTGTTTGGGGGGGCGCCCAGGGCGGGGCCTGTCCTGGAGCAGCTCGGGGATGGGGTAACGGCCCCGGCGGTCCAGGAAGATGCGCCGCCAGTTGAGGATGGTCTGCTCGCTGCAGTCCAGGCGTTTCTGGGTCTCGGCGATGGTCAGGCCATCCGCGGCCCAGAGGATGATGCGAGCCCGGTCGGCGACCCGGCGTTCCGTGGTGCCGGCTCGGATCAGGGCTTCCAGCTGGGAGCGCTCGTGTGGGGCGAGTTCGATGACGTAGCGATAGGGTTTGCGCGCCATGATGCACGTACTCCAACTATGAAGCCGGATTGAACACGGGTTTGTCTCTTTTGTCTCTGCGCTCTTTCCTCTGCGTCCTTCCCTGGCTGTCTCTGCAGCTGCCCCCTGACGGCTGGGCGGCAAGGGGGCTGGATCCTGTCAGCGGAAGGTCCAGGACAACCCGATGGGCGGGGCGTCCAGGGCGGTTCTGGTCTCTCCAGGCGGGCGTATCGTAAGGGTTGCACGACACGAGGCAGCGCGACAGGACAGCGCAACAGAGGAGTCGATTGGGCAGACAGGTTGGGCAGGCAATTTGACCGGCCAGGGCAGGCTCTCTGGACCGATTGCCTGAAAAGGCGCCTGAAAAAGGACTATGTGGAGCGAGCGCAGGTTCTCTTGGCTGCCATTCTAGCATGACTTCCCTCCAGAAAATGTTACAGCTTGATGACAAGTTGGCTCCCCTCGGGTTGGGTTTCGGAAGTCCGTTCGGCTCGTTTTCCGTTTGACAAGCCTTTTCTCCCTGTGCTATGCTGTGGGCCGTATCAAGCGGTGGCTGGACCCTTCCCCCTGATGGACCGCCGCACTCCACACCAAGCTTCCAGACGCTCCTACCCTGCAGCCGGATCGATTCCCATGAGCCTGGGTTCCAAGCGACATCCCTTCGAGGATCTGATGGACGAGATGTTGGACGAGGAGAGCACCTCTGCGGTGATCCTGTTGGACGCGCCCACCACGGACGAGATTGTGTTGAGCATTGACCTGCGCCACGAGTGGCGCGGGTTTTCTTTTGGCAGCTTTTGGTTTGGCTATTACTTTACCCACTTTGCTCCACGCGAGGAGGTGTTCCGGCCTGTGTGACGCCACAGCCCAGAGGAACCCGACGAGAGCGTGGAGCCGATGCCCCGCTCTCGTTTTTTATTTCCCGTTTTTCGCGGCCCGAGTTTTTGCACAGCCCGAAGTGAACGCCTGCATCCAGCGCCCGGATCCATCGCCATCCAAGACCGAACCACCCAGAAACGAGGACGCACCATGCTTTGCCGAGGTGTACGCGGCGCCACCACTGTGGACGAGGACACCCCCGAGGCCATCCTGAAGGCCACCCGTGAGCTGTTGGCCCTGATCATCCACCTGAACGACATCCGCCCCGAGGATGTGGCCAGCGCCTTCTTCACCACCACCCAGGACGTGGTCTCCCAATACCCTGCCCTGGCCGCCCGGCAGCTGGGATGGCTGGATGTGCCCCTGCTCTGCGGCCACGAGATGGCCGTCCCAGATGGGCTGCCCCGCTGCATCCGGGTGCTCATCCATTGGAACACGGACAAGCCCCAGTCCGCCATTCGTCACGTCTATCTGCGGGAAGCCCGCAGCCTGCGGCCGGACAAGGCCCTGGCCCAGGAGGTGGATCTGACCGAACTCCAGGCCTGGATCGATGAGCAGTTGGCCGCCTGGAACCAGGATTGACCGGTCCCGTGCGGATGGGGCGAGAGAGTTTTTT
>CAYQEB010000056.1:15604-24925 GCA_964416395.1 uncultured Caldilineaceae bacterium | reverse complement strand
GTGCGGGCCCTGGACGAACCGGGCATCATGGAGGCCCTGGCCGCCCGCCGGGGCTGGCTGACCGACACGCCAGGCCTCTGGATCACCCTGCGGACCGAGGGGCGGGAGCAGGTCTGGATGGGGCAGAGCATCGCCCCGGCCAACCGGGCGCCCCTGGTCATCGAGTACGGGGACCGCAGCGGCCAGGTGGCTGGCCTCACCCTCTGGCAGGACCAGCGGCCCATCGCCCGGCTGGACACCCCGCCCCCGGACGGTCGCTGGCGGGTGGAGGCGCCGGCCATCCCTGGCAGTTTTCTCTACGCGGTGGCCACCCAGGCCGACGGCGGCTTCGGGGTCACAGCTCCCATCCAGGTGCGGCAGGAAGGCCAGGGCCGGGTGCTGCTCAATGAGCTCCTGCCGGCTCCAGGCCAGGACTGGAACGGCGACGGCCAGGTGGACAGCTACGACGAGTTCATCGAGCTCATCAACCTGGGTCCCAGCCCGGTCTCCCTGGCCGGCTGGCAGTTGACCGACGACCCGGTGGAAGGGGGCGAGCTGGAGGCCGCAAGCCGCTTCACCTTCCAGCCCGGCGACTACCTGGGCGTGGGAGAGCGGCTGGTGATCTGGCGACGACGCAGCCGCATCAGCCTGAACAACGATGGCGACGCCATCGCCCTGGTGGACGATCAGGGTCGCGTGGTGGATCGGGCGAGCTGGCAACAGAATCCAGGCAAGGATCGCTCCTTGAGCCGGGCGCCGGACGGGGAGGCGTGGCGGTGGACCCAGCCGTCCCCAGGCCAGCCCAACCCGGAGCAGGAAGCCGCCCCGCCTGGGGGATCCGGCGGGGAGCCCCAGCCTACGCCGCCGCCTCGCTCCCAGGGCGCGCCGCCCGGCACGCCCGGCGGGGAGGCAGTAGGGCCGCCTGGCTCCCTGGCTGCGGCCAAGCTGGCCGGCCTGGAACAACGGGTGCGCTTCGTGGCCGTGGTAACCGTGCCGCCCGGCCTCTTCAACGCCAGCATGTACGTGGCCGATCCCGCGCCCTCGGATGAGGGCCTGGCCTGGCTGGGCATCCAGGTCTACTCCCGCAGCGGGTTGCTGCCACCTCTCCAGGAAGGGGATCGGGTGGACATCCAGGGGGTGCTTCACAGCTTCCGAGGCGAGCTGGAGGTGCTGGTGGACGGGCCGGAGCAGGTCTGGCGCATCCGCGAGGGGAGGCCCCTGCGTCCCCTGCCTGTGCAGGCCCAGGAGATCGGCGAATCCCTGGAAGGGCGGCTGGTCACCTTCACCGGCGTGGTCACCGGATGGCGACGGGACAGTCTCTTCCTGGCCGACCCGGCCGCGCCCCAGGCAGAGCCGGTCCAGGTGACGGTGCGCAGCAGCCTCTCCTGGCGCCGCCCCTTCGTGGAGCTGGGGGAAGTGTGGCAGGTGACCGGCGTGGTCAGCCAGTTTGCCCGCCGATCCCCGTGGAACGGCGGCTATCGGGTGCTGCCCCGCTACCCCGAGGATCTGACACCGGTGCAGGAAGCGCCCTGAGCCTCCGAGCCCGGAGAACCCACAACGCGCCGAGGGCGAGGTCATTGCGATGACCTCGCCCTCTGGGATCCAGCGCCTGGGCTGCCCCTCGCGGCGCTCAGAGTCTCGCCCGGCTAGTCTCGGCTCACCAGGGGCAGGAAGAGCTCCAACGGGTTCAAGGGCGCGGAGATGTTGTAGGTGCGCCCGTCCCCGTCCCGGACCTGGGCCAGGTTCATCACCCGTAGGGGCGCCGAGGGGTTGGTGGTGGTCAACGTGGCCGTGTAGAGGATGGTCACCGAGCTGGTGGGACTGATGGGGCCGGTCCAGGTGAGGACCGCAGTGGGGGTCAGGGGACGAACGCCGCCCAGGGCCAGGGGCTGGGCGGTGACCAGCAGCTCGCTCGGCAGCTCGTTGGTCAGCCAAGCCGTAGTGGCCACTCCGCCCTGGTTCACCATCTGGATGGTGTAGGTGACCAGTTCCCCGACGGCCACGCTGGTGGAGGCCGCCGCCATGCTGGAGCTGGCCAGGTTGGCTCGAGGAGCGCCCAGATAGAGGCGTCCGTAGCCGGTGAGGTTGTCCATCCCCGCTGGCCCTTGGTCCACGGCTCGGCCTTCCAGGAAGGCCTGGACCTGGGCCGGGGTGTAGGAGGGATAAGCGCTCAGGACCAGGACTGCGGCCCCGGTCACGTGAGGCGTGGCCGAGCTGGTGCCGTTGAACTTGTTGACCGTGCCGTAGCTGTCCGTGGAGACGTTGGCGTAGGCCGCGATGTCTGGCTTGATGAAGCCGCCCGTCGCGGAGCCGCCGGAGCCGTTGGTCGGCCCCTCAGAGCTGTAGGACTCCTGGGGATAGGGGGCGTTCACGTCCAGGGCGGCTACGGTCATGACGTCGGGCGCGTCGGCCAGGTTGACCAGGCTGCGGCTGGTCAGGATCTGATCCATGCGGTAGAACTTGGGCACGTAGATATCGAAATTGACCGGTCGGTTGATAGGGTCGGCAGTGTACTTGGCCACGGCGATGCCGTAGGGGGCTGGCGCGCCTGTGGTCAATGTCCGAATGACCTCCGTGGGGGTCTGACCGGCGCCGCCGTTCTGGGTGAACTCGCTTCCGGCCACCGTCTGCCACTTGCTCTGGCTGCTGTCCCAGCGCAGAAGATACAGGTCGTAGTCCTGGTCCGTGACCGTCCAGTCGTTCCAGCGCAGGTAGACCGAGACAGGCACACCGCTGGGGATCAGGTAGGCGGTGGAGCCATCCCCCGGGCCGAAGAAGTTGATCTCCGTGGTGGGTGTGAAATTCAAGAACTTGTTGCCATCCGGGTCCAGGAAGGGACCGCTCCAGTGGCTCTCTCGGTCGTTCCCGGCCGCGGTGACCCACAGGATGCCCGCGGCCCGAGCCTGGGCCACCACGTCCGCGAAGAAGCCCGTGCCATCCCCTGGCGACAGGTTGTACCAGCCGATGGAGGTGGAGATCACGTCCACCTTGGCCACATCCCGCATCCAGATCATGGCCTCCTGGAGGTCCACATCCGTGGCGATCTTGGCCAGGTAGAGCTGGGCATCCGGCGCGATGTCGTGGATGATCTCCGCACAGGCCGCGCCGTGCGCGGTGGCGCCGTCCACCTGGTCGTCCGTCTCGCCGTCCACAAAGTTCTTCACCGTCACTTTGGCCGGCAGTTCACTGCCCAGCAGCCCCCGGTAGCCCTGGAAGCCGCCGTCGATGATCCCGATCTTCACCCCTTGCCCCCGAAAGCCGGCCTGGTGCCAGGTGATGACGCCGGTGTCGTCCAGGGCCTCGGTGGTGTAGGTCCCAGAGGCCAGGAGAGCCCCGTCGAGCTCCAGGAGGGTGAGCTGAGGCGGCCGGGACACGTAGCGGACATCCGGGCGCTGGGCCAGGGCCCGCAGGGCAGGGAGGGGCAACCAGCCCTGGAGGCGCGTCCCATCCAGGGTGGCTCCGGTGATCTCCCCGCCCAGGGCGGCCACGGCCTGGGTGACCTGAGCACGCTGGGCCGGGTCGATCACCAGCTGCACCTGGGCTCGCTCCCCCACCAGCCGCACACCGGCTGCCTGGGCCAGACGGGCCCGATCCTGGTCCCCTGGGGCGCTCGCCTGCTCCAGGGCATCCGCGAGGCGGGCCAGGCTGGGGTCCAGCCCCTCGATCTTGGCTGTTTCCGGCGCGTCGCCCAGCAGCTCCTGGACCGAAGCGAGGGTCCGGGCTTCCGGCGGCAGGGAGACGGCGCCCAGAGGGGTGGGCAGGGGCGACTCCTCATCGGCCTGGGCGGCGTCCCCCAGCAGGAACAGGAGCGAAAACACGAAAAAGAGCGCGACCATCCCTGCCCAGGGTGCGGCCCCACCGGTGATCTTGCCCAAAAAACGGGTGACGTAGTGGATTAGCAGTGCAGTCCCTGCTTTCTTGTGGTGCATCTTCCCCCCTTGTGTCCCGAGCACAGTATTCCAGGCGCAGTCGAAGCGACCGCAGTGCTGTTCGTGCATCGCCCGCCTGCCAGCGATACTGGCATTATAGTCCTCCTCAAGCTCCGGGGCAACGGCCTGGCCAGCCTGGCAACGCTTTGACCACCTGGAACCGGTGCGGTTTCGGTTTCCCCGGCACATCCGCTACAATGGCCCACGGGCGCCCTCGATGGGCCGCCCATCCCCGCCCCGCAACAGAGGACTATCCGAAATGATCTGGCAGCTCGGCCGCATCTTCCTGGACATCATCACGCCGGTCTTCGCCATCGTGGTCATCGGCTACCTGGCCGGGCCCCGGCTGGGGCTGGAGGCCCGCACCCTCTCCCGCTTCGCCTACTACATCCCGGTGCCGGCCTTTGTCTTCCACGTGATGAGCACCGCCCAGGTGGAGTCGGGTCTGGCTGTGCGCATGGTGCTCTTCATGCTGGCGGTGCAGGCCGGCTGCACCCTGCTGGGCTTCCTGACGGCCCGGCTGCTCAAGCGCCCGGCGGAGATGGTGGGGGCCTACGTGCTCATCGCCGTCTTCGGCAACGTGGGCAACTTCGGCCTGCCCATCATCGAGTTCCGCCTGGGGCCCGAGGCCTTGCTCCCGGCCACCGTCTACTTCCTGGTGATCAGCACCAGCGCTTTCGTCATCGGGGTGGCCGCGGCTGGCTGGAGCAACCAGGGCCGGCGAGGAGCCTTGCTCTCCGTGCTCAAGACCCCGGCCCTGTTGGCCCTGCCCCCGGCCCTGCTCATCAACGGAACGCCGGTGGAGCTACCCCTCTTCCTCTCCCGCATTGTCTCCCTCCTGGCCGATGCCATGATCCCGGTGATGCTGGTGACCCTGGGCGTGCAGCTGGCCGAGGTGAAGCGGATCCGGCTGAGCTGGGACACGGTGGCCGCCAGCAGCCTGCGCCTCCTGGGCGGGGCGGCCCTGGCCCTGCTGCTGGCCCCTTTCTTCCACCTGAGCCGTCTGGATCGAGGCGCAGGCATCCTGCAGGCGGCCATGCCCGCCGCGGTCCTCACCTCCATCATCGCCCTGGAGTACGACCTGGCCCCGGATTTCGTCACCACCACGGTGCTCTTCTCCACCCTAGCCAGCACGGTGACGCTGACCCTGCTCCTGGCCATGGTGTAGCCCTTTTTCCGGCCTGTGGATCTGCGCCGCACAGCCTGGAGCAGTCCTGGAGAGTCCAAACGTCGCCCACTTCCTGTCCGCGTTGACATTCCCTGAACGGTGATGGTATATTGCCCACAGAAGGCCGTCTCGGCGGCTTTCTCCCCCCAACAATTCAGCCGTTCCGTTTGTCCTTCAACCACCTCACATCTGCACAAACCACATCCGCATGAACCACCGCATGAACCACCGCATGAACAAGGAGGCAGAAATGCACAGACACCGCTTTGGGGTACTCTGGAGTGTCCTGCTAGTCCTGGTGCTGTTGCTGAGCGCCTGCGCGCCCTCCCAGGCCCCAGCAGAGGAGACGCCCGCAGAGGCTCCGGCAGAGGAGGCCGCGCCTGCCCAGGCCATGGAAGAGCCGCTGAAAGTGGCCTTCATCTACGTGGCTCCCATCGGTGACCTGGGCTGGACCTGGGCCCACGATCAGGGACGGCTCTACCTGGAGGAGCAGCTGGGCGACAAGGTGGAGACAGCCTATGTGGAGAGCGTGCCGGAAGGCCCGGACGCGGAGCGGGTGATCCGAGACTTCGCCCAGAAGGGCTACAAGCTCATCATCACCACCAGCTTCGGCTACATGGACCCCACCATCACCGTGGCCAAGGAGTTCCCGGACACCTACTTCGTCCACATCTCCGGCTTCAAGACCGCGCCCAATGTGAGCACGGCTTTCGGCCGCATGTACCAGCCCCGCTACCTGAGCGGCCTGGTGGCCGGCAGCATGACCAAGAGCAACATCATCGGCTACGTGGCCGCCTTCCCCATCCCCGAGGTGATCCGGGGCATCAACGCCTTCACCCTGGGCGTGCGAGAAGTGAACCCGGATGCGGAGGTGCGGGTGGTCTGGACCAACACCTGGTTCGGCCCGCCGGAGGAGAAGGAGGCCGCGGAGGCGCTCCTGGACCAGGGCGCGGACGTCATCGCCCAGCACCAGGACACCACCGAGCCCCAGAAGGCCGCCGCGGAGCGGGGCGCCTACAGCATCGGCTACGACAGCGACATGCGGGCCTTCGTGGGCGACACGGTCCTCACCAGCCCCGTCTGGAACTGGGGCCCAGTCTACGTCATGTTCGCGGAGCAGGTCCTGAACGGCACCTGGAAGAGCCAGCAGTTCTGGGGCGGCATGGACACCGGCGTGGTGAACCTGGCCCCCTTCAGCCCCCTGGTGCCCGAGGATGTGGTCAGCATGGTCAACGAGCGCAAGCAGGCCATCATCGACGGCACGATGGACGTCTTCTGCGGCCCCCTGGTGGGGCAGAACGGCACGGAGATCCTGCCGGAAGGCCAGTGCATGACCGACGAGCAGATGCTCAGCATGGACTACTTCCTGGATGGCGTGGTGGGCGAAGCGCCGGGGGAAGCGGCTCCGCTGGAGGGAAAAGCGGCGCCGGCTCCTGAATCCATGGGGGCCGAGACGGGGGCCGCGGGCGAACTGCCCTCCGCCGCCTTCGTCTACGTGGGGCCTGTGGGCGACTTGGGCTGGAGCTACGCCCACGATCAGGGACGGCTTGCACTGGAAGAGATGGGCGTGAAAACAGCCTACAGCGAGCTGGTGCCCGAAGGCCCTGACGCCACCCGGGTCATCCGCAACTACGCCGCGGACGGCTGGGACGTGATCTTCGCCACCAGCTTCGGCTACATGGACAGCGTCCTGGAGGTGGCCGCGGAGTTCCCCGAGACCATCTTCATGCACGCCACCGGCTACAAGACCGCACCCAACGTGGGCGTCTACGACGGCCGGGGCTACCAGGGCTGGTACCTCTCCGGCATGGTGGCCGGGGCCATGACCAAGTCCAATCTGCTGGGCTACATCGCCCCCTTCCCCATCCCGGAAGTGGTGCGCAACATGAACGCCTTCGCCCTGGGCGCCCGGGCCGTGAACCCGGACGTGGTGGTGCGGCCCGTCTGGATCTTCAGCTGGTTCGATCCACCCAAGGAGCGAGAAGCCGCCCAGGCCCTCATCGATGCCGGCGCGGACGTCATCGCCCGGGAGAGCGACAGCGTGGAGCCGGACAAGCTGGCCCAGGAGAAGGGCGTCTACGTCATCGGCTACAACGCGGTGAGCCGGGACGTGGCCCCGGACGCGCTGCTCACGGCCCCGGTCTGGAACTGGGGCGTCATCTACAAGAAGGTGATCCTGGACGTGGCCAACGGCGCCTGGACCAACGAGCCCATCTGGTGGGGCATGGCCGAGGGTGTCCTGGAGCTGGCGCCCATCGCCGACTTCGTGCCCCAGGACGTGGTGGCGGCTGTGGAGGAGAAGCAGGCCGGCATAATGGATGGCAGCTTCCAGCCTTTCTGCGGCCCCATCGCGGACAATACAGGTGAGCTTCGGGTAGCTGACGGCCAGTGCATGACCGACCCCGAGCTCCTCAGCTTCGACTGGCTGGTGGAAGGGGTGGAGGGCGAGATCCCGCAGTAAACCCCATCCCCGATGACTGTCTTTCGAGGGGCCTGCTGGGTCCGAGCAGGCCTGGCAGGCCCCTCCTGATCCGTGTGACGGACAGCCCGTCGGGCGCCCCACAGGCGCTCGAAACAGACACTGGAAACGACCATGAACGAAACCGGCTCTGCTCCCGCCACTCCCGCTGGCGCTTCTGCTGCCACTCTCGCTGGCGCTCCCACTGCCACACCGGCCGTGGAGATGATCGGCATCACCAAGCGCTTTCCCGGCGTCATCGCCAACCAGGACGTGCACCTGGTGGTCCACCGGGGCCAGATCCACGCCCTGCTGGGGGAAAACGGCGCCGGCAAGTCCACCTTGATGAACGTGCTGGCCGGCCTCTACCTGCCCGAGGCCGGGCAGATCCGCATCAACGGCCATCCGGTGACCATCAACTCCCCCAAGGAGGCCTTCGCCCAGGGCATCGCCATGGTCCACCAGCACTTCAAGCTGGTCCGCAACCAGACCGTGGCCGAGAACGTCATCCTGGGCCTGGACGAGCCCCGCTTCCACCTGGACATGGAGCAGGTGGGCCGGCGCATCCGGGAAGTGGGCCAGCAGTACAACATGGACGTGGACCCAGACGCCTTCATCTGGCAGCTGAGCGTGGGCGAACAGCAACGGGTGGAGATCCTGAAGGCCCTCTACCGGGGCGCGGAGATCCTCATCCTGGACGAGCCCACCGCGGTCCTCACCCCCCAGGAGGCCATCGCGCTGGGCAACACCATGCGGCGCATGGTGGAGGAGGGCAAGACCATCATCTTCATCAGCCACAAGCTGGACGAAGTGACCCGCTTCGCGGACCGGGTGACGGTGCTGCGCAAGGGCCGGGTGGTGGCGGAGGAGCCGGTGACCCCCGAGACCAGCACCAGCCACCTGGCCCGGCTCATGGTGGGGAGAGAGGTGGTCTTCCGCATCGAGAAGGAGCCGGTGGAGCCAGGCCAGGTGCGCCTGGAGGTGGAGGAGCTGGAGGCCCTGAACGAGAAGCGGCTGCCCGCCCTCCGTCAGGTCAGCTTCCAGATCCGGGCCGGGGAGATCCTGGGCATCGCTGGGGTGGCCGGCAACGGACAGAAGGAGCTGGCCGAGGTGATCACCGGGCTGCGCAGGGCCACAGGCGGCCACTTCCGGCTGAACGGCCAGGATCTGACCAACGCCCACCCCCGCCGGATCATCGACGCCGGCATCGCCCACATCCCGGAAAGCCGCATCTACACCGGCTCCGTGGGGGGCATGACGGTCATGGAGAACATCGCCCTGAAGCACTACACCCGCACGCCCGGCCCCTTCCTGGACAAACGCCGCCTGATCGAGCTGAGCCGGCGCCTGGTGAAGGAGTTCAACGTGGACACGCCGGGCATCACCACCCGGGCAGGGAGCCTCTCCGGCGGCAACCTGCAGAAGCTGATCCTGGCCCGGGAGCTGAGCCTGAACCCTCAGCTCATCGTGGCTGCCTACCCCACCCAGGGCCTGGACGTGGGCGCCACCGAGGCTATCCGCAACCGGCTCCTGGAACAGCAGAAGGAGGGGGTGGCCGTGCTTCTCATCAGCGAGGACCTGGACGAGCTCTTCAGCCTGTCGGACCGCATCGCGGTGATGTTCGACGGCCGCATCATGGGCATCGTGGACGCCCGCAGCGCCACCCGGGAGGAGATCGGCCTGATGATGACCGGCAAGAAGGCCCCGGCCTAGCCCGACGCGAGCGCTTCCTGCTCCCGGCCCTTCCACCCGCCTGGCCGCACCGGCGCCCGAACGTCACATCCCGA
>CAYQEB010000056.1:0-15504 GCA_964416395.1 uncultured Caldilineaceae bacterium | reverse complement strand
CCATCCGACCACCCACCCCAACCGTTCCCGCCGACCATGCTCCCTCCGTCCCACATCGCCTACACCTGGGCCGCCCTCTCCCTGGCCCAGGAGAAGTTCGACGTTTTTCCCGACGCAGACTACCGACTGGTCGCCCTGGCCGCCACGGGGCCGGATCTCCTGGACAAACCCCTGGCCTGGGCCTATTTCTACCGGCGCTACAAGTCCGCGGTGCTCTTTGCCCACACCCTGCTGGCCAACCTGGCCGTCCTGTTCCTGATCTGGAGGCGCTTTCCCCACTGGCGGGTCTACGGCCTGGCCTTCCTGGGCCACGCCCTGCTGGATCGGCTCTGGTTCTTCCCGGACACCTTCCTCTGGCCCTTCCGGGGCTGGCGTTTCCACGTCTGGGGCAAGCGAGGTTCGGAGCAGCAGGCCATCGGCAAGGCTTACTGGTACGCCTTCACTCGTCGCCCGGAGCTCTGGCGTTGGGAGCTGGGCGGGCTGCTGGCGTTGCTCTGGTTCGTCTGGCGGCGCCGGCTCTACCGCTGGGAGAACCTCGGACGTTTCCTGCTCACCGGGCGGCCGGGCCGGATCCAGGCCGATCCCAACCACTCGAGGAAAGGGGGCTGACATGGCCGTCACCGGATGGCGCACACCCCCAGGACGCCGGGCATGAACGACCTGGTGATCTTCGGGCTGCTGCTGACCCTGGCCCTGACCTTTGATTTCCTCAACGGCTTCCACGACGCGGCCAACGTGGTGGCCACCATGATCGCCTCCCGGGCCCTCTCGCCCCGGGCGGCTCTGGGCCTGGCCGCTGCGGCCAACCTGGCCGGGCCCTTCCTCTTCGGCGTGGCCGTGGCCACCACCGTGGGCAGCGAGGTGGTGGAGCCGGTGAGCGTCACCATCACCGTGGTCATGGCGGCCCTTCTCTCCGCCTCCATCTGGAACGTGGTCACCTGGTGGGGCGGGATCCCCTCCAGCTCGTCCCACGCCCTGGCTGGGGGGCTGGTGGGGGGCGCCCTGGCCTTCGGCGGGCCGGAGATGTTGAAGCTGGAAGGGCTGATCAAGGTGGCTCTGGCCCTCTTCATCTCCCCCATTCTGGGCTTCCTGATAGGCTGGATCCTCATGCGGGTGACCCTGGTCCTGGCCAGCGGCGCCTCGCCCAAGATCAACCGCACCTTCAACCGCCTGCAGCTCGTCACGGCCACGGCCCTGGCCCTGGCCCACGGCACCAACGACGCCCAGAAGACCATGGGCATCATCACCTTGGGCCTGGTGACCCTGGGCTTCCAGTCCGAGTTCCACGTGCCGGCCTGGGTGATCCTGGCCAGCGCCACGGCCATCGGCACAGGCACGGCCGCCGGCGGCTGGCGGATCATCCGCACCCTGGGGGGCAAGTTCTACCGCATCCGCCCCATCCACAGCTTTGTCTCCCAGCTCACCTCGGCCACGGTGATCCTGGGGGCCTCCATCCTGGGCGGGCCGGTGAGCACCACCCACGTGGTCAGCTCGGCCATCGTGGGCGTGGGCGCGTCGGAGCGCATGAGCCAGGTGCGCTGGACCAACCTGACGGACATCCTCATCGCCTGGCTCATCACCGTGCCCATCACCACGGGCATCGCCGCCATCCTCTACCTGCTCCTGCGCCTGGTGCTGGGGCCCTGAGGGGGCGATCCCGCCCCACGGATGAACGCCAATTTCCTGCCGGAAGCAGCCGGCGCAGCGATAGTTCAGGGAGGCAAGCATGGGTTTTTGGTCACGCACAGGCAAACGCAAGAACATCTTCGTGGATCTGCTGGAGAAACAGGCCCAGCAGGTGCAGGTGGGCACCGAGGCCCTGTGGCGTTTCGTCACCACCGAGGACGAAGAGGCCGCCCAGATGGTGGAGCAGTGCGAAAAAGAGGGGGACGAGCTGCGGCGCGTCCTCATCGACGAGCTCCACAAGACCTTCATCACGCCCTTCGACCGGGAGGACATCTACGACCTCTCCCTCTACCTGGACGACGTGCTGGACTACGCCTACAGCACGGTCATCGAGATCCGCCTGCTCAAGGTCAAGCCGGACAGACACCTCATCGAGATGGTGAACCGCCTGCGGGAGGCCGGGGACGAGCTCCTGCTGGCCATGCAGCGCCTGGACGAGAACCCCATGGTGGCCCTGGACCACGCCCGCCGCACCAAACACCGGGAGAACCAGGTGGAGCGGGTCTACCGCCAGGCCGTGGCGGATCTCTTCTCCGGGCCAGAGGACACCCACCACATCATGGAGATGCTGCGCACCCGAGAGGTCTACCGCCACGTGAGCAACGCCGCAGACCGAGCCGACATGGCCGCCAACGTCATCGGCTCGGTGGTGGTCAAGATGACCTGAAATTTGGCAGCCAGACCACCGCTTGGTAAGCTGAAGGGTGCGTGTGAATCCGCCGAACCGGAACGAAGGCAACCCATGACCCACCCAGCCACGCCCCCCAAAGTGCTGGTCGTCGAAGACGAGCCAAGCCTGGTGGAGACCCTGGAGTACAACCTGGTGCGCCAGGGCTACCAGGTCCGCACCGCCACCGACGGCCTCCAGGCCCTGGAGATGGCCCGGCAGGAAGAGCCGGACCTGATCGTCCTGGACGTGATGCTCCCCGGCCTGGACGGCTTCGAGGTCTGCCGCATCCTGCGCCAGGAGAGCAACGTGCCCATCCTCATGCTCACCGCCCGCAGCGACGAGGTGGACCGGGTGGTGGGCCTGGAGATGGGCGCGGACGACTACCTGGCCAAGCCCTTCAGCATGCGGGAACTCATGGCCCGGATCAAGGCCAACCTGCGTCGGGTCCGCCTCACCCGAGAGGAGGCCCTGGCCGAGACGGCCGTCCCCGCCGAGGAGCGGGAGGACAGACGGCTGGTCTTCGGGGATCTGGTCATCGATCCGGAACGTCGCGAGGCCTTCCGGGGCCAGGAGCTCCTCCACCTCAAGCCCCGGGAATTCGACCTGCTCCTCTTCCTGGCCCGGAACCGGGGCATCGCCCTGGGCCGAGAGTTGATCATGGAGCGGGTGTGGGGCTGGGACTACAGCGGCGGCAGCCGCACGGTGGACGTGCACGTGCGCTGGCTGCGCAAGAAGATCGAGGACGACCCGGCCAACCCCACCCGCCTGGTCACTGTGCGCGGCGTCGGCTACCGCTTCGAGGGCTGACCCGCTCCGGCCCCGGCCCTCCCCCGATCGAAAGCGAGCGGACCCAAAATGCACCGTTTCCTATCCATCCGCTGGCGCATCGCCCTCCCCTTTCTCCTCCTGACCAGCCTCCTGGCCGCCGGCCTCACCTTCCTGGCCATCCGCCAACTCCGAGGACTCCCCATCCAGAACGCCAGCCCCGAGCTGGCTGCCCAGGTGGACCGAGCCGCCCGCACCCTGGGGATCCTGGGCCTGGTGGGCGGCGCGCTGGCCATCCTGATCACCCTGGCCCTGGCCGCCCTCCTGGCTGCAGATCTGGCCCGCCCCCTCCGCCGCTTGACCCGCATGGCCGAAGAGCTGATCCAGGAGGAGCCAGGGCCGACCGCCCCACCCCCAGGCGACGAGATCGCCCAGCTCACCCTGGCCTTCAACCGCCTGGTGGCCGTCTCCCAGGGGCGCATGGACCGGCTGGCCCAGAAGGAGAGCCGCATGGCCGCGGTCCTGGACCACCTGCGGGACGGCATCCTGATCCTGGACGAAGCCGGACGGGTGCAGCGGGCCAACCCGGCCCTCTCGCGGCTGCTCCAGCAGCCCGGCCCGGTGACGCCCGGCGCATCCTTTCCCCGGGTGGTGCGGGATCACCGCATGGTGGAGCTGCTGGAGGAGTGCCAGGAGGAGAACGCCCTCCAGAGCGAGCTGCTGGAGATGCGGGACGGCCGGGCCCTGCGGGTGACGGTGGCCCCCTTCTGGGACGGCTTCCGCAAGGGCTACCTGGTGGTCCTGCGGGACCTGACCAAGCGGCAGCAGCTGGAGCGCATCCGCAAGGACTTCATCAGCAACGTCTCCCACGAGCTGCGCACGCCTCTGGCCTCCCTGCGGGCCCTGGTGGAGACCCTGCGGGACGGCGCCCTGGAGGATCCACCGGCGGCCCGGCGCTTTCTGGACCGCATCGAGACGGAGGTGGACGCCCTGGCCCAGATGGTCCAGGAGCTGCTGGAGCTCTCCCGCATCGAGTCCCGACAGGCGCCCTTCCACTGGACCGCCACCCCGGTGAGCGAGATCGTCCTGGGCCCAGTGGAGCGACTCCAGACCCAGGCGGCCCGGGCGGGCATCGCCCTGGTGGTGGACCTGCCGGCCCGGCTTCCTCGGGTCCTGGCGGATCGGGAGCGGGTCCAGCAGGTGATCACCAACCTGGTGCACAACGCCATCAAGTTCACCCCCTCTGGCGGGCAGATCCGGGTGAGCGCCTACGTCCAGGAGGGGGATCCCGGGCCCGGGGAGGCATCCTCGGCCGGGGGTCAGCCGGTGACGGCCCGCTCGGCGGGGAGCCAATCAGCAAGGATCCAGTCGGTGGTGATCCAGGTGGCGGACACCGGCGTGGGCATCCCCGGGGAGGACCTGCCCCGGATCTTCGAGCGCTTCTATCGGGCGGATCGAGCCCGGTCCGGTCAGGGCACCGGCCTGGGGCTGGCCATCGCCAAGCACATCGTCCAGGCCCACGGCGGCCGCATCTGGGCGGAAAGCCAGGAAGGCAAGGGGGCCACCATCTCGTTTTCCCTGCCTGTGGCCCGGGAGGATGAAGGGGAGAACGGGCGTGAAGTGTGAAACGTGAGGCGTGAAACGTGAAGACGATGGAGGCGCGAAGGCGAGCGGCCAGCTCGTCTTTTTGTTTGGCCCCGTTTGTCGGGTTCCGCTGGAGTCCGTTGGGCCTGTTGAGCCTTCCCAGGAGCGCACGCCGCTCCCCCTGGGCTTTTTAACCAGATGTTTACACGCCGTTCGCCCCCCCTTAACCCCTTTGGCGGCTGGCCTGCCTCCTCCGTTAACCTTCCTCGGCTATGCTGGCAATGACAAGAGTTATCGACAACTGTCACGAACAACCATCACCAGCAATGAACCATTCCATCCATTCCATGAGGAAAGGAACACGCGACATGCGACGGTACGCACTCTTCCTGCTCCTGTTGGCCGGGCTGCTCCTGGCCGCCTGTGGCTCCGACGGCTCTCCCCCCAGCACCTCCGAGACGAGCCAGGATGCGGACTCCGGGACGACAGCCCTGGCCGGGGACATCCTCATCGACGGCTCCAGCACCGTCTACCCCATCACCGAGGCCATGGCCGAGGAGTTCGGCCTGGAGAACCGCAACGTGCGGGTGACGGTGGGGATCTCCGGCACAGGGGGCGGCTTCAAGAAGTTCTGCGCCGGGGAGACGGACATCTCCGACGCCTCCCGTCCCATCAAGGCCTCGGAGATCCAGCAGTGCCAGGAGAACGGCGTCGAGTTCATCGAGCTGCCCGTGGCCTACGACGGCCTGGCGGTCATGGTCAACCCGGAGAACGACTGGACCGCCTGCATGACCGTGGAGGAGCTGCGGACCATCTGGGCGCCGGCAGCCCAGGGCCAGATCACCCGCTGGAGCCAGGTCCGGGAAGGGTGGCCGGACGCGGAGCTGCGGCTCTTCGGCCCTGGCACGGACTCGGGCACCTTCGACTACTTCACCGACGCCATCGTGGGCGAGGAAGGGGCCAGCCGGGGGGATTACCAGGCCAGCGAGGACGACAACGTGCTGGTCCAGGGCATCGCCGGGGACAAGTACGCCCTGGGCTATTTCGGCCTGGCCTACTACCAGGAGAACCAGGACAAGCTGAAGCTGGTGGCCATCGACGACGGCAACCCGGACAACGGCGACGGCTGCATCCTGCCCAGCGCCGAGACGGTGGCCAACGGGAGCTACCAGCCCCTCTCGCGCCCCATCTTCATCTACGTGCGCAAGGACGCAGCCGAGCGCCCGGAGGTGGACGCCTTCGTTCGCTTCTACCTGGACCCGGAGAACGCCGAGGCCCTGGTCTCCGAGGTGGGGTACATCCCGCTGCCGGCCACGGTCTACGAGCTGGACCTGCAGCGCTTCGAGAAGCGCACCCCTGGCTCCATCTTCAGCGGCGGCTCCCAGGTGGGAGTGACCCTGGAAGAGCTGCTGCAGGCGGAGAGCGGCGACTAGGCCCGCCCTTTGCCTGGCCCTGTGTGGGGCTTGTGGGGATATGTTGTGACGTGGGGGTCGAAGGAACCGGACCGGATCCTTCGACCCTCGAGCTGCAGAAGCTGAGCTGGAAAGGAGCTTTGTATGAGCTTGAGTGAAATGGGTTGGACCGGCCAGACCAGGGCGGAGATGGCCGCTCGTCTGCGCCGGAAACATCGCAAGGAGCAAGCTCTCCGCACCCTCTTCGGCGGTGCGGCCCTGATCTCCATCCTCACCACCGTGGGCATCATCGCCGTGCTCCTCTTCGAGACCCTCTCCTTCTTCCAGGAGGTCTCCCTCTGGGATTTCCTGACCAGCACCCAGTGGACCCCCCTCTTCACAGAGAAGCATTTCGGGATCCTGGTCCTGGCCAGCGCCACCTTCCTGACCACGGCCATCGCGCTGGCCCTGGCCCTGCCTGTGGGGCTGCTGGCCGCCATCTACCTGAGCGAGTACGCCTCACCCCGAGCTCGGGCCTTCCTGAAGCCCGGGCTGGAGATCCTGGCCGGCATCCCCACGGTGGTCTACGGCTACTTCGCCCTGCTCACCGTGACCCCCATGCTCAAAGCCCTCTTCCCGGGGATGGCCACCTTCAACGCCCTGAGCGCGGGCCTGGTTATGGGGGTGATGATCATCCCCACCGTGGCCTCCATCAGCGAGGACGCCATCCACGCGGTGCCCCGCTCCCTGCGGGAAGGGGCCTACGCTCTGGGGGCCACCCGGTGGGAGGTGATCCGGGGCGTGGTGGTGCCGGCCGCCCTCTCCGGGATCGCAGCCGCCTTCATCCTGGGCGTCTCCCGAGCCGTGGGAGAGACCATGATCATGGCCATCGCCGCGGGTCAGAACCCCCGCTTGACCTTGAACCCCCTGGTGCCCATCGAGACCATGACCGCCTTCATCGTCCAGGTGAGCCTGGGGGATACGCCGACCGGCAGCCTGGCCTACCGGACCATCTTCGCCGTGGGCATGAGCCTCTTCCTCATCACCCTCTCCTTGAACGTGGTCAGTGACTGGATCGTGCGACGCTATCGGGAGCAATACGAATGAGCGACAACAACCCATCCCTGATTCGACTGGACCCCACCGTGCCTATCCCTGCTTCCCAACGTTCCCGGAGGCGACCCCGCAGGAGACCGAGGTCGGTTTCCGGGCCGATCTTCCGCCCGAACCTGGCCGCCCGCAAACGCCTGGACGCCCTCTTCTACCCCCTGACCGTCCTGGCCACGCTCTTCGGCCTGGCCATCCTGGTCTGGCTGCTCTGGAGCGTCTTCCGGGAGGGGGCGCCCCGGCTGAGCTGGCAGTTCCTGACCAGCTTCCCTTCCCGACGGCCAGCCAGGGCGGGGATCCTCTCCCCCCTAGTGGGCTCCCTCTGGCTCATGGGCCTCACCGGGGCCATCGCCTTCCCCCTGGGCGTCGCCGCGGCCCTCTACCTGGAGGAGTACGCGCCCAAGAACCGCCTGACCCGCTTCATCGAGATCAACATCGCCAACCTGGCCGGCGTGCCCTCCATCATCTACGGCCTGCTGGGGCTGGAGCTCTTCGTGCGCTTTCTCTTCCCCCTCACCAACGGGCGCACCATCCTGGCGGGTGGGCTGACCATGAGCCTCCTGGTCATGCCGGTGATCATCATCGCCACCCGGGAGGCGCTGAAGGCGGTGCCGGACAGCCTGCGCCAGGCCGGGCTGGCCCTGGGCGCCACCAAGTGGGAGGTGATCCGGGACCACGTGCTGCCCATGGCCATGCCTGGGATCCTCACCGGCGCCATCCTGGCCCTCTCCCGGGCCATCGGTGAGACCGCGCCCCTCATCACCATCGGCGCCCTCACCTACATCGCCTACCTGCCCCCGGTTTCCCTGGAGGCCCTGCGCACCCCCTTCACGGTCCTGCCCATCCAGATCTTCAACTGGGTCTCCCGGCCTCAGGCTGGCTTCCACGTGAACGCGGCCGCGGGGATCATCGTGCTCCTGGCCGTCCTGTTCGTCATGAACTCCGTGGCCATCATCCTGCGCAACCGCTACCGCCGGCGCTACGAGTGAGGCCCGCACCGGAACCCACCGGATGCCAGCGGCCTGTTGCCCGAGAGCCACCCCGAGCAACAGGCCAGCTGGAGGATCCGGGGCCGGAACGCCCGGCGAGAACGAAGGCCGAAGAGAAGGGAGAAGCGGGAGAGGCACAGGAAAAGAAACGGGACCGAGACGAGAAGAGGCCAGATAAGGAAAGACCGGATGAGGAAGGACCGGATGAGGAAGGACCGGATGAGGGAAAAAAGAGGAGAAAAAACAATGGACTTGATCCACACCGACGTACGCCAAGCGGCTGAAGCGACCGAGGCCGGACTGGATTTCACGGACGTGGCCCTGGAGGTCCGAGGGCTGAGCGTCTCCTACGGGGAGGTGGTGGCGGTGGAGGGGATCGACATCCAGATTCCCCGCAACCGCATCACTGCCCTCATTGGCCCCTCGGGCTGCGGCAAGAGCACCTTCCTGCGCTGCCTGAACCGCATGAACGACCTGATCCCCTCGGCCCGGGTGTCGGGGCAGGTGCTCTTCCACGGGAAGAACATCTACGACCCGGACGTGGATCCGGTGGAGGTGCGCCGGCGCATCGGCATGGTCTTCCAGAAGCCCAACCCCTTCGCCCGCTCCATCTACGACAACGTGGCCTGGGGGGCTCGCATCAACGGCTTTCAGGGGAACATGGACGAGCTGGTGGAGCAGGCTCTGCGCCAGGCCGCCCTCTGGGACGAGGTGAAGGACAAGCTGCACCAGCCGGGCACGGCCATCTCCGGCGGCCAGCAGCAGCGCCTCTGCATCGCCCGGGCCATCGCCATCCGGCCGGAGGTGATCCTCATGGACGAGCCGGCCTCGGCCCTGGACCCCATCGCCACCCTGAAGATCGAGGACCTGATGCAGGAGCTGGCCCAGGAGTACACCATCGTGGTGGTGACCCACAACATGCAACAGGCGGCCCGAGTGTCCGACTACACCGCCTTCTTCACCGTGGACGACCGGCGGGTGGGGCGCTTAGTGGAGTTCGGCCCCACTCAGCAGATCTTCACGAACCCCAGTCACCAGCGCACCGAGGACTACATCACCGGACGGTTCGGCTAACGGCAGACCGGACAGGCCCGGGGCCGGGTCCGGAAACGAGTGACAAGGAGAGACAGATGCGACGGCGATACGAACAGGAGCTGGAGCGGATCCAGGACCAGGTGCTCATGCTGGGGAGCATGGTCACCACCGCCCTCTGCCGCTCGGTGACCATCCTGCGCCAGAAGGACTCAGCCCAGGCCCTGGCGCTCATGGCCGAGGACCAGGCCATCAACGAACGGCGCTACGCCATCGAGGCCGACTGCCTGCGGGTGATCGCCACCCAGCAGCCCGTGGCCGGGGACATCCGCTTCCTGGCCGCGGTGCTGGAGATCGCCACGGAGCTGGAGCGCATGGGGGACTACGCCAAGGGCATCGGCAAGATCACCCTGCTCCTGGGCAGCGCGCCCCGAATCACCCCGCCAGCCCAGCTCCTGGACATGTGCCAACAGGCCAGCCGCATGCTGGATCGAGCCTTGGTCGCCTTCATCCACCGGGACGTGGAGGCAGCCTGGGCCATCCCCAAGGAAGACGACATCCTGGACGACATCTACAACCAGATCCAGGAAGCCATGATCCAGCGCATCGGCCAGGATCCCGGCATCGCGGACCAGGCCAACCACCTCCTGTGGGCGGCCCACAACCTGGAGCGAGCCGGGGATCGGGTCACCAACATCTGCGAGCGGATCATCTTCACCGTGACCGGCGAACTCGTCGAAATGGACATGCTCCTGGACGAGATCATGTCCGATGCCCTTCCCGACGCCCTTTCGGATAGACGATAATTTGAACTTGCGTCCTGGCCGATTTCCGTTTATTATCACTGTAACCGGTCTCACAATTGCGCTCTCGATGGCATCTTGTGGGCGCGTTCGCCGTTCCAGCACCGGTCACACCGTGTTTCCGCAGTGAGATCCGTGTTTGCCCGCCAGATCGTTCAATTCGCACCAGTTATCTTTTTATCCCCAATCAGCTCTACTCAACTCACATAGTCTCAGGAGGTACCCGATGTACAATCGACGCATTGCGGTCTGGGCTTCCTTGCTCCTGGTGGCCATGCTGGTCCTATCCGGCTGTGCGCCCCGGGCAGGAGCGGGGTCGTCGGCAGCCCTGGCCAAGGACCCCACGGAGTTGGTGATCGACCTGCCAGCCCTGGTGGTCGACATCAACGCAGACGGTTCCCCCTCTATTGGCAATGTCCCTGTGGCAGAGCTGGGCGCGCTGGCTGGCGCGGACCTCTCCACCCTGGCCGTGCCCAAGGAATGGGTGGACTACATGGTGGCCGGCAACATCCAGCACATCCAGGTCGACAACAAGGCGGACGGCCTGCTCCTCCTGGTGAACGGCCAGCCCATCCCCTCCCTGGTCTGGGACGGTGAATCCCTGCAGACCACCGCGGAGGTCCTGAACACCTTCGGCGTGGCCATCCCCATGGCGGAGAAGGTCCTGCCCCTGGTGCAGCGGCTGGGCATCGGCGTCATCGTTCGCTTCCCGGTGCCGGAAGGCGCGGAGATCATCCCCTTCTACGTGGAGGGCGACGACACCGCGGCCATGGCCGCCAAGAAGGCCCAGGAAGAGTTCCTGGCGGCGGTGGGCGTGCCCCCCCGGATCAACCTGCCCGTCTTCTACAACGCGGACGGCAGCTTCACCCTGGGTGACCTGACCGACGCCGAGTGGAGCGCCCTCACCGGCGCCCCCGTCTACGCCCTGCGCCTGAACCCCCAGCTGGTCCAGAGCCTGGCGGAGCGGGGCGTGAAGAGCCTGACCATCAGCACCGACGCGGAGGGCATCCACATCATGGTGAACGGCAAGGCCCTGCCCACCCTGACCTGGGGCAACGGCGAGCTGCAGCACCTCCTGAACGTGGCCGACCAGATGAACCTGTGGGAGCTGGTGGCCCCGGGCATGAACATGGGCGACATCCTGGCCACGGTCCACGAGCTGCTGCCTGTGATCCAGACCACGGACTTCGACCTGCACGTCTTCCTGCCCGGAAGCGGCATGGCCGTAGCCCGCTAGCCATCCCTGGCCCAGGCTCGTCTGGGCCTCTGCAGCGGAAGTGAAAAACGGGGGCGGACCGAGTGTCCGTCCCCGTTTTCGATCTCCAGGAGGCGCTCCTTGACCGCCCCATCCAACCCCCAGCCCCTACGCCGGGTGCTCTTCATCTGCCTGGGCAACACCTGCCGCAGCCCCATGGCCGCGGCCCTGGTGAACCACTTCCTGGGCCACGCCTGGCAGGCCGCCTCCGGTGGGGCCCGCCCAGGATCCCAGGTGAGCCCCCTGGCCGTGGAGGCCATGGCCGAGCTGGGCATCGACATCCGGGACCACCAGCCCCAGGCCGCGGACGCCTTTCGGGAAGAGCCCTGGGACAAGGTGATCCTCCTCAGCGACCAGCTGGGCCCGGTGGCCCTGGGATGGCCCCAGGTGCAGGAGCGCCTAGTGCTCCCCTTCCCCGACCCCTACCAGGCTGTCGGTGACCGGTCCCAGCGCCTGGCCGTCTATCGGCAGGTGCGGGACGCCATGCGCGCCCGGCTCCTTCCTCTGCTGGCCGAAGAGGAGAGCGGCTGAGCCAGCCCGCGCCCGGCTCAGCAGTCGCCGGTCATGTAGAGCTGGCCCTGCTGGAAGCCGCGGCGAGCGTAGTAGGCCCGGGTGCCCGTGGCCGCGATGACGCTGATGCGCCGGAAACCCGCCTCCCGGCTGATGCGCCGGGCCTCCTGGATGAGCTGGCTGCCCAGGCCGGCGTGCTGGGCAGCGCCGGCCTCCTCCTCGCCGATGGCCAGGGCCGGGCCGTAGACGTGCACCTCCCGGATCAGGGCGTGGCCCCGGATCTCCTCCAGGAAGGCCCGGCTGCCTGCCTCCGGCGTCCGGGGCAGGCTCAGGCGCAGGAAGGCGGCGATGAGCCCTGGCTCCGGGCTGTCCGCCCGCTCTCCTCCCGTGGTGACAAAATGCAGGAAGTGCTCCTGGGTCAGGTCCGTGTGGTAGCTGTAGATCCGCAGCGCCAGCTCCTCCTGGCGCACCTCTCGCCGCCGCACCTCCCGGCAGCGGATGCAGCCGCAGCGGCTCCCCCGGCGGGCCAGCTCCTGGTGGACGTACTCCCGCAGGTTGCCCAGCTTCACCCCGGCCTGGATGTGGTGGGCGGGGATGTCCCGGAAGAGGCGGTTCACCCGGGTGTAGGGTGGGATGGTGGGCTTCACGTCCGCCAGCAGGCCGATGAGCTCCTCCTGGCTGTAGGGCCGGTACTTCCCCTCCTGCCAGAGCTGGTAGAGCTCCGTGCCCTGGATGAGGGAGCAGGGGTAGATCTTCAGCTCGTCCGGGCGGATGGCCGGGTCGGTGAAGAACCGGGCGAAGTCGGCCCGGTCGCTCTCCGGGGTGGCGCCGTAGAGGTTGGGCATCCAGTGCAGGTTCAGCTTGAAGCCGGCCGTGCGCAGGAGCCCCAGGGCCCGGCGCACCGCGGCCACGTCGTGCCCCCGCTTGTTCAGGGCCAGGATGCGGTCGTCCAGGCTCTGAACGCCGATCTGCACTTTGGTGACCCCCAGCCGTCGCAGATGGACGATCTCCTCCGGCGTGATCCAGTCCGGCCGGGTCTCCACCACCAGGCCCACGTTGCGGTGGGCCGCGTGGACGTTCCGGGCCTGGGCCTCTTCCAGGCTGGCCGCAGGCTGGCAGCTCGGGTCCCCGGCCTGGTTCATGGCGTCGAAGCAGCGGCGCACGAACCATTCCCGGTAGTCCCGGCTGTAGGCGCTCCAGGTCCCGCCCAGGATGAGGAGCTCCACCTTGTTGGCCTGGTGGCCGATCTGCTCGAAGGAGCGGATCCGGCCCAGGGTCTGCCGGAAGGGGTCAAAGCCATCCCGCTCGGCCCGCTGGCATCCTGGCTCGTCGAAGATGTAGCTCTTGGGCATGCGCACATCGTCCGGGCAGAAGATGCAGCGGGCCGGGCAGCCGGCCGGCGCGGTGAGGACTGTCACCGGGGCCACGCCGCTGGCCGTGCGCACCGGCTTCATGCGGATCCGCCCCAGGACCGCGGGATCCGGCTCCAGATCCCCTTCGTCCACCAGGTGGCGGTAGCCGGCGATCAGGTCCGCCTTGGAGAAGAAACCTTTGCCGTCCTTGGGGAAACGGGATAGAATAGATCGCAGGCGGCGGTCGTCCCACTCCTCCTCGGGGACGCGCTGGATCTCCTGGAAAACCGCCTGCAGAACCCCCGCGTAGGCCCTGGGATCGAACTGGCGACGTTGCCGCCAGCGGCGGCTGCTTTCCAGCACTTCGGATGGGATCTCGTCAGGCGCGTAGATGCGTTTCATCGGGTCACGGATGTGGGGGCAGCCGAAGGCCGCCCGGGAAAGAGAGCCCAGGGAAAGAGATGAGACCAGCGGTCCAACGCCAGCTCCTGGCCCTCAACCGACGATTCTACGAAACCGTGGCCGAGGAGTTTCACCGCACCCGCCAGGGATGGACGCCGGGCCTGTTGGCTATTTTACCCCACATCCCAGAGGGCGCGAAACCGCGCCCCACCACCCTCCTGGACGTGGGCTGCGGCAACGGACGGCTGGCCCGGCTCCTGGAAGAGCGAGGCGGCTACACGCACTACACCGGCGTGGACCAGGATCCCCGGCTGCTGGCCCTGGCCCGGGAAAGCACCGCCCACCTGACCCGCACCCGCTGCTGCTTCCTGCAGGCGAACCTGGCGGAGCCGTCCTGGACCCGGGCGCTGGGGTCTGTGCTGGGCCCGGAGGAGCCCCGCTTCCAGGCGGTGGTCTGCCTGGCCACCCTGCAACACCTGCCCGGCTACGAGCTGCGGCGGCGGCTGGTCCAGGATCTGGCCCGGCTCAGCCAAGGCGTGGTCATCCTCTCCTTCTGGCAGTTCCTGGAGGCGGAGCGCTTCCGAGCCAAGCTCCTGGATTGGTCCACCGTGGGGCTCTCGCCAGCGGATGTGGAGCCCGGGGACGCGCTCCTGCCCTGGAAGCAGGGTCCCCAGGCGGTGCGCTACGTGCATCAGGTGGACCGGGCGGAGCTGGAGCGCCTGGCCCAGGACGCGGGCCTGCGCATCCGGGAGACCTTCCGGGCGGACGGCAAGGAGGGGAACCTGAACCTCTACGCCATCCTGGAGCCCACGCGGGTGTAAAAGGGCTAGGCCCCAGCCTCCCCCAGCTGAGCCACCCTTCCCCCACCGTTCAACCAGCCAGCACCTCACTCAGCCCATGCCCAAGGTCAGCAGCCGCACCTACCGGATCATCCAAAGCTTCCTCCAGGACTTCCGGGCCAATCCCAGGGCCGTGGCCATCGCCCCGGGCCGGGTCAATCTCATCGGCGAGCACACGGACTACAACGACGGCTTCGTCCTGCCGGTGGCCCTGAACCGAGACATCCAGCTGGTCTTCCGGCCCCGACAGGATCGCCGGGTGCGCATCCACGCCCTGGACTTCGACTCCTGGCGGGAGTTCGACCTGGGCCAGCTGACCCGGGAGCCCAAGAGCCTCTGGATCAACTACGTCAAGGGGGTGGCCTGGACGCTGCAGGAGAAAGGGTTCACCCTGCGAGGGCTGGACGGGGTGCTCAGCGGCAACGTGCCTCGGGGCAGCGGCCTGAGCAGCTCCGCGGCCCTGGAGGTGGCCTGCGCCAAGGCTTTCCTCGCCGCCGCCGGCCTCCAGGACGCCCTCACCGGCCCGGAGCTGGCCCCGGCCTGTCAGCGGGCGGAGAACGATTTCGTGGGGGTGAACTGCGGCATCATGGACCAGTTCATCAGCGTGCTGGGGGCCGCGGACCACGCCCTCTTCATCGACTGCCGCAGCCTGGAGTATCGGCGGGTCCCCTTCCCCCCGGGGGCGTCCCTGGTCATCGGCAACACCAAGGCCAGCCGCTCCCTGGCCAGCAGCGCCTACAACCAGCGGCGGCAGGAGTGCGAGACGGGCGTGGCCATCCTGAGGCGCTTCCTGCCCGGCATCCGGGCCCTGCGGGATGTGAGCAGCCAGGAGCTGGAGGCCCTGAAGGATCACCTGCCCCCCACCATCTACCGCCGCTGCCGCCACGTGGTCACAGAGAACGAGCGGGTGCTGGCCACGGTCCAGGCCCTGGGTCAGGGGGATCTGGAACGGGTGGGTCAGCTCATGGATGCCAGCCACGCCAGCCTGCGGGACGACTACGAGGTGAGCAGCCCCGCGCTGGACGCCATGGTGGCGGCCATGCACCAGGGCCCTGGCTGCTACGGGGCTCGGCTCACTGGGGCCGGCTTCGGCGGCTGCGCGGTGGCCCTGGTGGCCCG
>CAYQEB010000055.1:20223-24957 GCA_964416395.1 uncultured Caldilineaceae bacterium | reverse complement strand
CCCCAGCTCCGCCTCGAAGCCGGCCGGGTTGCCCGCCGCGTCCACCAACTCCACCGGGGCCAGGCTCTCCTCGTCGTAGACCAGCAGGCGCAGGCTGTAGGATCCCCGGGGCAGATCCGGCGGCGGACGGAGGAGATAGACGTTCAGGGGCCGATCCTCCTGGCCCCACTCCCCGGGCCGAAGATGCCGGTCGTTGAGGATGCGCCGGTCGTCCTGGGCCAGCCGGTTGCCCTGGGCGTCGTAGAGAGCCACCCGGGCCTTCAGCGGCCGGTGAATGGCCGGATCCGCGCGGCCGGTTCGCCGCCAGCGGATCACCACCGGCACGGGACGTCCCCGGGGCACAGGCGCCGGGGGCAGGGAGACCTCCACCGCGCCCAGCCCCAGGGACCAGCCCAGCTCCAGGGGTGCGAACTCCTCGGCCAGGCGGAACCGGGTGGGGGGCGACAGGATCCACCAGTCGACCCGGTAGCCCTGGAACCACTCCTCCCCGGCCCGGGTCCCGTACTTGTCCAGCAGGAAGGGCACCGCCCCCCTGGGGTCCGTGTCGCTCTCGTACCACTGCACCCAGAAGACCCGCCGGGCCTGCCCAGCCCACTCGGTCAGCCGCTGGTCCACCGTGTTGATGTCCACGAAGAGGTAACGGGCCGGCGCGGGCTCCGGCCCCACCGGCGCCTCCGCTGGCTCCACGGCGTAGCGCCGGTAGTAGAAGCCGAAGGGATACTTCTGGTCCACCAGGATCACATCCTCCGGCCCGGCCTCTCCCCGCAGCCAGGCCGCCACCCCAGCCGTGTCCTCCCGGAAGAAGCTCGAGTCCGTGAGGTCCGCCCAGGCCCCGGGCAGCATCCCCGCCAGGATCAGCGCCAGCCCCAGGCTGGGCAGTCCCCGCCATAGCCTCCCCAGCCCAGCCAACCCCAGGCCCAAGAGCCCGTAGAGGGCCGGGGTCGCGAAGCTGCTGTAACGCACGTTGAAGGCTCCCCGGTCCAGGACGGCGATGTAGTAGAGGCCCAGGCCGCCCAGGAGCCAGGCGAGGAGGAAGAGGGCGGGGGTGACAGAAGAGGCGGAGGTGACAGGGGAAAGGTGTGAAAGATGAGGTAAAGGGGCAATTGGGAGTTCCGAGGATCGGGGGATTGGGTTCGGGGAGGTGCGCTCGAATTCGCGACCGGCAACCCTCGCCTCGCGTTCCCCCTCTCTCGCCCTGACCACAGGCCAAACCGCCAGCCCACCGCCCGCCGCCAGCACGCCCAGCACCGCCCACAGCCACCAGGATCCCAGGCCCAGGCGGGCCAGACGCTCGCTCGCCCAGGCATACCCGCCCAGGTGACCGGTCCAGTTGGCGGCCAGGTACTCCCCCGGGCTGGGGACGGTCAGGTTCGGGTTGCCGTAGCCGGGGATCTGGCGCAGGGCGATGGGCGCGGCCGGCAGCGCCAGCAGGGTCATGCCCAGGCCCGTGACGAGGAGCCGACGCAGCTCCCACCCGGGGCGAGGACGGGTCCAGGCCCAGGCCGCCCACCAGAGATACCAGGCCACCAGGATGAAGACCGCGTTGTAGTGAGTGAGGAGGGCCAGGGCCGAGAGGAGGGCAAAGAGCCCGAGAGCGCGGCGGGAGCGTTCCGGCCTCCGGGTCTCCGTCCCCAGCCCCAGGCCGGTGACCAGGGCCAGGGCCGCCCCGGTGAGCAGGGCATAGCCCAGGGTGTACATGCGGATCTCCTGGCTCTCGGCCAGCCAGAGGGGAGACGCCCCGGCCACCAGGGCCGCCAGCAGCCCCACCCGAGCGCCGGCCAGCCGCTGCATCAGCCGGTAGAGGAGGGCCACCGCCACCAGCCCCGCCGCCAAGCTCAGGAAACGGGCCAGGAAGGCCAGGGCCGAGGGCGGCATCCCCAGGGCCATGCCGGAGACCCGGGCCCAGAGGTGGAGCAGCCCGTAGTAGACCGGCGGCTGGATGTCCAGCTCCGGGGCGAAAGGGATGCGCCCCAAAGGCTTCAACGCCACGGTCAGGTTCCGGGCCTCGTCCCACCAGATGTTCTGTTGGGCCAGCCTCTGCAGACGCAGGGCAAAGGTGGCCAGGATCAGGGCCAGAAGAGCCGGCCGATGCCAGGAGAGTTTGTCGGGGTTCGCAGTCATGGTGAGGGTCGCGTTCAGCGGTGGACGTCGGCGGCCAGATCGTAGCCCAGTTCCTTCTGGACGTAGCCCAGCCACCCGGCCTGGAGGGGCTCCAGGGCTGGCAGGGCGTCCAGCCGGGCCCAGAAGAGGCGGAAACGGTGGCTGTCCGTGGCCACGGTCCACTGGGCGGGGGTCTGGCCGTGATGGGAGAGATGGAAGAAGTGGCGGTGCAGGCCATCTGTCAGAAGCGCCCGGGGCGCCCAGCCGGTGATCTCGTAGGTCACGTAGCGGCTGTTCGGCTGGCGATCCCACTCCCGGTAGCGGATCTGCTCGAAATCCCCTTCCTGGCGCAGGCAGCGGACCACGACGCCCCGGGGCAGCTCCGCCCAGCCGAAGCTGGCGGCGTCCGGCCGGGCGTAGACCTGAGCCCGCCCCAGGGTGAAGCGATGGTCTGGCAGGGTCACCGCCTGGGCGCCGATGGACCGACGCAGCTCCAGGCCCGTCAGCCCCGTCTCCTCCCAGGCCTCTCGCAGCACGGCATGGGCCAGGGGCTCTCCCGCCTCCACCGTGCCGGCCGGCAGTTGGATCCCCGCGTAGGGGTGCTCGAACAGAAGCAGCTCAGCTCCCTGCGCTCCGGCCCGGGTGATGAAGGCCACCACCTTGTCCAGGAAGAGCTCCCCCACCGTCTACTCTCCTTTCCCCAGGGTCTCTTCCAGGCTGGCGGCCTCCAGGGCGTCCAGTCTCTCGTTCTTGCCCAGCACCACCAGGATCTCCCCGGCCTGAAGCGGCCGGTAGACCGAGGGGTTCAGGGCCACCCGGTGCCGCACCTGCCCGTCGCTCTGCACCCGTTCCAGCAGCCCGATGACGTTCAGCCCGTAGCGGTTGCGGATGCGCAGGTCCACGATGGTTTTACCGGCCCAGGCCGGGGGCACCACCACTCGCCGGGCGCTGTAGCCGGGCAGGATCTCCCGGCCCAGGTCGTGTTCCCGCTGGGTGCGGTAGATGCTGGTCTCGTGAGCGAAGATGAGGGAGACCACCAGCACCACCAGGGCTGGCACCATGTACTGGGCGCCAAAGACCTCGATGACGAAGAGGATGGCGGCCAGGGGCACGTTGACGATGGTCACCAGGCTGGCGGTCATGGCCGGGACGATGAGGGTGGCCGGGTGATAGCCGGTCAAAGGGGCCAGGGCGCTGGCGATCATGGCCCCGAAGAAGAGAGAGGGCACCAGCAGCCCCGCGGAGCCCCCGGAGCCGATGGTGGCCAGGGTGGCCAGGAGCTTGGCCACCAGGCCGACGAGGGCCACCCGCAGGGTCAGCTCCCCGGCCAGCCCGGCCAGGATAGCCCCCTCCCCGGGCCCCAGCACCAGGTCCAACCCTTGGCCGGTGAAGATCGCCGCGGCCAGGGCGATGAGGCCGGCGAAGCCTGCGCCCAGCAGATGACGCCGCCAGGCCCTGGGCTGCTGGTGGTGGAACGCCTCCTCGAAGCTGGTGCGCAGGCGGCCGAAGTAGTGGCTGACCAGGGAGATGATCACGGCCAGCAGGGCCAGGGTGGCGTAGTAGCCTGGGGTCAAGGGAGGGGGAGACAGGCCCTCCACCTGGAACATCACCGCGTGATGGGAGACGATCTCGGTCAGGAAGAAGGCGGTGAGGGCGGCGATGAGGGCGTAGACCAGCTTTTCCACCACCGGCCGCCGCCGGTACATGACCTCGGTGGCGAAGAAGGCCGCGGCGAAGGGCGCGCCCAGCAGGGTGGACATGGCTGCGGCGATGCCGCTCAGCTGGGCCGTCTGCAGATCGTCCGGCCCCCGGGAGCGCCACCACTGCCAGGCCGCCTGCAGGCGATTCATCCGGCGCAGGCGAACCGGCGCCACGCCTCCTCGGGGCTTGAAGAGGCCCGCGGCCACGCTCTCGCCGATGAGGGTGGCGCTGGCCCCCAGCCCGCCGCTGCCCCCGCTGGCCAGGGTGGCGAAGGTGGCCAGGAACTTGCGCAGGGCCAGGGTGAAGGTGGGCAGCTGCCAGCGGGCCGCCACCCCTTCCGTGCCCAGGAGGGCCGGCTCCAGGGAGGGCTCCGAGGCGTAGTAGAGGGCGATGGCCCGCTCCAGGCCGTCCGCCTCCACGTCGATGAGCTCCCGGGTGCGGCCCTGGCTGTCCCGGTAGTAGACCAGGCTGGAGCGATAGCGGGACAGGGCCGCCATGCTCAGCGCGCCCAGGGCCAGAGGCAGGAAGACGAGCAGCCGGGAGGGTCCCCCCTCCACCCAGGCCATCACGCCATCGAAGGCCCAGTGGACGCCGACGCGCAGCCCGTAGACCAGCCCCCAGACCGTCACGCCGATGACCAGGGCCTGCATGACCAGCCTGCGCTCCTGGGGATCGAAGTAGTCGGGCAGGTTGCGCACGATGCCCAGGAAGCGGACGGTGTCGTAGAGGGAATCGAGAATGGACTTCACAGAGGCCTCACCTGCAGGATGGAAGATTGGGGGCTTATTTTGCCACGGCCCCGGGGAATCACCAAGCCTTTCGACCGCTGCAGCTCCGTTGAACTCTGTCCGAAGCTGGGCTATAATCCGGGCGCGGCCCGTTGGGGCGATCCGAGCAGCCACAGAGAGAAGCCACAGAGAGAAATCACAGAGA
>CAYQEB010000055.1:10204-20123 GCA_964416395.1 uncultured Caldilineaceae bacterium | reverse complement strand
CGTTGGGGCGATCCGAGCAGCCACAGAGAGAAGCCACAGAGAGAAATCACAGAGAAACGATCGGGCGGAGGCAGATGGCGAGTCAGGGGGAGGGCCAGGCGAGGAAGGTGACCATCCGCCGGGCCGGTGTGGCGGACGTGCCACTGCTGGTGGCCCTGAGCGATGGCCTCTTCCAGGAGGACGCCGGCCAACGGGATCCCTTCATGAACCTGGCCTGGCCCCGGCAGGAGGGGAACGGCTACTTCAGCCAGCGCGTGCGGGACGAGCGCTGTTTGCCTCTGCTGGCCCTGGTCCAGGGGGAAGCGGTGGGCTATCTCCTGGGCTATCTGAAACCGCCTTCCACCCTACGGCCGGTGCGCGTGGCCGAGCTGGAGAGCATGTACGTGAAGCCCGGGCGCCGCAGCCAGGGGATCGGACAGCGTCTGGTGGACCGGTTCCTCTCCTGGGCCCGGGGACAGGGGGCGAAGCGGGTCAGCGTCACCGCCTACGCGGCCAACGAACGGGCCCTGGCTTTCTACCGCCGCAACGGCTTCGTCCCCAAAAGCGTGACCCTGGAGCGGGGTCTGTGAGCTGCCCCAGTCCCGACATCCCCTCACCGAACCACCGTCATCACAGCGACATGGAGCACCTGGTGGAGGCCAGGTGCTTCTCGTTTCTGGATGGCCCCTCCCCCCAGGCCAGCCCCTCTGGCCCAAGGTCCGGCCAGTTGAGACGAAACGCACACCTTGCTCTAACAGAGGTCTGACACAGGGCCTCTACAATGGGAGAGGATACAATGGGAGGGGAGTCGTTCCGTCGGCTCAACCGCAAGCATCGCCCCAAGGAGGGAAGACCCATGTTCGAAAAGATCCTCGTCCCAGTGGACGGCTCGGACAGCGCCTGGATCGCCCTGGAACAGGCCATCGAGATCGCCAAGGAGGAGCAGAGCGCCATCCATGGCCTCTACGTGGTGGACGCTCGCCTGCTGGAGGCTCCCTACATCCTGGCCATGTTCCCCTACGACTTCTATCCCGAGGGGGATCCCCGGCGCCTGGAGCAGGCCATGGAGGTCAGCAAGCGGCTGCACCAGCGCGGGGAGGAGATCCTCCAGCGCCTGGCCGACCGCTGCCAGGAGGCCGGCGTCTCCTACGAGACAGAGCTGGTGGACGGCGTGGTGGCCCAGGTGATCCTGGAGCGGGCCCAGGACGCGGACCTGGTGGTCCTGGGGCGCACCGGCGAGGGCGCTCAGTGGACCGGCCCCCTCCTGGGCTCCACCTTCGAGGCGGTGATCCGCCACGCCCCGACGCCCGTCCTGGCCACCCACGACCAGGTGCGACCCATCCGCTCCATCCTGGTGGCCTACGACGGCAGCGAACGGGCCAAGGACGCCCTGAACATCGCCGCCCGCCTGGCCGCCACCGGCAACCGCCTGCTCATCTACGTCACTGTGGACGACGGCCACCACAACCGGGCCCAGGCCTACCAAGAGGCCAAGGCCATCCTGGAAGAGCTGGGAGTGGAGCACATGCGTCTCTTCCTCAAGGGGCATCCGGCCCAGAAGATCCTGGAGGCCGCCCAGGCCCAGGGCTGTGACCTGATCATCCTGGGCGCCTACGGCCACAGCCCCTTCCTGAAGGTCTTCTTCGGCAGCACGGTGGACGAGGTGATCCACAACGCGGCGCTGCCGGTTATGGTCTGCCACTGAGTCATTCACTGTGCCTGTCCCTGTGCCGGCCGATGAACTGTCCTTGAACGAACGGCGGAGACCCCGCCCAGAGGAGAGCGCCCATGGAAGAGCCTGCTGCCCGACCTGCCCAACAGACCATCCTGGCCCGGCTGCTCCAGGCCGAACGGCGCGCCCAGCAGGAGCTGACCCAGGCCCAGAAGCGAGCCCAGGAGCTGCGCGCCCAGGCCCAGGAGAAGGCCAAGCAGCTGGTGGAGGAGGCCCGACGCCAGGCCGAAGCCCAGGCCCAGAAGCTGGTCCAGGAGGCCGAGGCCCAGGCCCAGGAGGAGGCCAAGCGGCTCCTGGAGCAGACCCAGCGGGAGGTGGAGGCCCTCCAGCAGGCTGGCCAGGCCCACCTGGACCAGGCCGTGGAGCTGGTGGTCCGCTGGGTGACGGGCCAGGAGGCGACGGACCAGGAGGCGACGGACCAGACAACAACGGGCCAGGAGGAGGCGTGAGATGGCCCTGGTCCTGGACGCCGCCCGCTATGCCGGGGTCAACGCCCGGGTGCGGGGGCTCATTTCCCGCCTGATCCCGGACTGGCTTTGGGCCGAGCTCCTGGCCGCGCCGGATCTGCCCAGCCTGCTGAGCCCCCTGGAGCAGAGCTGGCACCGGCCGGTCCTGGCCAACCTGGAGGGCCGTCCCCAGGCCGCGGCCCTGGAACGACGGCTCTGGCGCCATCTGGTGGCCGTCTCCCGCTCCCCCATCCACCTGCTCCAGGGAGGGCCCCGGGCCCTGCTGGACTGGCACTGGCGGCGCTTCGAGGTGGACAACCTGAAGACGGTCCTCCGGGCCGTCCACCATCGCGCCTCCGCGGAGGCCCTGGAGGCCACTCTCATCCCCTTGGGGCCCGGCTCCCGTCTGCCCTGGCGGGCCCTGGGGGAGAGCAGCAGCGTGCCGGCCCTGGTGGAGCGCCTGCAGGGAACGTTCTACGGCCCGGTCCTGGAGCAGGCCCTGGACACCTACCGTCGGGAGGGCCAACTCTTCGTCCTGGAAGTGGCCTTGGACCTGGCCTACTTCGGCCGTCTGCTCCGCCTCATAGCCCAGCTGGGTGGACGGGATCGCCAGGAGGCTCGGCGCTTCCTGGGCTTCTGGGTGGAGAGCCAGAACCTGCTCTGGGCCTACCGCTACCGCATCTACGCGGGCCTCTCTCCGGAGGAGATCCTCAACTACACCCTGCACCGGGGCCTGCGGGTGGACGCGGCCGCGGTGCGAGAGATCGCCCTGGGCGCGCCCCTGGCCGAGATGGTGGCCCGCTTCTGGGACGGGGCGATCCCCGGCCTGGAGCAGCTCCAGGAGCGCCCGGAACCGGAGGCCCTGCCCCTGCTGGAGCTCCTCTTCCAGCGCCACCTGCACCGCATGGCCCAGAGCACCCTGGACAAATACTCCCTGCACCTGGGCATTGTCCTGGCCTTCCAGGTGCTCCTCTTCGACGAGATCCAGGACCTGGTGACCCTCATCGAAGGCAAGGCCGCTGGCTGGTCCCAGGAGCAGATCCAACCCTATCTCATCGCCCCTCGGGGCCCAGGCAGGGGATAGCGGAGGAACGCGACCATGTTCATCCCGGAACCCATGCGGGAGGTCAATCTCTTCATCCTGGACGAGGACATCGAACGGACGACCGCGGCCCTGCTGCGCCTGGAGATCCTCCACGTCCAGGAACAGGAGCAGGAGGCCACCCCAGCCCAGAGCCGGTGGGCGGGCCTGGCCAGCGCCTACAGCGCCCAGGAGCGGCGTCTGCGGGATCTGCTGGCTGTGCTGGAGGCGCCCCTGCGCTCCCTGCCCATGCCCGAGGATCTGGACGTGACCGGGGACATCGCCCGGGTGGAGCCCAAGCTGCACCAGGCCGAGCAGCGCATCCAGGATTGGCAGCGGCGTCAGCGGGAACAGGAGCGCACCCTGGAGCGCCTGACCCTCATGATCCAGCAGGTGCGTCTGCTCCTGCCCGTGGACGTGCCGGTGGAAGAGCTGGCCCGCCTCCGTTTCCTGCACCTGACCGTGGGCACCATCCCCAGCGCCAACCTGGCCCGGCTGGAGACGGCCCTCTTCCGCATCCCCTTCGTCATGATCCCGGCCTACGAGGAGGGCGGCCGCACCCTTCTTTTCGCGGCCACGCCCAAGGAGCACGCCCCCATCCTGGACCGGGCCCTGCGCAGCGCCTTCTTCGAGCCCATCGCCCTGCCCCAGGATGTGACCGGCCCGCCCCGCCAGGCCCTGGTCACCCTGGAGCAACGCCGGGAAGCCGCCCAGACGGGGCTGGAAGCCCTGGCTCAGGAACGGGCCAAGCTGGCCCAGGAGTGGAGCGAGACTCTCCTGGCGCTGTGGAACCGGGTGCGGACCAACGCCATCCTGGCCGAGGCCATCCGCCAGTTCCCCCTCCACGGCCGGGTCTACGTCATCCCCGGCTGGGTGGCGGCCCAGGAGATGCCCCGGCTCACCCAGACGGTCCAGGAGGTGACCGGGAACCGGGCGGTCATCGAGGTGCTGGAGCCGGAGCTGACCCAGCCCCAGGTGCCCACCCTGTTGCGCAACCCCCGCATCCTCCAGGCCTTCCAGGGCATCGTCACCACCTTCGGCTTCCCGGCCTACGGCGAGCTGGATCCCACGCCTCTGGTGGCCGTCACCTTCGTGCTCATGTACGGCATGATGTTCGGGGACGTGGGCCACGGCCTGCTCCTGGCCCTGGCCGGGCTCTGGCTCCTGCGCCGGGGTGGCGGGGTGGCCCAGCTGGCCCCGGTGGTGGTGGCCTCGGGGCTCAGCGGCGCGCTCTTCGGCCTGCTCTACGGCAGCGTCTTCGGCATGGGCCTGCTCCCGCCCCTCTGGCTGCGCCCCCTGGAGGGCATGCTGGAGCTGCTCCTGGCCGCGGTGATGGGCGGGGTGGTCCTGCTCAACCTGGGCTTCCTGCTCAACCTGCTCACCGCCTGGCGGGAACGGGACTGGCCTCGGCTGCTCCTGGACAAGAACGGTCTGGCCGGGATGGCCCTCTACTGGGCCCTGCTGGGGGGCGGGCTGGCCCGCTGGAAGGGGCTTCCCCTGCCGGGATCCCTGTGGGCCCTGCTCATCCTGGCCCCGGCCCTGGTCATCTTCCTGCGGGAGCCCCTGGGCCGCTGGCTCCAGGGCCGCCGCCCCCTCCTGGAGGGCGGCTGGGGCGAGTACGGCGTCCAGGCTTTCTTCGAGCTCTTCGAAGCGGTGATCAGCTACCTGAGCAACAGCCTCTCCTTCGTCCGGTTGGGCGCCTTCGCGGTGGCCCACGAGGGCCTGAGTCAGGTGATCTTCCTCCTGGCCGGGCTGAGCGGAGGCCTGGGCTGGCTGGTCCTGCTCCTGGGAACCCTGCTCATCGTGGGGTTCGAGGGGCTCATCGTGGGCATCCAGACCTTGCGTCTCGAGTACTACGAGTTCTTCGGCAAGTTCTTCCAGGGGAGCGGGCGGCCCTTCACGCCCCTACGCATCCCCGAGGTGGGTGGTTGAGACACGCCATGCAAAGCGACGCATTTTTCGGTTGACGCATCTCTTCGGTGAGGAGGCAAGGAGAATGGCAACAACGACTATGGCACTTTCCCTGGCGGTGATGGCAGTGGCGGTGATGGCAGTGGCGGTGATGTCCCTGGGCCGGGTCGCCTCCCCGGGTGCGCGCATCCGGGCCCTGGTGGGCGGCCTCTTGACGGTGAACGGCCTCCTGGCCCTGGCCGGGGTGGGCGGCGGCCTCCTCCTCTGGCTGGGGACGCCCGCGCCGGCCTTCGCCGCGCCCCTGCTCCAGGAAGGCAGCCCGACCCAGAACGTGGCCGTGGGCGCGGCCCTGGCCACCGGCCTGGCCGCCATCGGCGCGGGGATCGCGGTGGGCATCGCTGGCGCTGCGGCCATCGGCGCCATCACCGAGAAGCCGGAGACCCTGGGCCGCACCCTCATTTTCGTGGGCCTGGCCGAGGGGATCGCCATCTACGGGCTGATCATCTCCTTCATGATCCTGACCCGCTGACGCCGTCCCAGGGGGATTACCATGAACGATTCCAGCATCCTGGTCATCGGCGATGAGGAGGCGGTGATGGGCTTCGCCCTCTTGGGCGTGGAGGGCCAGGCCGTTCACTCCGTGGAGGAGGCCCGCCAGGCCCTGGACGCGGCCCTGGGCAACCGCCAGCTGCGCATCGTTCTCCTCACCGAGGACTGGGCCGCGGCCATGCGGGAGACCGTGGACCAGCTCAAGGCCACGGTCCTGGAGCCGGTGCTCCTGGAGATCCCCGCCAGCCGCCCGGTGGCCCAGCCCACCTCCCTGCGAGCGCTGGTGCAGCAGGCCCTGGGCATCCGCCTGGAACGCTAGAGTGGAATCCGAGGAGGAGCGCATGGCAGAAGTGATCGGCGATCTGAACGAGCTGTTGAACGTCCTGGGGCGCACGGCCCGGCAGGAGGCCCTGAGCCAGGAGGCCGAGGCCAAACGCTACGCCCAGCACGTCCTGGAGCAGGCCAAGGCCCAAGCCCAGCAGGTGCAGGCGACGATCCTGGAGCAGGCCCAGAAACAGGCGGAGGAGGCGCGGCGGCGCATCCTGGCCCAGGCCCGGCTCCAGGCCCAGCGCACCCGCCTGCAGGCCCGGGAGGCCCTGCTGGACCGGGTCTGGCAAGAGGCGGAGAAACGCCTGCAGGCCCTGACCTCCCAGCCCGAGGCCTACGCGGAGGCCCTGCACCGCCTGGCTCTCATGGCCGGGCAGATCCTGGGCGGGCCCACCGTCACCCTGGCCGGGGATCCCCAGGGGCACACCCTCCTCACCCCGGAGCGGCTGGCCGCCTGGAGCAGAGAGGCGGGCCTCACCTTCCAGGCCGCCCCCGCCCCGGCGGACACCTGGGGCGGGCTGGTGGCCACGGACGAGAGCGGCCGCCGCCAGGTGGACGCCACCTTCCCCACCCGCCTGGCCCTGGCCCGGGAGACCATCCGGGAGGACGTGATGGCACTCTTGGAGGCATCATGAGCGATCCAGTAGTCGGCGTCTTGACCCAGATCAGCGGGCCGGTGGTCCACGTGCGGGTGACCGGCTCCCTGGCCATGCTGGAGCAGGTCTGGGTGGGGGAGGCCCGCCTGGCCGGGGAGGTCATCGCCCTGGAGCGCGACCGGGCCACGGTCCAGGTCTACGAGGAGACCACGGGCCTGCGCCCCGGGGAGCCCCTCTTCGGCACAGGCCAGCCCCTCTCCGTGACTTTGGGGCCGGGGCTCATCGGCGGCATCTTCGACGGCATCCAGCGCCCCCTGGACGTGATCCGGGACCGAACGGGCATCTTCATCCGACGGGGGGTGCAGATCGATCCCCTGCCGGACCGGCGCTGGGCCTTCACGCCCAAGGCCCAGGAGGGGGCCCAGGTGAAGCCCGGGATGATCCTGGGCGCGGTGCCGGAGACGCCCCTCATCGAGCACCGCATCCTGGCGCCCCCGGGCGTGCAGGGGACCCTGACCCACCTGGCTCCGGCCGGGGAGTACGGCCTGCAGGACGTCATCGCCGTAGTCACCGACGCGGCCGGCCAGGAGCACCCCCTGACCATGGTCCAGCGTTGGCCCGTGCGCCGGGAGCGGCCCGTCCAGGAGCGGCTGGAGCCCAACGTGCCCCTCATCACCGGCCAGCGGGTGCTGGACACCTTCTTCCCCGTGGCCAAAGGGGGCGCCGCAGCCATCCCCGGGCCCTTCGGCGCGGGCAAGACGGTGACCCAGCACAGCCTGGCCAAATGGTCCGACGCCCAGGTGATCATCTACGTGGGCTGTGGGGAGCGGGGCAACGAGATGGCCGAGGTGCTGGAGGACTTCCCCAAGCTGGAGGATCCCTGGAGCGGACGCCCCCTGATGGAGCGCACCATCCTGGTGGCCAACACCTCCAACATGCCTGTGGCCGCCCGGGAGGCCAGCATCTACACCGGCGTCACCCTGGCCGAGTACTACCGGGACCAGGGCTACGACGTGGCCCTCATGGCCGACTCCACCTCTCGTTGGGCCGAGGCGCTGCGGGAGATCTCCGGTCGCCTGGAGGAGATGCCAGCGGAGGAAGGCTTCCCCGCCTACCTGCCCTCCCGGCTGGCCGCCTTCTACGAACGGGCCGGTCGGGTCACCACCCTGGGCGGGAGCCAGGGATCCGCCACCCTGGTGGGCGCGGTCTCGCCCCCGGGCGGGGACTTCTCCGAGCCGGTCACCCAGCACACCCAGCGCTTCACCCGTTGCTTCTGGGCCCTGGACCGCAGCCTGGCCCAGGCTCGCCACTTCCCGGCCATCAACTGGCTGACCAGCTACAGCTTCTACGTGGACGACGTGGCCCACTGGTGGCATGCCCGAGTGGATCCCGAGTGGCAGAGCCTGCGCCAGAAGGCCATGAACCTGCTGGAGGAGGAGTCCCGGCTGCAGCAGATCGTGCGCCTGGTGGGCGCGGACGCCCTGCCCGACCGCCAGCGCTGGGTCCTGGACTCGGCCCGGCTGCTCCGGGAGGGCTTCCTGCAGCAGAACGCCCTGCACCCGGTGGACGCCTACTCCGTGCCGGCCAAGCAGGTGAAGCTCCTGCGCTTCTTCGTGCGCCTGCACGAACAGGGGAACAACCTCCTGGACCTGGGGGTGCCGGTGGTGCGCATCCGGGAGACGCTGGACATCCCCAGGCTGGTGCGCATGAAGGAAGACGTGCCCAACGACAAGCTGGAGGCCATCGACCAGCTCTTCCAGGAGACCCAGGGGAAGCTCCAGGCCCTGGCCCGGGAGTATCCACCCAGGAGGCGAGGATCATGACCCCATCCACGATCCAGTTGCGCGTGCGAGATTACCTGCGGGCGGACCGCATCGAGGGGCCCATCGTGGTGGTGGAGGGCGCGGGGGACGCGGCCTACGGCGAGGTGGCGGAGGTCATCGGGCCGGACGGGAGCGTGCGTCTGGGCCAGGTCCTGGAGGCGGCGGAGAACCGGGCGGTGGTGGAGCTCTGGGCCGAGACGGCCGGCCTGCACCCCCAGGATGTGCGGGTGCGCTTCCGGGGCCATCCCTTCCGGACGCCGGTGGCCGAGGAGATGCTGGGCCGGGTCTTCGACGGCCTGGGACGCCCCCGGGACGCTCTGCCCCCACCCCTGGCCGAGGAGCGGGTGGAGGTCCACGGGGCGCCCCTGAACCCCGCGGCCCGCAGCTATCCCCGGGACTTCATCCAGACGGGCATCTCGGCCATCGACGGCATGAACACCCTGGTCCGGGGCCAGAAGCTGCCCATCTTCTCCGGCTCGGGCCTGCCCCACAACGAGCTGGCCGCCCAGATCGCCCGCCAGGCCCGCATCGCGGAGGAGGGAGGACGCTTCGCCATCGTCTTTGCCGCCCTGGGCGTGCCCCACGACACCGCGGACTTTTTCTACCACAGCTTCGCGGCCAGCGGCGCCCTGAGCCAGACCACCCTCTTCCTGAACCTGGCCGACGACCCACCCATGGAGCGCATCATCACCCCCCGGGTGGCCCTGAGCCTGGCCGAGTTCCTGGCCTTCCGCCACGACTACCACGTGCTGGTCATCCTCACGGACATGACCAACTACGCGGAGGCTCTGCGGGAGCTGGCCAGCCGGCGCAACGAGGTGCCCAGCCGCAAGGGCTATCCCGGCTACCTCTACAGCGACCTGGCCTCCCTCTACGAGCGCTGCGGCCGGGTGGTGGGGGGCAAGGGGTCCGTGACCCAGATGCCTGTGCTGACCATGCCCAGCGACGACATCACCCACCCCGTGCCGGACCTGACCGGCTACATCACCGAGGGGCAGATCGTCCTGAGCCGGAACCTGCACCGCCAGGGGATCTACCCGCCCATCAACGTGCTGCCCAGCCTCTCCCGGCTGATGAAGGATGGCATCGGGGCTGGCCACACCCGGGAGGATCACCCGCACCTGGCCAACCAGCTCTACGCGGCCTACGCCCACGTGCAGGAGGTGCGCTCCCTGGCCGCCATCATCGGCGAGGAGGCCCTCTCCACCGTGGACAAGGCCTACCTCACCTTCGGCCAGGCCTTCGAGGAGCGCTTCGTGGCCCAGGGCCGGGAGGAGAACCGCAGCATCCAGGAGACCCTGGACCTGGGCTGGGAGGTCCTGGCCCACCTGCCCTCCAGCGAGCTGACCCGGGTGACGCCCGAGGAGATCCGGGCCCACTACCGGGGCAAGCTGGATCACAGTGTGTAGGCCCCTGGATCTGTAGGCCCCTGGATCTGTGCAGACGCGTGAATCGGTGGAGGCGTGAGGGTTTCA
>CAYQEB010000055.1:7905-10104 GCA_964416395.1 uncultured Caldilineaceae bacterium | reverse complement strand
GACGGCTCGGAGAACTCGGTGCAGGCGGCCCGGCTGGCCTTCAAAGTAGCCAAGGTCTGTGGCGCCAGGGTGACCCTGCTCTACGTCGTGGACACGGTGGTGATGGACGAGCTGCGCAAGTTCGACCAGGAGCACAATCAGGTCCAGGCGGAGCTGCGGGAGAACGGCTGGCGCTATCTGGACTACGCAGCCAAGCTGGCCGAGGAGGCGGGCGTGGCCGTGCAGACGGAGCTGCGGGAAGGGGAGCCCTACGCGGAGATCGTCTCCCTGGCCGACAGCATGGGCGCGGACCTGATCGTCATGGGCCATGTGGGGCGACGGGGCCCCCGGCGCATCCTGGTGGGCTCGGTGACGGAGCGGGTCATCGAATTCGCCCATTGCCCGGTCCTGGTGGCCAAGGCCCCCAGGCCGTGAACAAGCTGCACGGTCCTCCCAAGGGCCATGGCTCCGACCGCTCCAGTCTTCTGCCCACTGGCCAGGCCGCCGGATGCGTCCGCGGTTTTCAAAAAAGATTGACACGGTCAAAGCCGGTGGTATAGTAGAGGCAGGAACAAACCGGTTCAACGGCGAGCCGGCCCATGACCAACCGTAGATCCTTCTGACTCAACGCAAGGAGGCGTGTATGGCTCAGAAAATGAAGATCACCTACGCAACCCTCTCCGCGGACAACGAGGAGCTCCAGTCGGCCTTCGACCAGGCCTTCGAGAAGGTGCGCCGGGAGTGGCTGGGCATGGAAGCGCCCATGTTCATCAACGGGGAGCGGGTCTACAGCCAGCGCAAGGTTCAATGCTACAGCCCCATCAACCGGGAACTGCTCCTGGGCACGGCCCAGGACGGCGACCGCAGCCACTCCCAGGCGGCCATCGCCGCGGCCAAGGAGGCCTGGGACGAATGGCGGCACGTGCCCTGGCAGGAGCGGGTGGCCATCATCCGCAACATCGCGGAGACCATCAGCGCCAACAGCCTGGACCTGAGCGCGCTCATGGTCCTGGAGGTGGGCAAGAGCCGCCTGGAGGCGCTGGGCGAGGTGGAGGAGACCGCAGACCTGCTGCGCTGGTACGCCAAGGAGATGGAGCGCAACAACGGCTACATCGTGGAGATGGGCAAGCTCAACCCGGACGACCCCAAGGAACAGAACTACAGCGTGCTCATGCCCTACGGCGTCTGGGTGGTCATCTCCCCCTTCAACTTCCCCATGGCCCTCTCCGCCGCCCCCATCGCCGCCACCCTGCTGGCCGGGAACACCGTGGTCTTCAAGGGCGCGCTGGAGACCCGGCTCAGCGGATGGAAGACCGCAGAGCTCTTCGCCGAGGCGGGGCTGCCCCCGGGTGTCTTCAACAGCGTCATCGGCCCGGACCTGGAGGTGGGCCAGGAGCTGCTGGACAACCCGGGCGTGGACGGCTGGACCTTCACCGGCTCCTACCAGGTGGGCATGATGGTGCTGGAGAAGGCCCGGAGCAAGCCCTATCCCCGGCCGGCCATCGTGGAGATGGGGGGCAAGAACCCCACCATCGTCTCCAACACCGCGGACCTGGACGTGGCCGCGCTGGGGGTCATGCGGGCCGCCTTCGGCCTGGACGGCCAGAAATGCTCCGCCTGCTCCCGGGTCTACGTCCAGGAAGGGGTCTACGAGGCCTTCAAGGAGAAGCTCCTGGAGCTGACCCGCAACATCAAGGTGGGGGATCCCACCCGGCGGGATGTCTTCATGGGCACGGTCATCCACCAGGAGGCCTACGAGAAGTACCAGCGCTACGTGGAGATGGCCCGCAAGGACGGCGTCATCCTCTACGGCGGGGAGGTGCTCACGGAAGGAGAGCTGGCCAAGGGGTACTACGTGGCCCCCACCATCGTGGAGGGGCTGCCCGAGGACCATTTCCTGGTGAAGACGGAGCTCTTCCTGCCCATCCTGCACATGGCCAAGGTGAAGACCCTGGACGAGGCCATGGCCAAGGCCAACGACACCATCTACGGCTTGACCGCGGGCTTCTACGGCCGAGATCCGGCGGAGATCGACTGGTTCTTCGACAACATCCAGGCCGGCACCACCTACGTGAACCGGCCTGGGGGCGCCACCACCGGCGCCTGGCCTGGCGTCCAGGCCTTCGGCGGCTGGAAGGGCAGCGGCTCCACGGGCAAGGGCATCGGGGCCTACTACACCCTGCCCCTCTACATGCGGGAGCAGAGCCGCACCATCATCGG
>CAYQEB010000055.1:2740-7805 GCA_964416395.1 uncultured Caldilineaceae bacterium | reverse complement strand
CCCGGACTGCACGGATATGGCCAGCGCCACACAGAGCGGCCAGGTTGGTGATCGCTGGACGATCCACTGGCCGCTTTGCGCGTCCTCTGCCCCGAAACAGCTCGGCCCCCGAGGAGGCTGTCCTCAGGGGCCGAACCGGAGAGAGTGCATGCGCTACAAGGAGGCAGGAAGCAAGTTTTGGATGCATCGCCGGGGTCAGGCTCCCGGCGGCTCCCGTTCCCCTAGCGGGAAAGGGCCGTCGCGGACTGGGCGCCGTTCACGGGGGCGCTCGTGCGACCGTTGATGTAGGGGCTGTTGGTCCGCCGGGCCGCGGTCCGCTCCTGGACCGGACGCGCGCTGGCCAACTTCTCCCGGATCATCTTCTGCAGCTCGCTGGCCGTGTAGCCGTACTGGGCCGGGATGCGCAGCAGGGGCAGCCCCGCGGCCGCGAAGGCCTGGTCCACGAACCGATCTCGGGCCTGGCGGTCGGGCTGGCGGTGGGAGCGGTCGTCCAGCTCGATGGCCAGCACCGGAGAGAGGGTGTCCCGGGTGCAGAGGACGAAGTCCACATGCTTGCAGTTGATCTTGTTCTGGAAGCCGCGCCGGTTCCTGGCGTCCGGACGCACCTGGATCAGATCGGCCATGCGCACCTTGGTGAAGAGCTTGGTCTCCGCGGGGGCGGCCCGGAGCAACACCTCGTAGAAGGAGCGCTCGGCTTTGCTGAAGAGGTAGGGGCGTTTGCGGTAGGGCGGCATGGTCGAGGCCCGTCCACCCTCGGGAAGGCGATGGACCCGGGAGCGCCAGAAGAGGATCAGCGCGAAACTGGCGACGGCAACGATGATGGGCAGGTAGTCGTTCATGGGCAGGCTCCTGTGAGGCGGGGCGGTCCGGGTGTGCCCCCTCCGTACAGGGTATCGGCCTGGAGGAGTCGGGTGGGCATAGGAAAAAAGGTGGGGCTGGGGATTGGAGGAGATTGGGGATTGGGGATTGGAGATTGAGAAATCGGAGATTGGGGGCGGGTCCTGGCGTTCGTCCGGCCAGGAGACGGGACCTGCCTTTTCGCCTCACGTTTCACGCCTCACGCCTCACCTTCCCCCAACGGGATCCGCCCCACGTCGTGGTAGATGTTGAACCGCCGCCCTCGCAGGAAGCCCACCAGGGTGACCCGAAACTGCTGGGCCAGGGCCAGGGCCAGGTTGCTGGGCGCGGAGACGGCGCAGACCATGGGCAGGCCGGCCACGATGGCCTTCTGCATGATCTCGTAGGAGGCCCGGCCGCTGACCATGAGGATGTGCTGGTGCAGGGGCAGCCGTTTCTGCATCAAGGCCCAGCCCACGAGCTTGTCCACCGCGTTGTGCCGCCCCACGTCCTCCCGCACGGCCAGGAGCTGGCCCCCGGCGTCGAAGAGACCAGCCGCGTGGAGCCCACCGGTGCGCCGGAAGAGGTCCTGCTCCCCCTGCATGCGCTGGGGCAGGCAGCAGAGATCCACCGGCGTCACCTGGGGGCCAGGGGGCAGGACCGGGCAGCCCCGCATCTCCAGGGCCTCCAGGCTGGCCTTGCCGCAGACCCCGCAGGCGCTGGAGGTGAAGAAGTGGCGCTCCAGGGTGGCCAGCTCCGGCAGATCCGGGCTGTTGAGCCAGACGGTGACGATGTTGTAGCGCTGATCCGGGGCCACGTCCGGGTCCACGCAGTAACTGATGTGGTGGATCTGCTCCCGGTCCGTCACCACCCCCTCCGCGAAGAGGAAGCCGGCGGCCAGCTCGAAATCGTGGCCCGGGGTGCGCATGGTCACCGCCACCGTGCGCTGCTGCCCCCCGGCCCGCAGACGGATCTCCATGGGCTCCTCCGCGGCCAGGTAGTCCCGCCGGGTGCGGACCTTCCCGCCCACCTCCACCCGGGTCACCTGAGCCTGCACCTTGTTCCCCACGCGCACGGCCATGGGCTCCTCCTTTCGTCCAGGGTCAGCAAAGGCGCAAAGGAGATCCAGGCGACCTCCCTTGCGCCCTGCTGCTGCGTTCTTTCGGTTTCCGTGGCGTCGAGCCAACCTCAGTCCCCAGTCGCCACCGGGGACGCCACCGCGGGCTCCCGCACCGGCTCCACCCGCACCGGGCAGACCTTCAGCTCCGCGGTGTGGGTGATGGGATCGTAGCCCGAGCCAGTGAGCACGTTGATGGGCGTGTCGCTGAAGGCGAAGCTGGCGAAGACCGTTCCCCGAGGCGAGCGCCGGGTGGCCTTGACCCGGATCCGGATGCAGCCCCGGCGGCTGCAGAGACGCACCCACTCCCCGTCCTGGATGCCCCAGGCCGCCAGGTCCTCCGGATGGACCTCCAGCCGCTCCTGGGGCAGGAGATGGTTGATGCCTTCGCTGCGGCCGGTCTGGGTGCGGGTGTGGTAGGACTCCAGCCGTCGCCCGGTGGTGAGCCAGACCGGGTACTCGTCGTCGATGGTCTCCGCCGGGTCCCGGTAGTGGGTGCAAGAGAACTTGCCCCGACCGTTGATGAAGCCATCCTCGTGGAGACGAGGGGTGCCCGGATGTCCCTTGTAGGGGACGGGCCAGTGGTACCGCCCCGTGCCGGCCAGCTCCCAGTCCAGGCCGTGGTAGATGGGGGAGAGCTCACACAGCTCGTTGAAGATCTGGGAGGGGTGGTCGTAGTCGAAGCCCTGGAGGCCCATGCGCTGGGCGATCTGGCTGATGATCCACCAGTCCGGCTTGGCCTCCCCGGGCGGGGGAACGGCAGCCCGCACCCGCTGCACCCGGCGCTCCGTGTTGGTGAAGACCCCATCCACCTCGCCCCAGGCCGCGGCTGGCAGGACCACGTCCGCCATCTGGGCCGTCTCGGTGAGGAAGATGTCCATGACCACCAGGAACTCCAGGCTGCGCAGGGCGTGCTCGCAGTGCTCCCGGTTGGGGTCGGAGACCAGGGTGTTCTCCCCGTCGATGATCATGGCGTGGACCTGGTCCCCAGCCAGGTCCAGGGCCTGGACCTTGGTCCAACCCTTCTCCAGATCCACCTTGCGGCCGTAGGCCTTCTCGAACTTGGCCTGGTTGGCCGGGTCCGTCACTGGCTGGAAGCCCGGGTAGTTGTTGGGCAGAGCGCCGCTGTCCCCGGCCCCCTGGATGTTGTTCTGGCCCCGCATGGGGTTGATGCCCGTGCCTTCCCGGCCGATGTGGCCGGTCAGCAGGGCCAGGTTGGCCAGGCTCTGGACGTTTTCCACGCCGCAGATGTGCTCGGTGATGCCCAGGGTGTAGTAGATGGCGCTCTTCTCTGCGCTGGCGTACCAGATGGCCGCGGTCTCGATGTCCCGGGCAGGGACCTGGGTGATGCCCTCCGCCCACTGGGGCGAGAAGGGCTGCACGTGCTCCCGGAAGCGCTCCCAGCCCTCGGTGCGCTCCGCGATGAAGCGTTCGTTGTAGAGCCCCTCCCGGACGATGACGTGGGCCATGGCCAGGAGCAGGGCCGCGTCCGAGCCCACCCGGATGGGCAGGTAGAGGTGGGCCATCTCGGCCAGGCGGATGCGCCGGGGATCGGCCACGATGAGCCTGGCGCCCCGGGCCACGGCCCGCTTCAACCGAGTGGCCGCCACCGGGTGGGCCTCGGTCATGTTGGTGCCGATGCAGAAGATGACGTCCGGCTTCTCCATGTCCGCCAGAGGATTGGACATGGCGCCACGCCCGATGACTGCCGCCAGACCGGCGACGGTGGGGGCGTGTCAAGCACGGCTACAGTTGTCGATGTTGTTGGTCCCGAAGCCCACCCGGATGAGCTTCTGCATCAGGTAGTCCGCCTCCGAGGGGGTGCGGCCCGAGGCCACGCCGTAGACGCTGTGGCGGCCGTGCTTCTCCGCCACCCGCAGCAGCCCCTGGGCCACCCGGTCCAGGGCCTCGTCCCAGCTGGCCCGGCGGAAGCGTCCCTCCTCGTCTCGGACCAGGGGATGTTTCAGGCGATCCGGGTGGTGGACGAAGTCGTAGGCGAACTGGCCTTTGATGCAGAGCGCGCCCTGGTTGGCCGGGCCGTCCATGGCCGGGTGGATGCCCACGATGCGGTCGTCCCGGGTCAGCACGTCCACGGAGCAGCCCACGCCGCAGTAGCCGCAGATGGTGCGGGTCTTCGTGATGCCTTCCTGGGCCAAGATGTCGTCCAAGATCTGGATCTGCATGGTCTCTTCTCCTGGAAAGATGCCGCCTACGGTGTTTCGAGAGCCGATAATTTGGGAGCTTTGCGTGGCGCCGGCTCCCGGTTCTCCACGCGCTAGAGTTTTCCCATCACCCAACTTCTGCCTTCAACGCAAAACGCAGGGCCTTTCTGTCCGCCAGGGCGCCGGTGGGGCAGGTGTGGATGCACTGGCCGCAGAAGGTGCAGGCCGAGTCCTCCAGCAGGCCGTCGAACTCGGTGGTGATCCGGGTCTGGAAGCCCCGGTTCATGACGCTGATGGCGTAGTCCCCTTCCCGCTCCGCGCAGACCCGCACGCAGCGGTAGCAGGAGATGCAGAGCTCGTAGTCCCGCAGGATGAAGGGGTTGTCGTCCTCGGGCTTGCTGCAGCCGGAGAGGGCCCCGGCGAAGCGTCCTGTGTCCGCCTGGTAGCGCTCCACCAGCAGGCTCAGTTCCTGGGAGGCGTAGCCCCGCAGGGGATCCACGCGGACCGTGGGGTTCTCCGAGGCCACCATCTCCAGCAGGGTGCGGCGCAGGGACTCCACCCGCTCCGTGGCGGTGTGCACCACCATGCCCGGGCTGGCCTGGGCCGTGCAGGAGGCCACCGGGTTGCGGACGCCCTCCACCTCCACCGCGCAGAGCCGGCAGCCCCCGAAGGGCTCCAGCCGCTCGTCGTAGCAGAGGGTGGGGATGCTCTTCCCCAGGCGGGTGGCCACCTGGTAGATGGTCTCCCCCGGGGTGAAGGGGACCTCCTGGCCGTCGATGGTGAGGGTGGGTTGCGGGTCGTTCATGGTTCGATCTGTCCTCGCAGATGGCAGGAATGGGGAAGGGTGGGGAGTGGGGAGTTGGGAGGCGGGAGGCGGGGAAAACAAGCGATGTCTCCCGAACCCAATCAACCAATCATCCAGTCAACCAATTCACCCCGCCCGATCTCG
>CAYQEB010000055.1:0-2640 GCA_964416395.1 uncultured Caldilineaceae bacterium | reverse complement strand
TCCCGAACCCAATCAACCAATCATCCAGTCAACCAATTCACCCCGCCCGATCTCGACTCTCCGATCTCAATTCCCCGATCTCGGTTCTCCGATCACCCAATCCCTTTCTTGATCCCGTACCGGATCACGCTCTCGGTGATCAACGGCGCGGCCATGCCCAGGCCGCAGGCGCTCAGGCTCTTCATCACGTCGCCGATGGCCTCCACCTCCGCCTCCCAGAGAGGGATCTCCTGGGGTCCGGCCTGGCCTTCCAGCCGTTCCAGCAGGCGCTGGGTGCCGATGCGGCAGGGGAAGCACTTGCCACAGGACTCGTGGGCGAAGAACTCCATGGCCCAACGGGCCACATCCATGAGATCCCGGCTGTCGTCGAAGACCATGATGCCCCCCGCGCCCAGCATGGAGCCCTTGCCCCGGATGCTGGCCTCGTCCAGGGTCACGTCCAGGTCCTCCCCGGCCAGGAAGCCGCCGGAGAGGCCGGCCATGGTCACCGCCTGGATGGTGCGCCCTTCCTTGGGGCCGCCGGCCCAGTCGTAGAGCAGGGTGCGCAAGGGCAGACCGAAGGGAACTTCGTAGTTGCCCGGCCGCTGCACGTCCCCCGAGAGGCTGATGACCTTGGTGCCCGAATGCTCGCCCAGGCCCAGACCCCGGTACCACGCCGCCCCCCGGTGCAGGATCTGGGGAACGGCGGCCAGGGTCTCCACGTTGTTCACCGCGGTGGGCAGCCCCTGGAAGCCGTGGGTCACCGGGTAGGGAGGGCGGTTGCGGGGGAAGGGGTGCTTGCCCTCCAGGCTGTTGAGGAGGGCCGTCTCCTCCCCGCAGATGTAGGCGCCCGCGCCCCGGCGCAGGTAGATGCGGAAGCCGAAATCCGTGCCCAGGATGCCTTCCCCCAGCAGACCGGCCGCCTCCGCTTCCTGGAGGGCCCGCTCCAGGATCCGGAAGGTCTCCGGGTACTCGTAGCGCAGGTAGATGAAGCCCTGGCTGGCGCCGGTGGCGTAGGCGGCCAGGGTCATGCCCTCGATGACCGCGAAAGGGTCATGGTCCAGGATGGCCCGGTCCTTGAAGCAGCCTGGCTCCCCCTCGTCCGCGTTGCAGACGATGGTCTTGGGCTCCCCGGCCGCGTCCCGCACGGCCTGCCACTTGATCCCCGTGGGGAAACCGGCGCCGCCCCGCCCGGCCAGCTGGCTCGCCTTCACCACCTCGATGACCTCCGCCGGCGTCATCTGGCCCAGGGCCTTGCCCAGCCCCTGGTAGCCGCCAGTGCGCCGGTAGCCCTCCAGGGTGGCCCGGCCCGGCTCCCGGATGGCGGCGAAGATGCACTCCTCCACGCCCCCGGGGTTGGGCGGCGGCAGGGGAGAGGGGTGGCGCTCCAGTTGTCCCGGCCCGGTGGCCACGTAGGTCTCGTGGCCGATGATCACCGGCACCGGTTGGTCACAGCGGCCGGAGCAGGGCATGGCCGTGGCTCCTTGCTCCTCCAGGCTGGCCAGGATGGCCTCGCTGCCCCGGGCCCGGCAGATGGGACCGGTGCAGACCCGGGGGGCGCGCTGCCCGGGCGGCGTCTGGGAGAAGTGGTGATAGAAGGTCACCGTGCCGTAGAGATCCGCCAGGGGGATGCGCAGGGCCTGGGAGACGGCCTCCAGGGCCTGGGGCGAGAGGTAACCGTCCCGGTCGTGGAAGGCGTGGAGGATGGGGAGCAAGGGCGCTGGTTCGTCCCGCCAGGGGGCCATGAGCTCCAGATCAGCAGGAGAGATAGGGGCCAGTACGGGCATGACACGCTCCGGAAGATGGGACTGGAGAAGGATGCTCGGGAATGGATGCAGGACCGGGCCGCAGGGTGCGGACGGTGTGTCGGGGGTGTGCATTAGTTTAGCAGACAACGGCCGCAAAGTCTACCAGGATCTCCTGGACGCGATGCCCCCGCGAACAGGGGATGCGGCGCGACACACGTTGCCCCCGGTCCTGGCGAGGGGGTCTTCACCGGGCCCGCTGCCTGGAAGGCGTGCTTGTACAACCGGGCTTGCGCGTGGGGCGAAAAAAGCGTATTCTGAAGGCGACATCCCCCAAGAGCCCCCCATGGCCGGTCCGCTTCAGCGCCCCACGCCGGGCCAGCGGACGGCCCAACGATCGTTTTCTCCATTCCCTGGTAGCCAAAGGAGGTTCACAGAATGGGAGCAAAGAAGATCCTGATGCTGGTCGGCGATTTCGGCGAGGACTACGAGATCATGGTGCCCTTCCAGGCCCTGCAGATGGTGGGCCACACGGTCCACGCGGTCTGCCCGGACAAGAAGGCCGGGGATCAGGTGCGCACCGCGGTCCACGACTTCGAGGGAGACCAGACCTACAGCGAGAAGCCGGGGCACAATTTCACCCTGAACGCCAGCTTCGCCGAGGTGGATCCCGAGGAGTACGACGCCCTGGTCATCCCCGGCGGCCGGGCGCCCGAGTACCTGCGCCTGAACCAGCGGGTCCTGGAAGTGACCCGTCACTTCATTGAGGCGGACAAGCCCATCGCCGCCATCTGCCACGGCGCCCAGATCCTGACGGCCACGGGTCTGCTGGCCGGCCGGGCCTGCACCGCCTACCCCGCCGTGGGGCCGGAGGTGCAGCTCTGTGGCGGCAAGTGGATGGACGTGCCGGTGGACC
>CAYQEB010000054.1:11750-26125 GCA_964416395.1 uncultured Caldilineaceae bacterium | reverse complement strand
CGGAGCGCAGCGACGCCGACGGCTCACACCTCGCGCTCCGCTTACGTTGTCAATATAGCATGCCTGCCACGCTATCGCAAGGAGCACTTCATGGTCCGGCGCTCCAAATGTCTCAACCAGGTGCGAGAAGCGATCCGTATCCAAAACTGCTCCTATCGCAGCCCCCTGGACGCCTGAACCCCCCACGCGCCGAGGCGACACCCCCCTGCGGAAGCGCCGCCCCGGTCGGATGAATCAGGAGCAAGGAGTAACGGGCATATCCATGCTCCCTACTTCCTACTCCCCACTCCTCACTCTAACGCATGGCTATCGGCAGGTAGATCCGCTCGTCCAGCCCTGCGGCCGGATCGTACTCCACCGCGCCGATGTCGCAGCCCGCGCCCGTGGGACGCGCCACACCCCGCTGATCCACGGCCAACAGACAGCTCCCCGCGTCCACGGCCTGGCTCTCCGGCGAGAGGTCGTAGGCGTAGGTCTCGGCGAAGGTGCGGGCCAAGGGGCGCCACTCCTGGCTCTGGACCAACACGTTGCTGCCCGTCTCCCCCAGGACCGTGCAGCTGTCCAGGTCGCCCAGCAGGTTGTGCCCGCCGGAGGTGACCCGGCCCAGGCAGTTGGCGCCCAGGGGCGCGCCGTTGCCCGAGAGGATGGTGTTGACCAGGCCCACGTCGCCGCTGGCGCTGTGGATGCCGCCGCCCTCCCCATCCGCCCCATTGCCCACAAGGGTGGCGTTCTGCAGGCTGATGGCCGCACCGTCGCTGGAGAGGCCGCCCCCCTGCTCAGCCTGGTTGCCGCTGAAGGTGCTGTTCTCCACGGTCAGCGCGCCCCCGCGCATGTGCACGCCGCCGCCGAAGCCCTGCTGCCCCTCCACGGGGACGGCCCGGTTGCCGGTGAAGGCGCTGCGCAGGATGGTGACCGCGCTCTCGTGGGCCATGACGCCGCCCCCGTTGCGGGCGCGGTTGCCCGTCACCGCCACCTGGTTCAAGTGTAGGGTCCCGCTGACTATCAGCACCCCACCGCCGTCGTCCCCGCTGACTGCGCCCCCGGAGATCATCAGGCTGTCCAGACTCAAGGACGCGCCTTCCACCTGGAAGACCCGGCTCTGGCCGTTGGCGTTGAGGATGCTCCGGTCCGGGCTGAGGCCGGTGACGGTCAGGTCGTCGGTGACCATCAGGGGCTGGCTGGTGGCCCGCAGACCCTGGCCCCCTTCCTGGATGTTGAGCTGATGCACGCCGTAGCCCAGGGCGATGGTCTGCGCGCCGGGCAGGGCGTTGGCCTCCTCCACCGCGGCCCGCAGGGTGCAACCGCGCTCGGCTGCGCACACGCCGTCGCCAGGGCTGAGGTCGCTGCCCTCTTCCAGGCTGGTGACCTGGAAATCCGCCGCGGGGAGCAGGGCCAACGCCACCTGCATGCGGTTGTTGTCCGGGATGGCCTCGGCGGTGCTGCTCTCCACCCGGCTCTCCACCGTCACTTCATCGCCGGGCGCCAGGCGCTCGTCCAGGGCCACGCTGAGGATCACCTGGGTGGAAGCCCCCACGGCCAGGTCGCCCATGGGGCAGGTCAGGCTGCGCCCGCCTGCGTTGCAGGAGAAATCGCCGCCGTTGACCTGCACGGACTGGTAGCTCGCGCCCGGAGCCAGGGTCTCCCTCAGGACCACGTCCTGGGCGGCCACTCCGCCGCTGCCGGGCGCCCGGTTCTCCACGGTCAGCGCGTAGGTCAGCGTGCGCCGGTCCGCGGGGACCACGGCCGCGCCCTGTCGGCTCAGGGCCAGGTCCACCCGGTCGGTGATGGAGACGGTGACCGCGGCGCAACCCTGGGCGCCCTTCTCGTCCACAGCGCACACGTTCAGGGTCTTGTCGCCGGGGCTGGTGTAGGTGTGGAAGCCCACCACCGTGCTGGTGATGGTGCTGTCGGCCAGCACCAGGGGACCGCCCGCTATCGTACCGTCGCTCTGGAGCTGGCCCGCCCCCTCGATCACGCCGTCGCCCCACTCCACGGTCAGGGCGTGCTCGTCGGCGAAGTCCCGGTCCACGATCACCGCGTCCAGGGCGAAGGGGAAGCCCACGCCGGCAGCCAGGGGATCCGACTGGATGGTCACCGTGGGCGGGTCGTTGGCCGGAGCCACGGTGATGGGCACGGTCATGGGCTCCGAGTCCTCCCGGCCGTCGTTGACCACGAAGGTGAAGGCGTCCTGGCCGTAGAAGTCCGGGTCCGGGGTGAAGGTGCGGTCGGGACCGTCCCCGCCGCTGATGGAGCCATAGCCCGGCTGGACCGTCACCCGGTAGGCGAGGGTGTCCAGCGCGCCGTCCAGGTCGTAGCCCTGCAGGGCGAAGGCGACCGGTGTGTCCTCGGTGGTGGAGATGGCCAGGCCGGCCTGGGCCTGGGGCGGGCGGAAGTTGCGGCTCACGTTGATCGCCACCGTGGCCGGCGCGCTCTCGATGAGCTCCCCGTCCCCGGTGCGGAAGCCGTCCGTGGCCCGGAAGCGGAAGCTGTCCGGCCCCACGTAGTTGGCGTCCGACTGGTACTCCACCCAGGCGGACGTATCGTCGATGCTGTGGATGACGCTGGCCTCGAAGACGTGGACCAGCTCGCTGTCGATGTCTACGATGTAGAAGTTGCCGGAGTTGACCGAGATGTTGCCGGGGCTGCCGAAGTCGCCCAGCACAAAGCCGCTGCATCCGGGGCAGGAGGCCTGGGAGCGGGCCTCGCCGGCGAAGAGGCCGTCGCTGTTGAAGCGTTGCACCCGGTCGTTGCCGCTGTCCGCCACGTAGAGCACGTCCTTGGGGTCCATGGCGATGGCCGCGATGCGGTCGAACTGGCCTGGCGCACTGCCGGAGAGCCCGTCATCGGCCGCGCAGGTCTCGTCCGTGCAGCGGAAGCCGATGCTGTGGCCCTCGATGTAGTTGCAGTTGGGGCCGCTGGAGCACCGGCCCATCCAGCCGATGAGTTCGCCCAGGGCGACGCTGCCGTCCGGGTTCACCGTGGCCGGGGCAAACTTGTAGATGCGGTGGTAACGGGTGGCGGACGTGGTGGGGTCGGCGGCCACATAGACCGCGCCCGCGCTGTCCACGGCGATGTCCTTGATCCCCCACAGCTTCATGGCGTCCGCGCCCACGCCGGGGAAGTCGCCCCACTTGGTGGACTGGATAATGGGGAGTGAGTAGACCGGCGTGCCCAGCAGGTCCAGGCACTCCTCCGGGCGGGTGTCCGGCCGGTTGTTGCAGGGCGCGGGCCGGAAGGCCGCCATCCCCGTCAGGTTGTGGGTGCCGATGACGTAGAGCACATTGTTCTTGGTGTCCCAGGCCGCGGCCCGGGCGTTCTTGTACTCCGGACCCCGGCGGGTGTTTTCGGAGCCCACGGTGATGTCGTTGATGTCGTTCCAGAGGGTGTAGGTCTCCCCCTGGACAATGGGCTCGTCCGGGTTCTGGGGCTGGATGGCGTAGATGTTCACCAGGCTGTTGCCCGTGGTGCTGCCATCGCTGTTGGTGGCCAGGATGGTCCCCTGGCCCACGTTGAAGTTGATGTCATGCAGGGGACGGCTGTCGCTGCTGCGCTCGATCTCGCCCACGTAGAGGCCGTTCTGGTCCCAGACCGAGATGCGGGGTGTGGTGTAGGGGGCGATGGTGCTGCCGCCCGGGGTGCAGCGCCGGTAGGCCCGGTCGTAGATGTAGGTGTAGCCGTCGTCGTCCACGGCGATGTACTTCTGGCTGCCGCCGTTCCAGCTCACGAAGTCCTTGGGCAGGTCTCGCCGGTTGATGTCCTCCGCGCAGAGCTGCTTGATGTAATCGCGCAGGGCGTTGGGGTCCGCGGCCACCTGCCAGGCGAACTCCTCGCCCTCCTTGGCCGCGATCCAGGGGCTGTAGCGGGCCGTCATGCGGTAGTCGTCGATGAAGTAGGGGTAGAGGGGCGCGATGAAGAAGCCATGCTCCGGCTGGCGATCCACGGTGAACCAGAGGGGGTCCGGCGGCGTGTTGCCGTCCGCGCCCCGCACGGTGATGGTGATGGCCTCGTCCGCCACGGCCTGGACCGCGTCCCCGCCCGTTCGGTCGAAGGCCACCGCGGGCAGGTTCGCGCCCGGCGCTTTGATGTTCACCAACTGCTGTTTCACCTCCGAACTGTTGCCCGAACGGTCCCGGGCGGACCAGTCCACGTAGTGGATGCCCGGCCCGAAGACCGGCCACTGGCTGCCCTGGGTGGTCCCCGTCGCGGTGTAGGCGATGGTGGGCCGCAGGTCGGCCACGTCGAAGACCTGGGGCGATCCCAGGGGAACCTCCACGTCGCCGCTGGACTCCATGATCACCGGGGGCGGGGGCAGGAGGATGGGGGACAGGGTGTCCTGGACGATGACCGTCTGGGTGACGGTGGCCGTGTTCACGCCACCACTGGGGGTGGCCGCGCCGTTGTCCTGGGCCGCCCAGGTGATGGTGGCCGAGGGCAGGGGGTTCCCGTTGGCGTCCACCTGCAGGGGCCAGAAGGAGGGCGTGCTGTAGCTCAGCTGAGGGCTCAGGTCGCAGTCATCGCTGGCCTGGACCACCCGGAGCAGGCCGGGCATGTTGGCTCCGGCGGAGGCGCCGCCGGGCAGGAAGGCCTCCACCGTGACCACGTTGTCCGCGCCGGAGATGACGGGCGGCGTGTGGTCCTGGATGATGAGGCGCTGGGTGGCGAAGGTGGTGGCGTTGGGCTCGCCGCTGACGAAGTAGGGCTGGCGCAGCTTGGCCGCACCAGCGGCCGCCTTCCCGGCCACCTTCTTGGCCAGATTCTTGGCCAGTTGCTTGATGAAGGCGTTCTTGGTGATCTCCTCCACCGCCTCCTGGGTCACCTCCTTGCCCGCCTTCTTGAGCTGCTCTTCCGCGGCTTTGATGGCGGCCTCTTTGCGGGCCTTGTGGGCCGCGGGCGTGTCGCTGGTGATGCTCAGCAGGAAGGTGGGGAACCAGTCGAAGGCCGAGATCAGGGTGTCCGCCTGCCATCGCAGGGTGTAGCTGCCCGGGCGGAAGGCCACGGTGCGGTCATCCACCCGCTGGCCAGGATGGCGCAGGGTGATGAAGACGTCCGAGTTGTAGTGGTAGACGCTCGGGTTGCCCACATCCCCCCAGTTGCCCGGCGCCCATTCCGAAAGCTCGAAGGGCAGGACGATGCCGTAGATGTTGGAGTAGGAGCCATAGACCTCGTTCTCGAAGCGGCCGTACTCGCTGTCGATCAGGTCCTGGAGCTGTGGACGCAGATACTGGGGTACATGGTAGCGGGCCAGCAGCAGGCTGAAGAGCTTGTCATCCATCAGGTGCAGCTCGTTCCAGGTGGCGTCCAGGGGCAGGTTCATCCGGTAGACGCAGTTGACCGGCGGCGACTTGATGATGTCCGGCGGCGGGGTCAGGTCGGGCGGGCAGCCCTTGAGGGCCAGGTTGGCCCCGTACTCGGCCATATCCGCGGCGGTCTTGAAGCCGGGGATGGGCAGGGGCAGCAGAGAGGCGATGCTGGCCGCGATGTGGGCCACCTGCAGGGGAATGATGCACTCCTTGGGCGTGGCGAAGGCAGCAGCCGGGCCGGGCCCGGTGGGTCCGGCTTCCTGGGGCGGGGCCTGGGCGGAGGCGCTGGCCGGGGGCAGGGCCAGGAGCAACCCCAGGCAGATCAGGGCGGGTAGAAGGGCTCGTCGGGCAAGGGTCATGGGATTCTCTCCAGAAAAACAGATCGTGAAAGGACGGTGACGGCACAGACTGCCCTCCACTCTATCCCGCCACCGTGACCGAAACGTGACTGGCTGCTCTCGCTCCCCACGCCCCTTCCGACATGGACACCCTCGTCCCCACACCTGGGCCGGCCATCCTGTCACCCACTCAAGCCCCTTGCCATCTCGGCGCTGTGATCTCAAACACATCTTTTCCGTGTTCCATTTCCTACCCATGTGGGGGCGCGTCTGGTAGGCTACAGCCACCGCATCTTTGAAGCGCCTTTTTCTGGACAAAGCGTTCTGGATACGGAGCTCCAGGCTGGCGCTTTCGACCAACCAGCCTTTTCCAACCACCAGATGTTTTTCAACCACCAGATGTTTCCAGCCAGGAGGGATGAACCCATGCACGCCCAATCCCGACGCAAAACGTTTGTTTTGTTTATGCTGCTTCTATGCCTCTCCCTCGTGACGCCAGCGCCCTCGCTGCTGGCCCAGGAGGCCGACCCGGCGGACGCCGGTCAGCGCGACGGCATCCAGGAAACCCCCGGCGGCCTGGGAGCGGCCGGCGTCCTGCCCAGCAGCCTCTTCGACCCGGATTCCATCGGCTGGGCCTCCCGGCGAGACATGTCCAGCAGCGCCTTCAGCGATTGGTTCAAGCAGATGAAGGATGCGTACATGCTCATCGACATCGAGGTGGACGAGGTCAACGGCCAGCAGCGGGTGGCCGGCGTCTGGCAGCGGAACACGGACAACCGGGGCTGGGCCGAGCACCGCAACCTCACCAGCAGCCAGTTCCATGACAAGTGGGTCAGCTACCGGGATCAGGGCTATCGCCTCATCGACCAGGAAGCCTACACCCTGGGCGGGACCCGGTACTACGCGGGGATCTGGGTGGAAAACAAGGAGGGACTGGCCTGGGCCTCCTTCCGGAACCTGACCAGCCAGGAATTCTCGGACAAGTTCCAGACGTACAGCAAGAACGGCTACATCATGGTGGATGTGGAGGGCTACTCCACGCCCCAGGGTCTGCGCTACGCCATGATCTGGGTCAAGAACACCGAGGGCTTGGCCTGGGCGGAATACCGGAACCTGAGCAGCCAGGAATTTGCGGACAAATTTGACCAGCTCAAGGCCACCCACCGGGTCCTGGACGTGGAATCCTATCGGCACAACGGGGTCCAGTACTACGCCGGGATCTGGGTGGAGAACAAGAACGGGCGAGGCTGGGCGGAGTACCGGGACATGACCGAGACGGGCTGGCGCAACCGCTGGTACCGCATGCGGGATCTGGGCTACCGTCTGGTGGACTTCGAGATCTACCCCACGGGAAGCGGCTACCGCTACGCCGGGGTCTGGCGACAGAACACCGACCGGCCGAACTGGCCCCTGAAGGCCCAGGTGGACAACCTGGCCCAGGCGTACATGGCCCAGAACGACCTGCCGGGCATGAGCGTGGCCATCGCCCAGGGCGGGGTGATCCGCTACATGCGGGGCTTCGGATACCAGGACGTGAGCGGCGGCGTCTGGTACTCGGCCCGCACCCTCAACCGGCTGGCCTCGGTGAGCAAGGCCGTGGCCGGCGTCCTGGCCATGCGGCTGCTCCAGGAAGGGGCCATCGCCGACCTGGATGACCCCACCGCGGACTACATTGCCTCGTTGCCGGCCCATCACACCCACACCCTGCGCCAGCTCCTGAGCAACCGTTCCGGCATCGGCCACTACGAGGACTACAACGTGCCCATCCAGGCCTACACCACAGCCCTGGCCGCGGCCCAGACTTTCTGGAACACGGACAGCGACCCGAACACCCCGGGCACTCAACTGGTCTACATGCCGGGGGCCGGCTGCAAATACAGCACCCACGCCTACACGGTCCTGGGCGCCGCCCTGGAAGGGGCCACGGGCAAGAGCATCGGCGCCATCGTGGAGGACGAGCTCTCTGTGCCCTTCAACCTGCCCACCTTGCAGATGGAGGATCGCAGCGATGGCGACGCCAACCGCACCCGCCTGTACGGCACCAACAACGCGGAGACGACCCCGGACGACATCAGCTGGAAGGTGTTGGGGGGCGGCCTGGAGGCCTCGGCCTACGATCTGGTGCGCTTCGGGATGAAGATCCTGGACGACACCATCCTCTCCCAGGCCTCCCGGGATGAGATGTGGAGCGTGCCGTCCCCGGTTTCCTGCACGGCCTACGCCCTGGGCTGGAGCGTGGGCACGGAGCAGGGCGCGCCGGTGGTGGCCAAGGATGGCGCCCAGCGCGGCGCCCGCACGTATGTACGCATCTACCCGGAGCAGGACATCGTCATCGTGATCCTCTCCAACCGCAAGAACGATCACAACCCGGGCAACTTGGGCAGGGACATCGGCGCTCTGATGCTGGCCAACCTGCCCGAGCCCCCGGCTGTTCCCTACCAAGCCGACGGTGTCGCCCATTTCATGCTCGGGGACACCCAGGCCTTCTGGAACGAGAAGCGGCAGCTGGTGGTCCAAGGGCTCGGTGACGGCCGGGATGAGGGCATGTCCATCCAGCCCAGTGACGCCCACCTGTGGCGAGGGGATCTGGCCCTGGAGTTCGACATCCAAGGGCGCCGGACCATGGCCATGACCTTCACCGGCTACCAGGGATCGGCGTCCCAGGAGACCGCTCGCCTCCTCCTCCGATCCAGGTCAAAGGGGCTGGAGCTGCTGCCCACTGCCCCCAACGGCGAAGCCCAGGTCCAGTTCTTCCAGGATGGCAGGCTGGTCCACCAGACGGCCGCGCCCGCCTCGAAACCGGCTGCCATCGCCGCCTTCGACCTGGCTTGGTGCATCCTGGAAAGCCCCATGGGCCAGCCCACTGAGCTGTGTAAGATCCAGGTGGAGCACTATCGCAACCAGGCCGGCAACTGGGTGTGGGGCCTGCGTCTGGCCGAGCCCATCCTCTGGACCAGCGGCGACGGCCAACGGATCCGGGCCGACCGGGTGCGCATGGAGGCCCTGCCCGCGGGTCCAAGGGCTTCCGCAGGGGCCGACGCGACCATCGCCCAGGTGCACGTGCGGGCCGCCAACCTGGACGCCCTCACCTTTCTGGAGGAGTTCGCCGGTGGCCCGGAGAGCATCCCGCCCGATCCAGGCGGTCAGTCCAGTGACCACACCATCTTCCTGCCCGTGGTCGTGCGCTGACAGGGCCATCCCCGTCTCGAGCAGTTCTCTTCCTCTGCCTGGAAGTGGCTATCGCCTCCGAAGCCGCTTCCAGGCAGAGCGCGTCTGGCGGATGAGCCGCCGGTCCTGCCCATTCACCGATCCCAGCGCTCCTCGTCCGTGAGAAAGGCCAGGAAAGCGGTCAGAGCATCCAGGGTAGCGAAGATGTGACGCTCCTGGCCGTCCGGGCTCTCCAGGCTGAAACGCCACGTCTCCGCGGAGCGACCCTGGTCCTGGATGCGGCGGACGCGCAGGAGATAGGAGTGGTAGGCCCGACTGCGGAGAGGGTTCATGGGGCCATTGTCCCCCGCCATCGTGACCAGGACGTGACCGGACGTGCTATAATGGAGCGGCAGCCCCATAGGCTGGGGGATCGCCCCCCAGCGCGCCCGCCCAGAGCCCATGCCCCACCTCGCCCTCGCCCTCCTCGGCCCCTTCCAGCTCAGCCTGGACCGGCAGCCGGTCACCGCCATCACCTCCCCCCAGATCCAGGCCCTCCTGGCCTACCTGGCCGTGGAAGGGGATCGGCCCCACCCCCGCGCGGATCTGGCCCACTTCCTCTGGCCGGATCGCCCATCCAAAACCGCCCGCCAGAACCTGCGCCAGGCCCTCAGCCGCCTGCAGCGGGCCATCCCTCACGCTCCAGACCCCCAGACGCCAGACGCGCCACCCTTCCTCTGGGTGCAGCGCCAGCAGGTGCAGTTCAACCTCCGCTCGGACCACAGCCTGGACCTCAGCGCCTTCCTCCAGGCCCTGGAACGCTGCCGCCAGCACCGCCACGCCCGCGCCGAGAGCTGCCGACGCTGCGCCCGCCACCTGGAAACCGCCGTGAACCTGGTCCGGGGCGATTTCCTCCAGGGGCTCAACCTGGATAGCCTCCCCTTCCAGGAGTGGGCCCTGCTCAAGCGAGAATGGCTGCACCAGGAGCTCCTCCAGGCCCTGAGCGCCCTGACCCGCCACTGCCTGGAACGGGGAGATCTTCTGGCGGCCCTGCCCTTCGCCCAGCGCCAGATCCGGCTGGACCCCCTGCGGGAGGAGGCCTACGCCCAGGCCATGCGGGCCCTGGCTGGCTCTCAGCGCCGGGACGACGCCCTGGCCCTCTATGCTCGCCTGGCCCACACCCTGGAGAAGGAGCTGGACCTGCCTCCCAGCGCCCCCCTCCAGGCCCTGGCCCAGGCCATCCGCCAGGGGAAGGAGCCGCCAGCCTTGCCGAGAAGCGACAGGCGAGACGCTCCTGGCCCGCTCCGCTCCCGGGGGCGCCCCCAGCCAGCGCCGGATCCTCCCTTGAAGCTGCCGCCCCAGTTCACCCCCTTCGTGGGCCGGGCCCAGGAGCTGAGCGATCTGGCGGAACGGCTGGATCAGCCGGACTGTCGCCTGCTCACCCTGGTGGGGCCTGGGGGCGTGGGCAAGACTCGCCTGGCCATCCAGGCGGGGCGGGAGCGGCGCGGCCTCTACCGGGACGGCATCGTCTTCGTCCCCCTGGCCCCTCTGGAAAGCCCGAGCCAGCTCCTGGCCGCCCTGGCCCAGGGCCTGGGACTGCGCTTCCCGCCCAGTGTCCAGGCGGAGGAGGCCCGGCGCCGCCAGCTCCTGGCCTTCCTCCGAGAACGGGAGATCCTGGTCATCCTGGACAACTTCGAGCACCTGCTCCCGGTCCCCGGGCTGCTCCTGGAGATCCTCCACGCCGGGCCCGGGATCCAGCTCCTGGTCACCTCTCGGGAGCCCCTGCACCTGCGGGCCGAGTGGCTTCTGGACGTGCCGGGCATGGCCCTGGAGGCGGTCCGGGCCGATCCCTGGGCCGTCCCCGACCGAGAGCCCCTGGCCGACGCCCTGGCCCTCTTCCAGCAGACGGCCCAGCGGGTCCAGCCGGGCTTCGCCCTGACGCCGGAGAACAGCGCTTTGGTCCAGAGCATCTGCGCCCTGGTGGCCGGCGCGCCCCTGGCCATTGAGCTGGCCAGCGCCACCGTGCGCACCCGCTCCCTGGAGCGGATCCTCCAGGCGCTGGTGGCCGGCCTGGACTCCCTGGCCACCACCATGAGGGACGTCCCGCCCCGTCACCGGAGCATCCGGGCCTCCTTCGACTACTCCTGGCGGCTGCTGGATGAGGCGGAGCAGACCTTCCTGGCCCAGCTGGCCGTCTTCCAGGATGGCTTCGCCCCGTCCACAGTGGCGGAGGTCACAGAAACCGGGGCAGAGGCTGGGCCGATCCTGGAGGCCCTGGCCCACAAGTCCCTGCTCCAGAAACAGGCGGCCCAGGTCGGGGCCGATCCCCGCTACACCATCCACCCGCTCCTGGCCCAGTTCGTGGGAGAGAAGCTGGCCGCCCGGGGCGACCTCCAGCGCCAGGCTCGGGAGCGGCATAGCCTGTTCTTCGCCGCCTTCCTGGCCCAGCGGGAGCCGGAGCTGAGCGGCCCTCGCCAGCAGGCGGTCCTGGCGGAGATGCGGCAGGAGTTCGGGAACGTGGTCCGCGGCTGGGAGTGGGCGGTGGCCCAGGGGCAGTTGCAGGCCATCCAGCAGGGGGTGACCGGCCTCCATCAGCTCTACGTGGACCAGGGACGGTCGGAGGAAGGGGAGGAGGTCCTGGGCCGGGCGGCGACCCTCCTGGAGAGCTGGCCCGAGGGTCAGGATGCTCCGCTGGATCTGGCGGAGCGACGGCTCCTCCTGGGGCGGATCTGGGCCCGGCAAGGGGCCTGCTGCGAGTTCCTCTCGGAGGACGACCGGGGCCGGCGGCTGCTCCGGGCCAGTCTGGATCTCTTCCGCCAGGAGCCGGCGGATCCCCGAGCCCGGGGGGAGATGCCCTTTGCCCTGCGGGCCTTGGCTGTGCTGGAGCGCAAGTCCGGCGCCTTCGCCCAGGCCCGGGCGCACCTGGAGGAGAGCCTGGCCATCGCCACCGCCCTGGGGGATGCCCATCAGCAGGCGGTGAGCCTGGACGAGCTGGCCTTCCTCTGCTATCTCCAGAACCAGATCCAGGAGGGCCTTCGCTGGGCCTGGGAGAGCCTGGCCCTGCATCAGAAGAGTGACAACCGGCGAGGCATGGCCCGGGCTTTCAACTGCCTGGGGCTGTTGGCGGGCAACCAGGGCCGCCACGAGGAAGCCACCACCTTCCACCGCAAGACCCTGGCCATCCTGCGGGAGCTGGAGGACCGGCCGGGCATCGCTGGCTGCTTGAACAACCTGGGGCTGGTGGCCTTCAAGGCCGGGGAGTACGGGGAGGCGGAGGCCCGTTTCCAGGAGTGTCAGGCCATGTTCCAGGAGCAGGGGGCGCCCTACGGGGTGGCCCTGGCCCTCTACAATCGGGGACGGGTGGCCCAGGCCCAGGGGGATTTCCAGGGGGCCGCGGCCCGACACGAGGAGGCCCTGGCCATCCGCCTGGAGATGGGCCGGCCCTATCTCTGCGGCCTCTCCTGGCTCTATCTAGGCCAGGCCTACCGGTTCCAGGGGCAGCTGGCCCAGGCCGAGTCCTGCCTGGAGGAAGCCCAGCAGGCCTTTCTGACGGGAAACCACCCTGGCTGGGCGAGGCGGGCCCTGCTCCTGCTGGCGATCATCTGGGTGGACGCGGGCCGTCCGGCCCAGGCCCTGGCCGCCGCGCGCCGGCTCCAGAGCCATCCAGCCTTGCCGCCCCTGGAGGACTTCCCCGACGACATGGACGCGTCCTGGGTGCGGGCCCAGGCGGAGGCCATGTTGGGGGAGCGGGCGCTTGGCTCCCAGGGCGGTGAGCCGCGGGCGGAGGGGGGGCGCTCCTGACGGGAACGTTCATCGGCGGCCCATCCTCCTGGAGCCGTCTGTTTTTGCTCCCCTGGCGGGAAGCCGTATAATTGTCTGGAGAAACCCATCCGCCCACAATCCAAAACCGCCTGCAATCCAAGAACCACCGTCAGAGAGCGATCCACCAGAGGAGGTGTTCCATGGCCCACAACCGAGCGGAACGGATGCGAGAGCTGCGCCGTCGACGCAAGCGCCGGGAGAAGATCCGCAAACTGCGAGCCCGGATCGCTGCGGCCCGTCACGAAGCGGAGCGGGCCCAGCTCATCGCCAAGCTGCGCCGCATCAGCCCCTACGCGCCCATCGAGATCTCGGGGTAGCGGGGATTTCCTCCCCGCTTTCCCACCCCCTCTTTCCCCCATCTTACTCCTCGCCCCATTGGACACGAGCCCCGCTTTCCGCTACCATTGGGGTATCCCCGAACCACACCCCCACAGTTCATCGATCCCCTTTCAGCACTGCCAAGGAGGAAGTGTCATCATGTCCCGCACCGTTCGTCGTTTTGTGTTTCTGTCGGCCACCCTGGCCCTGCTGCTGAGCCTGGTCCTGGCGGGCTGCGCCCCGGCAGCCCCGCCTGCAGCGCCCGCCCCAGCCGAACAGCCCGCCCAGGAAGAGGCCGCCCCGGCCGAACAACCGGCCCAGGAGGAAGCCGCCCAAGAGGAAGCGGCCCAGGAGGAAACGGCCCAGGAGGAGAGTGAACCCGGGCCGGAGACAGTGCTGCCGCCCCTGGATCCGCCGGAGAAGGTGAAGGTGGCCTACGTGCCCATCATGAAGTTCGCTGCCATGTACGTGGCCGCGGACCGGGGCCTCTTCGAGAAGTATGGCCTGGACGTGGAGCTGGAACGGGTGAAGTCGGGCACCGAGGCCATCGCCTTCCTGACCGAGGGGGCCATCGATGTGGGCGGCATCGCCATCGTCACCTCCCTCTGGAACGGCTGGAGCCAGGGGCTGGACATCCGCATCATCGCGCCGGGCGCGCTGGAGCCCTTCGAGAACAGCCCCACCAAGCTGGTGGTGCGCAAGGAGCTGGTGGAGAACGGCGAGGTCAAGGACGTGGCGGACCTGGCCGGGCGCACCGTGGCCCTGGCTGGCGGCCCGGGCAGCGGCGGCGAGTATCTCCTCTCCAAGGCCCTGGAGCGGGGCGGCCTGACCATCCGGGACGTGAACATCGTCCAGATCGGCAACGCGGACATGCCCGCGGCCTTCGAGAACGGCTCCATCGACGCCGGGCTCCTGGGCTCCCCCTACGCGGACCAGGTCATCGAGGCCGGCTACGGGGAGGCCCTGGCCACGGACCTGGCCCCAGGCCTGATGACCGTGGCCTTCGTGGGCTCGGGCAACTTCGTCAACAACCGGCGAGAGGCCGCCCAGCGTTTCGTCCTGGCCCTGATGGAGGCCACCCGCATGATGCAGGGGGAGGACTACCTCTCGGACGAGAACATCGCCGCCTACCTCAAGTACGTGAACTCCACCGAGGAGGCCATCCGCAACGGCCGCCCTGTGATCTACGACCCCAACATGCGCATCCCTGTGGAGGGCCTGGCGGACGTGGAGCGGGTGCACCGGGAGAACGGCCGCACCGAGTACACCGAGCCCATCGACCTGAGCAAAGTGGTGGACACCTCCTTTGTGGACAAGGCCCGGGAGCTGCTGGGCGAGTACGAACAGTAGCCGCCTTCCCGGCCATGCCACGCTAGCGATGCCACGCCAGCGACCGGGCGGGTCCTCGGATCTGCCCGGTCGCATCGATCCAGAACATCGATCCAGAACA